>NZ_JBIRTN010000009.1:0-328046 GCF_044334705.1 Streptomyces sp. NPDC020731
CGGGCTTTCCTCCGGGCGCTTCCCTTCGGTCTTGCGTTTCCGACTCTATCAGATCTTTCCGACCCGATTTCCTCGGTGCTTTCCGGGTTCCCGCTTTCGCGTTTCCCTTTCCGGCGGTTCCGACTTTATCAGAAGTTCCAGGGCGGACTGACCGGCCTTCGTTTTCCGATTTATCGGGAGGTGCTTCTTCGAAATCAACGTTTCGATGAGAAGCTGATAGATGCTCACTGTCGCCTTCCGGGTCAGACCCCGTCTCCAGGCAACTGTTTGAATCTACCTCCTCGCCTGATCCGTGTCAACGGTTCCTGCGGGGCGAAGAGGAGACTAGCAGCTCAGCGGACCCTCGCGCACATCAGGCAGCCGTGGGCACGTCGGCACTGCGTTCGAATGCCTCCAGGTCACCGGTCTCTCCGGCGCGCGCCGCACGTCTGCCCAGGACATAGACGTAGGCCAGGAAGGCCAGCTCGGCGATGACCCCGATGGTGATGCGCGCCCAGGTGGGCAGGCCCGATGGGGTGACGAAGCCTTCGATGGCGCCGGAGATGAAGAGGACCAGGGCGAGGCCGATCGCCATGGCCAGGGCCGCCCGGCCTTCTGCCGCCAAGGCTGTGCGTCGGGTGCGGGGGCCCGGGTCGACGACGGTCCAGCCGAGGCGGAGGCCCGTGCCGGCTGCGACGAAGACCGCGGTGAGTTCCAGGAGGCCGTGCGGCAGGACGAGGCCGAGGAAGGTGTCGAGACGGCCGGCGGAGGACATCAGACCGAAGCCGACGCCCAGGTTGAGCATGTTCTGGAAGAGGATCCAGAGAACCGGCAGGCCCAGGAAGACACCCAGGATCAGGCAGAGGGCCGCGGCCCACGCGTTGTTCGTCCAGACCTGGGCGGCGAAGGAGGCCGCGGGGTGGCTCGAGTAGTACGTCTCGTACTGGCCGCCGGGGCGGGTGAGCTCACGCAGCTCGCTGGGGGCCGCTATGGACGCCTGCACTTCGGGGTGGGTGCCTATCCACCAGCCGAGGAGTGCCGCGACGGCTGTGGAGAGGAGCGCTGTGGGCACCCACCAGTGGCGTGACTTGTAGACGGCGGCCGGGAAACTGTGGGACAGGAAGCGCGTGACGTCCCGCCAGGAGGCGCGGCGGGCGCCGGCCACGACACTTCGCGCGCGTGCCACCAGTTGGCTGAGCCGGCCGGTCAGTTGCGGGTCGGGGGCGGCCGACTGGATCAGGGAGAGGTGGGTGGCCGTGCGCTGGTAGAGGACGACGAGTTCGTCGGCCTCCGCGCCGGTGAGGCGGCGCTGGCGCCGGAGCAGGGCGTCGAGGCGGTCCCACTCCGCGCGGTGGGCGGAGACGAAGACGTCGAGGTCCATCGGTGTGCCTGCTCCTCGGCTGTTCGTCGGCGGTCGGCCCGACCGGTGGAAGGATGATCGGCTGGTCGTACTGCGGTGCGATGTGCCATCAGCTTGGCAGACTGGCGGTGTTCGGGGCAGGCCAGGGAAGGGCGGCGGGCGTGAGTGAGCTGGTGACGGGCGAGGCGGTGGCGTTGGAACTACGCCCCGCGAGACTGCCCAGCAGGGCACTGGCCGTGCTGCTCGATCTGGTGGCGGCCGTGGCCGTCTATGTCGCGGTGACCATCGCTCTGGTGGCAGCCACGGCATCGTTGGACGAGGCGGCGCAGACGGCGATCTCGATCGCCTTGTTCGTCCTCGTGCTGGTCGGTGGGCCGATCCTGGTCGAGACGCTCAGCCATGGGCGGTCGCTCGGGAAGATGGCCTGCGGGCTGCGGGTGGTGCGGGACGACGGGGGGCCGATCCGGTTCCGGCACGCGCTGGTGCGGGGCTTGATCGGCGTGATCGAGATCCTGATGACGCTCGGGGTCGTGGCCTGCATCGCGTCCTTGGTTTCGGCGCGGGGGCGCCGGCTCGGGGACGTGTTCGCGGGGACCCTGGTCGTGCGCGAGCGGGTGCCGGTCGGACAGGCGGGGTTCGTGCCGCCGCCTCCGCCGTGGTTGGCCGGGCGTTTCTCGGGGCTCGATCTGTCGGCGGTGCCCGATGGTCTGTGGCTCGCCGTCCGGCAGTACCTGACGCGGATGGGGCAGCTCGATCCGCAGGTCGGCTGGTCGATGGCGGAGCGGCTGGCCGCGGACCTGGCTGAGCGCACGGGGGCGCCGGTGCCGCCGGGAGTGCCGCCCGCGGCGTATCTCGCGGCGGTGGTGCAGGAGCGGCAGGCCCGGGAGGTCCGGCGGGCGTTCGAGCATGGACCGGCCGGGGGCGGCGGGCCCGCGGGTCCGGCTGGTTCGGCCGGCGCCTGTGCCCCGCCGGTGTATCCCGCTGCGGCCGTCGTGCCGGATGTACGGCCGGCTGCGTATCCGTCGGCGGATCCGGGAGCCGTGGTGCGTGCGCCGCAGGAGGGACCATCGGCCGATCGGCCGTCGACGGGGTTCGCCCCGCCGGCGTAGGCGTCTTCGGGAAGCGCCGGTCAGTCGAAGACCGACGGTGGTGATTCGAGGTTCTCCAGTTCGATGCCGGGGGCCGCGAGGACCACGTCCCCGGCGAGGTGCACGGAGTGCTGCTCGCCTGTGTCCAGGGCTGTGACCTGGTATTCGTCCACGGTCAGGGGGCCGTTGTCAGTGGCGTGTGCTTCTCTTTTCACCAGCGCCCAGGACTGGTCCAGGGTGCGCGGGGCGAGGACCGGGTCCGTGAAGGCGACGAGGCGTACGCGGGTGGCTGGTGCCGAGGGGGTGAGGCGCAGGAGGCGGGCGGTGGCGACGAGGAAGGCGGGGGACGAGCCGGTGAAGGTGTGGGCGCGCACGTTGCCTTCGGTGGCATGGATTCCGGTGGGGTCGGTGCGGACCCAGGTGACGCCGTCGAGGGCGGCGCCGCGGACCTGCCAGCTCGCGGCATGGAGTTCGAGGCGGATGGGGCGGCCGAGTTCGTCGAGGGCGAGGTCGACCGAGCCCAGGTGATCGCCTGAGGGGGCGGTGAGCTGAGAGACGTAGCGCCAGCCGGAGGGGCCGGGGGCGCAGTGGAAGTGTTCTTCTGCGAGGGGGGTGTGATCGTGCGGATCATGGAGCGAATAGCGGCCGCGAGGCATGGGGGTCCTGGGTCGTAACGGGCTGGGCCGGTCACCGGTCCGCCAATGGGGCAGGCCCCCGGCACGGGGGTGCGGGGGCCTGCCTCGGAGGACCTGCTGCCGGGGAGTCCGTCCGTGCACGGACGGACTCCCCGAAGCGGGAGCGTGGGCTCAGTAGCGGTAGTGGTCCGACTTGAACGGGCCCTCGACCTGCACGCCGATGTACTCGGCCTGCTCCGGGCGGAGCGTGGTCAGCTTGACGCCGAGTGCGTCGAGGTGGAGGCGGGCGACCTTCTCGTCGAGGTGCTTGGGCAGCACGTAGACACCGGTCGGGTACTCGTCGGGCTTGGTGAACAGCTCGATCTGGGCCAGGGTCTGGTCCGCGAAGGAGTTGGACATCACGAACGACGGGTGGCCGGTGGCGTTGCCCAGGTTCAGCAGGCGGCCCTCGGAGAGGAGGATGATCTTCTTGCCGTCGGGGAAGGTCCAGGTGTGGACCTGCGGCTTGATCTCGTCCTTGACGATGCCGGGGACCTTGGCGAGGCCGGCCATGTCGATCTCGTTGTCGAAGTGGCCGATGTTGCCGACGATGGCCTGGTGCTTCATCTTGGCCATGTCGGTGGCCATGATGATGTCCTTGTTGCCGGTCGTGGTGACGAAGATGTCGGCCTTGTCGATGACCTCGTCGAGCGTCGTGACCTGGTAGCCGTCCATCGCGGCCTGCAGGGCGCAGATCGGGTCGATCTCGGTGACGATGACGCGGGCGCCCTGACCGCGCAGGGACTCCGCGCAGCCCTTGCCCACGTCGCCGTAGCCGCACACGACCGCGGTCTTGCCGCCGATCAGGGTGTCGGTGGCGCGGTTGATGCCGTCGACCAGGGAGTGGCGGCAGCCGTACTTGTTGTCGAACTTCGACTTGGTGACGGCATCGTTGACGTTGATCGCCGGGAACAGGAGGGTGCCGTCGCGCTGCATCTCGTACAGGCGGTGGACGCCGGTCGTGGTCTCCTCGGTGACACCGCGGATCTCGGAGGCGAGCTGGGTCCACTTCTGGGAGCCGTCGGTGATGGTGCGGTTGAGGAGTTCGAGGATGACGCGGTGTTCCTCGTTCTCGGCGGTGTCGACGGAGGGGACCTTGCCGTCCTTCTCGTACTCGACGCCCTTGTGGACGAGGAGGGTGGCGTCACCGCCGTCGTCGAGGATCATGTTGGGGCCGCCGGTGGGGCTGTCCGGCCAGGTCAGCGCCTGCTCCGTGCACCACCAGTACTCCTCCAGGGTCTCGCCCTTCCAGGCGAAGACCGGGATGCCCTGCGGGTTGTCGGGCGTGCCGTCCGGGCCGACGGCGATGGCGGCCGCGGCGTGGTCCTGGGTGGAGAAGATGTTGCAGGACG
Source organism: Streptomyces sp. NPDC020731 (assembly GCF_044334705.1). Classification (NCBI taxonomy): domain Bacteria; kingdom Bacillati; phylum Actinomycetota; class Actinomycetes; order Kitasatosporales; family Streptomycetaceae; genus Streptomyces; species Streptomyces sp. NPDC020731. The sequence continues at coordinate 4,454 of NZ_JBIRTN010000009.1, forward strand.
CCCAGCGGACCTGGGCGCCGAGGGCGACCAGGGTCTCGATGAGGACGGCGGTCTGCACGGTCATGTGCAGGGAGCCGGTGACGCGGGCGCCGGCCAGGGGCTGGGCGTCGGCGTACTCCTTGCGGATCGCCATCAGGCCGGGCATCTCGTGCTCGGCGAGGGTGATCTCCTTGCGGCCGAACTCGGCCAGGGAGAGGTCGGCGACCTTGAAGTCCTGTCGGTTGTCGACAGTCGTCATTGCGGGCTGCTCCTCGGGGTGTGGGTCGAGGTGGGTACGGCTGGTCTGCGCGGCGTCGGACACAGGGGTGCCCGAGGAGGACACAGGCATGCCCGCGTGCGCGCAGCGCAGTCCGTCGGAGGCCCTCTCTCCCTCGGCCGGTCCGCTGGGGACCGCCCGACCGCCATCAGCAGCGACGTCTGGCTCCGTCCCAAGCTACACCGCCGGGCCCGGCCGCCCCCAGTCCGGCCGCGTACACATCAGGCCGATCTGGCGGGCGCCCTGTCCCCGGTCCCCGGCGGTCGTCGCCGAGCGGGCCGCCGGCCTCACCCCGCGCGAGTGGGCCGTGTGGGGAGGGGGCCGGGCATGGGCACGGGACGGGGAACGCTGGTCGCGGGGTGGGTGATGCTCGCGGCGGGGCTGCTGTCGGTGGTGGCGTCCCTGGGGGCGCTGCGGCTGAACTACGGGATGGCCGATGTGCGGGGCGGGAGCATGGCGCCGACGCACCGGCTCGGTGACGACGTCGTCCACGCGCGCGTGGACGGGGCCGAGGTGCGGCGTGGTGACGTGGTGCTGTTCCCGGCGCCCGGCCGCTGGCCGGGAGGCGGGCTCGTCATGCAGCGGGTCATCGGGGTGGGCGGTGACCGGATCGTGTGCTGCGAGGGCGAGGGGTCCGCGCGGCGGCTCACGGTGAACGGCAGGACGTTCGAGGAGCCGTACGTCAAGGACGGGGACGTCAACGGCCCCTTTCCGCAGCAGTACGACGTCCGGGTGCCGCAGGAGCGGCTCTTCCTGCTGGGCGATCACCGTCCGAATGCGCGGGACTCCCGCTTCTTCGCCGACGACCACGGCGGCACGGTGCCCGCGGAGGTGGTGCGAGGCCGTGTGACGGAGGACCGTCTGGATGTGGTGCTGCTCGCCGGGGCCACGCTGTTCGGGCTGCTGCCGGCGATCGCGGGCCTGGTCGGTGTGCTCGCGGGGCGGGCCGGGCGGCGGAGTTCGGCACGGAGTTGTGGCCGGCGCACTTCTGAGGCGCGGGGCCGCTCCGGACGGCGGAGGGGCCCGCCGAGGTGGCGGGCCCCTCCGTCACGAGGTCCTGCGGGTGCCGGCGGGGCCGGTGCTCAGTGTCCGGCGTCCTGGGGGGTCGGACCGCCGGGGGTGGCCTCGGGGTCGGGGCCCTTGGCGGCTTCGGTCTCGCTGTAGATGTCGGGCTCCAGGTAGATCACGCGGGCGATCGGGACGGCGTCGCGGATGCGGGACTCGGCGGCGTCGATGGCGGAGGCGATCTCGGTGGCCGTGTCGTCGTGCCGGACGGCGATCTTCGCGGCGACCAGCAGTTCCTCGGGGCCGATGTGGAGGGTGCGCATGTGGATGATGCGGGTGACGGTGTCGCCGTCGACGACGGCGGCCTCGATCTTCTGGGTCTCCTCGGCGCCTGCGGCCTCACCGAGCAGCAGCGACTTCGTCTCGGCGGCGAGGACCAGGGCGATCAGGATGAGCAGGACACCGATGCACAGGGTGCCGATGCCGTCCCAGACGCTGTCGCCGGTGGCCAGGGCCATGCCGACACCGCCGAGGGCGAGGACCAGACCGACGAGCGCGCCGAGGTCCTCCAGGAGGACGACCGGCAGCTCGGGTGCCTTGGCGTGACGGACGAACTCCTTCCAGGAGCGCCCACCGCGCAGGGGATTGGACTCCTTGATGGCGGTGCGGAAGGAGAAGGACTCGGCGATGATCGCGAAGACGAGGACGCCGACCGGCCAGTACCAGTGCGTCAGCTCGTGCGGATGCTTGATCTTCTCGTAGCCCTCGTAGAGGGCGAACATGCCACCGACCGAGAAGAGCACGATGGAGACGAGGAAGGCGTAGATGTAGCGCTCACGGCCGTAACCGAAGGGGTGCTGTTTGGTGGCCTGGCGCTGTGCCTTCTTGCCGCCGAGCAGGAGCAGGGCCTGGTTCCCGGAGTCGGCGAGCGAGTGCACGGACTCCGCGAGCATCGACGAGGAGTTACTGAAGAGGAACGCCACGAACTTCGCTACCGCGATCGCGAGGTTGGCGGCGAGTGCCGCCACGATCGCCTTGGTGCCGCCTGACGCGCTCATGTGTTCGCGTTGTCCCTTCGTACGCCGTGTGAAGCCCGGGCATGCGTGTGCGTACGCAGCCCGGGACTTTGCCCGTCCTTTGACGGTGGGCCATTGTTGCAGCCGGGTCCGGCGACGGCGTGTCAGGTCGCCGTCACAGGGCGGTCAGGCGACGACGGTGGCCCTGAACAGGGTTCCGGTACCCGACACTTCGGCCTTCTCACCCGAAGGGACGAACACGGATGTGCCCGGGGTCAGTTCGTGCTCACCCGCCCGTACGGAGCCGGCGGTGCAGAGCAGGATCTGCGGGGTGGTCAGGGTGAGGTCGTGGGTGGCGCCGCCCGCGGGGAGGACGTAGCGGGAGAGGCGGAACTCGTCGGTGGGGGTCTCGTAGACCTCCTCGCCGTCCGGGCCGGCCTCCGGGCGCAGCACGCCGGGTTCGCCTGCCTCGAAGCGGACGATGCGCAGGAGTTCGGGGACGTCGACGTGTTTGGGGGTCAGGCCACAGCGCAGGACGTTGTCGGAGTTGGCCATGATTTCGACGCCGAGGCCGTCCAGGTAGGCGTGCGGGACGCCGGCGCCGAGGAAGAGAGCCTCGCCGGGCTGGAGCCGGACGTGGTTGAGGAGCATCGCGGCGATGACACCGGGGTCGCCCGGGTAGTGGTGGGCGATGTCGGCGTACGGGGCGTAGGCACCGCCGAGGCGGTCGCAGGCAGCAGCGGTTTCGGCGACCGTGCGAGCCATCTCGTCGGGGTCGGCGGTGAGGATCGCGGTGAGGACCTCGCGCAGGGCCGCCTCTTCGGGGTGGGCGTGCAGCAGGTCGACGTACGGCTTGAGGGAGTCGACGCCCAGGCCGTCGAGGAGTTCGGCGGCGCGCTGCGGGGCACGGAAGCCGCACAGGCCGTCGAACTCGGTGAGGGCGCAGATCAGTTCGGGCTTGTGGTTGGCGTCCTTGTAGTTGCGGTGCGGGGCGGTCGCGGGGACGCCGCGGCGCTCCTCGTCCGCGTAGCCCTCCTTCGCCTGGGTCAGGTCGGGGTGGACCTGGAGGGAGAGCGGGGCTCCGGCGGCGAGGAGTTTGAGCAGGAAGGGCAGGCGGGGGCCGAACCTGGCGACCGAGTCCGGGCCGAGTTCCCGCTCCGGGGCGGCGTCGACGACCTCGACGAGCGTGCCCCGGCCGGTGCGCGAGGGCGCGCCGGGGTGGGCGCCCATCCACATCTCCGCCTGCGGCTCGCCGGTCGGTTCGGTGCCGAGCAGCCGCGGGAGGGCGGTGGTGGAACCCCAGGCGTAGGGGCGGATGGTGTTGTCGAGGCGGTCCATGGGGTTCTCTGCGTTCCTTCTGCCGGTTCTCGTGCGGGCGCGCGGTGTCGTGCGTCTGCGCGGAGGGGGGTCAGGGGTTCCCGGGCATCATCGGGCTCCCGAGGCGAGCGCCAGGTAAACGGCGGCGAAATCCGTGACGGCGATCAGTTCCGCGAGGGTCTCCAGTTCGCCGCCCGCCTCCGGTTCCAGCTCGCTGATCGGCGTGTCGTGGGTGAGCGCCATTTCACGGGCGGCGGGGGCGGCGGTGAGGCCGCCGATGGGGCGGTCGCGGAGCAGCACCACGCGCGCGTGCAGGGCGGGTGCCTCCTCCACGCGGTCGCGGAAGAAGTCGTCCGGGTCCGCACCGGCGGCGAGTCGGCTTGCGAGCAGGGCGCTGTGCGCGGCGAGCGCCTCGGGCAGTTCGGCGACGACGGCGGGGGTGCCGGACAGTTCGGCGAGCGCGGCGGCGAACCGGCGGCCGGCCGGGCCTGCCGAGACGCCCTCGGTCCATACGACGGGCAGCGCTTCGGCGAGTTCGGCGGCCAGGGTCTTGGCGGGGTTGCTGTACGTCGCGACGGCCGGACCGCAGCGTTCGGCGATGAGGTCGAGGCGGGCGGCGATCTTCTCCAGGGTGTCCGGCGGGGCGGTGAGCAGGCCGGTGCGGTCCAGGAGCGCGAGCAGCGGGGTGAGCAGTGCCCACAGGACGCCGGGGGCGGAGGCGGCGAGGGGTTCGTCCTGGTCGTAGGGCGCGGTCGCCATGGGGACGAACAGGCCGTGGGAGCCGCCGACCGCATCGGCGAGCGGGGTGCGGGCGGGAGCCACGGCGACGACGGTGCAGCCGCGGCGGTAGGCCTGCTCGGAGAGCAGGGACAGGCCCGGTTCGGTGCCGTCCGGGGTGGCGATGAGGAGCAGGTCCACGGAGCCGGCCCAGCCGGGCAGTTCCCAGCGCAGGGCGCCTGCCACGGGGGCGACGCCGGTGGGTGCGAGGCGGGTGACGGGGCTGCCGGCGCCGGCCAGAGTGCCGAGGAGGTCGGCGGCCTGGGTGGCGGCGGCGCCGGGGCCGGCGATGAGGACGGCGCGGGGGCGGCCGTCGGGTTTCAGGTCGTTGACGCCGGCCTCGGCGACGTGCCGGGCGGCGGTGCGGACGCGGGCTCCGGCTTCGGCGGCGCCGCGGAGCAGGGCGCGGCGGTCGGCCTCGGCGAGGCCCTCCGGTGAGTCGAGCAGCGATTCGTCGAGCATGGGCGGCAGGCTCCGATCTCCGATCTCCGATCGGCGGGGCGTCGTCGGTCCGCGGGACGTCGGATGCGCGTCGGTCACGCGGGGCGGCGGGCCTCGTCGACGAGGAGGACGGGGATGTCGTCGCGGACGGGGTAGGCCAGGCCGCAGTTCTGGCCGGTGCAGATCAGTTCCGTGGCCTGCTCCTGCTCCTGCTCCTTGAGGGGGGAGTGGCAGGCCGGGCAGGCGAGGATCTCCAGGAGGCCGGCTTCGAGTGGCATGGGGGTCCCTTCGCTGGGTGGATGTGCTGGTCAGGGTACCGCCGGTGGGGGGCGGGCGGTGGGGTGGGCGGGATCGCACGGTACCCGGTACTGGTGTGCGCCGGGGGGTGTTCGCGCGGCCCGGCGCTCGCGGGGTGCCTCCCCCGGAGGGGTGCCCCCGGCACACCCTCCCCCACTCCCGGCTGCGCTCGAGCGGGGGAGGCACGACTGCCCGCGGGAACGGCGGCACGCGGCAGCTGCTCGCGGGAGCAGCCGCGGGCGGGGGATGTGGCTAGGAGGATCTGATGATCGTCAGGGCCTCGTCGCGGATTTTTTTCATGGTGGGCTCGTCGCGGGCCTCGGCGTTCAGACGGAGGAGGGGTTCCGTGTTGGAGGGGCGGACGTTGAACCACCAGTCGGTGGAGGTGACGGTGAGGCCGTCCAGGTCGTCGAGGGTGATGCCGTCACGGCCCTCGTACGCGGCCCTGATCGCGGCGAGACGGGCGGTCTGGTCGTCGACCGTGGAGTTGATCTCGCCGGAGCCGGTGTAGCGGTCGTACTGGGCGACCAGGGCCGACAGGGTGCCCTGCTGGCCACCGAGGGCGGCGAGGACGTGCAGGGCCGCCAGCATGCCCGTGTCGGCGTTCCAGAAGTCGCGGAAGTAGTAGTGCGCGGAGTGCTCACCGCCGAAGATCGCGCCGGTCCTGGCCATCTCGGCCTTGATGAAGGAGTGGCCCACGCGGGTGCGCTCGGGGGTGCCGCCGTTCTCCCGCACGACCTCGGGGACCGACCAGGACGTGATCAGGTTGTGGATGATCGTGCCCTTGCCGCCGTTGCGTGCCAGCTCGCGGGAGGCGACCAGGGCGGTGATCGCGGACGGGGGGACCGGTTCGCCCCGCTCGTCGACGACGAAGCAGCGGTCGGCGTCGCCGTCGAAGGCGAGGCCGAGGTCGGCGCCCTCCTCGCGGACCCGCTTCCGCAGGTCGACGAGGTTGGCCGGGTCGAGGGGGTTGGCCTCGTGGTTGGGGAAGGTGCCGTCGAGTTCGAAGTACATCGGGACGAGGGTGAGCGGCAGGCCGGCGAAGACCGTCGGGACCGTGTGCCCACCCATGCCGTTGCCCGCGTCGACGACGACCTTCAGGGGGCGGACGGAGGCCAGGTCGACGAGCGAGCGCAGGTACGCCGCGTAGTCGTCCAACGTGTCGCGCCGGGTGATCGTCCCCCGGGGACCGGTCGTCGGTTCCGGGGCGCCCGGCTCGCTCCATCGCTCGACGAGCTCCCGGATCTCCGCCAGACCCGTGTCCTGGCCCACGGGGGCGGCGCCCGCGCGGCAGAGCTTGATGCCGTTGTACCGGGCCGGGTTGTGCGAGGCCGTGAACATCGCGCCGGGGAGGTCCAGTGCGCCCGAGGCGTAGTACAGCTGGTCCGTGGAGCACAGACCGATCTCGGTGACGTCGGCGCCCCGGGCCGCCGCCCCGCGCGCGAAGGCTCCCGACAGGCCGGGGGACGACGGCCGCATGTCGTGACCGGTGACGACGGCGGCCGCCCCGGTCACCCGGACGAAGGCGGCGCCGAAGAGCTCGGCGAGGGACTCGTCCCACTGGTCGGGGACGACTCCGCGCACGTCGTACGCCTTCACGATCTGCGACAGATCAGCAGCCACGGCCAGCCCTTCCGGAAGTCCTGTCGGTCACCACAAACTACCCGTAGAGGGTGACACCCCGGTCGGGGCCGTCGAACGGGCCCACGGATGGCGCGGCGGCTCAGGGCAGCATCCAGCCGAGCGCCGCCGTGCTCTGGCCCACCACGATCAGGCACATCACGAGCAGCAGGCCGAGGCTCCAGGGCAGCACCTTGCGCAGCAGATCGCCCTCGCGGCCCGCCAGTCCGACGGCCGCGCAGGCGATGGTGAGGTTCTGCGGCGAGATCATCTTGCCGAGGACGCCGCCGGAGCTGTTGGCGGCGGCCAGTAGTTCGGGCGACAGCCCCGACTGCTGGGCGGCGGTCACCTGGAGGGAGCCGAAGAGGGCGTTGGAGGAGGTGTCCGAACCGGAGACCGCGACCCCGAACCAGCCGAGGACCGGGGACAGGAAGGCGAGGCCGGCCCCGGCCGCGGCCACGAAGCGGCCGATCGTCGCCGCCTGGCCCGAGAGGTTCATGACGTAGGCGAGGGCCAGGACGGACGTCACCGTGAGGATCGCGAACCGCAGTTCGCGGACCGTCGCCAGCCACTCCTTGACCGCCACGCGCGCGTGCACCCCGATCACCGCCGCCGTGAGCACTCCGGCGAACAGGACGAGGGTGCCGCCGGTGGAGACGATCGGCCAGGTGAACATGTTGCCGCCGACGGGCTCACCGTCCGGTCCCACGACGTCCAGGAGGGGCCAGTCGTAGGTCTGGGTGGCACCGGCGAGCCAGTCCTTCACCGCCGGGATCTGGGCGACGGAGAAGATCGCGACGATCAGCGCGTACGGGGCGTAGGCCCGTACCACCTCGCCGCGCGGGTCCTCCTCGTCCAGTTCCTCGCTGCGCGCGCCGGTCAGCACGGAGGTCCGTACGGACTCGGCGGCGGGCACCCGCGCGTGCGGTACGGCGACCAGGGCACCGGCGCCGGCCAGGGCGGCGCCGATGTCGGCGAGCTGCGCGGAGACGTAGTTGGAGGCGGCGAACTGCGCCACGGCGAAGGCGACTCCGCAGGCCAGTGCGGGGATCCAGGTCTCGCGCAGGCCGCGGCGGCCGTCCACCAGCCAGACCAGCACGAGAGGCACCACGAGAGCCAGCAGCGGGGTCTGGCGGCCCACCACGGAGGCCACGGAGTCCAGTGGCAGGCCGGTGACCTGGGCGAGCGTGACGACGGGCGTACCCATGGCGCCGAACGCCACCGGCGCGGTGTTGGCGACCAGCGCGACCACGGCGGCGCGTACGGGGTCGAAGCCGAGGGCCACCAGCATCACGGCGGAGATCGCGACGGGGGCGCCGAATCCGGCGAGGGCCTCCAGCAGGGCGCCGAAGCAGAACGCGATGACGAGTGCCTGGATGCGGGGGTCGTCGGAGAGGCGGCCGAAGGAGCGTCGGAGGATGTCGAAGTGGCGGGTGCGGACGGTCATCCGGTAGACCCACAGGGCGTTGATGACGATCCACATGATGGGGAAGATGCCGAAGACGGCGCCCTGGACGCCGCTGGAGAGCGTCTGGTCCAGTGGCATGCCGTACGCCAGACAGGCCACCAGGACGGCCGCCAGCAGGCCGATCAGGCCCGCGAAGTGTGCCTTCATCCGGACGCCGCCGAGCAGGACCAGGACGATCACGAGCGGCAGGGCCGCCACCAGGGCGGAGAGGCCGAGCGAGCCGACGACGGGTTCCAGTTCCTGGACGTACACGGGCGCCTCCCGGATTTCCGCTGTGCGAAAGCGATTTCTCGCTGCACTCCAGGAAATGGTCGTGTCCGCGACAAGCAGGCGTCAATGGGCGTGCGGGGTTGATGTGGTGCCTGAGGTGCGGGAAGGGAGACTCGCCCCGGTCAGTTGTCCGGGGAGCGGAGTACGCGCAGGTGGCCGCGGCGCGCGACCTCCATGGGGTCCGCGGTGCGGGAACCGCCACCGGCTCCCGCCGCTCGCTCCTGGGGGCGGGCCGCCTCGCGCACCGCGTTCGCAAGCGCTTCCAGGTCGTCTCCGCTGGGCTGGGCCGGGGCCGAACCGTCGAGCAGACGGACGACCTCCCAGCCGCGCGGTGCGGTGAGGCGCTCGGAGTGTTCCGCGCACAGGTCGTAGCAGTGGGGTTCGGCGTAGGTGGCGAGCGGGCCGAGGACCGCGGTCGAGTCGGCGTAGACGTACGTCAGCGTCGCGACGGCGGGACGGCCGCAGGCGGTGCGCGAACAGCGACGTACAGGGCTCACGATGTTGGACGGTACCGCACTCTTGAGCGGGCCGCGACGACTCTCCACCAGGTCACTCCACCGTGTCGTGGCGTGAAACGCCCCACACGCCCCTTTGGGCACACCTTGCCGACCTGGGTCGGCGTGAGGTTCCGAGGGGCTGGTCGGCACTGATTTTGATCACCATTCGACACAAACACCGTCAATTGCCTTGAGGTCATCGGTCTCGGAGGGATACGGAATCGAGCCCAACCTTGGCTGGAATGGTCATGTTGTGACATGCCGTGCGGGTCGGCCGGAACGCGTGCGGGGATCGGGCGGGGCGGCGACGTGACGGCTACGCTTCGCAGTGATGGACAGCTCTGTGACGCCCCGTGCCGCCGGCCCCGGGCCCCGACGCCGTGATCGCCACGGCCGGGGCATGCGCGGCCCGATCGCACCTCCGCAGGTGCCGCTCGCCGCGAGTCGTGCGGAGACGTTCGCGGATCTTGTGCAGGACTCCGTGGAGCGGTTGGAGCGGCGGTGGCCGCAGTTGGCCGGCATCGATTTCCTGGTGCTGGACGTGCCACGGCTGGACGGGGGTGCCTGGAGCGACGAGGCGGTGCCGCTGGGTGGGACCGTGGCTGCTCTTGAGGGGCGGCCGGCGCGGGTGGTGATCTACCGGCGGCCGGTGGAGATCCGCACCAAGGGGCGGGACGAGCGGGCTGCTCTTGTGCATGAGGTCGTGGTCGAGCAGGTGGCGGAGTTGCTGGGGCTGACGCCGGAGACGGTGGATCCTCTGTACGGGGAGGACTGAGCGTTCCGTGCGGGTACCTGCGGTGCCTGCGGTGCCTGCGGTGCCTGTGCGGCGTTGGCGGGGGGTGGGGGTACGCAGCCCGGCGTCTTCTTGGGCGCCCCGCGCTGGTGGGGGCCGGGGGTGGGGTCGCGCAGCCCGGCGCTTGCGGGGTGCCGTCGCGCCCGCCCTCCCCCACTCTCGGCTTCGCTCGCGCGGGGGGACCCCCATCGCCCCAGCGGCACGACTCCCCGCGGGAGCGGGAGCGGCGCACTTGCGGTGCTCCCGCTGTGTGGTTACTTCTGCAGGATCGACAGGTCCTCGTTCGACTCCGGCACCGCCACCGTCCCCCGGTCGTCCGGGAGGGGCTGGACCGTGAAGAACGGGACGCCGTTCTCCGTCGTCGTCAGCGTCCGGGACGCGTAGACCGGCGTGTCGGACCCGGGTTCCACCGTGAGGGCGTACGTGCCCTTCACCCCGGCCGGCACCGGCGCCTCGAGGTCCTGCGTCGTGCCCGACTTGATCGTGTACGTCTTCGAGACCGCCGTACCACCCTCGGTGCCCGCCGAGGCCGTGACCTTGATCTTCGCCGTGCCCCCGGGAGCCGTCACCGAGAGCGTCGTGCCCTTGGCCGTGTTGTCCACGGACGTCGCACGCGTGCCGACCGGTCGTGCGGCCGGGACGAAGGCCGACTCCTGGTTGTCGCCCTTGCCGCGCAGCACCCGTACCGCCGCCACCACCGGGACGGAGTCGTCCGGCGCCGTCAGGACCAGGGAGCCCGCCTCGCCGCGCGTGATGTCGTCCAGGTCGACGGCCGCCGTCATGCCGCCCTTCACATGGAGGGTGTCGTGGCCGGCCGGGGTGATCAGGCCGGAGGGGGAGGCGAGGCGGACCTTCAGGTCGACGTCGGCGTCACCGGGGGTGAAGGCGACCAGGCGTACGGCGGTGGCGTCCTTCGGGATACCGGGCAGGACCAGGCTGCCGGCCGGGTCGGTCGACGCGGACAGCCAGTCGCCGCCCAGCTTGTCGTCCAGGGCCTGTACGGCGGCACCGACCCGGCCGCTGCGGACCACCACGTGCACGGTCACATCGGTCTGCTTCTCGTCGGTGAGCGTCGAGAGCAGGACCGGCTCGGCGGAGTGCGGCTGGACCGTGATGCCCTCCCCCACCGTCGTCTCGAGGGCACCGTCCTTGCCGTAGAGCTCGATGTCCACGACCGCCGCCGAGTCGTCGGGGTTGGTCAGATGGACGTAGTCGGTGCGGTCGGCGTCGGTGCTCGTGCCGGGGAACCAGAACTCCGTGTCCGGGGCCGTGCAGGTGACGCCCTGCATGCCCCGGCCCGTGCCCGCGGAGACCGTCGTCGTCTCCTGCACGGTCCAGCCCGGCGCGAAGCGGCCCTCGGCGGTGCCGAGGAGGGCGGGGGACTCGCCGCCGGTGGTCTCCCCGGTGGCCGGCTTGCCGGGGTCCTCCGGTTCCAGTACGGGCTTCTCCGACTTGGCGTCCTTGTCGTCCTTCTCGTCCTTGTCGTCCTCGGACTCCGACTCGTCCGGCTTCTGTTCCGTGGCCGGCTGGAGTTCGGCCCCGCCCTCGTTCTCCGTGCCCTTCGTGACCGGTGTGAAGGACGTGTACGTCGTCTCGGCCAGGTCGGAGGTGCTGGGCGGAGGGCACACCAGGCTCGTGCGTTCCACGGGGAGGTGGGCCGCCGCCTCCGCCGTCCCGTCCGTGGTCCCGGCGTCCGGTGAGGACACCGCGGCGAAGCCGGTGACGGCGGCGAGCGCGGTCACGCCCGCGATCAGGGACAGGGTGGTGCGGTTCACTGCTGGCTCCCGTCGGGACGCTCACTGCCCGTGCCATGGGGGTCGTACGACGTGTCGTAGCCCTGGGTGTAGTTCTGGTCGTAGCCCTGTGTGTACGTCTGGTCGTACGGCGTCTGCTGCTGGGCGCCGTAGGCGTACGGGTCGTACTCGCCGCCCTGGGGATAGGCCTCCGCCTGGTAGGGCCGGCCGTAGGCGTCCGTCGGGTACTGCTGGTACTGCTCGTCCGGGTAGGCGTTCGGGTACTGCGCCGCCGCGTCCCAGTCGCCGTGGTCGGGCTGTTGCGGGACGGGGGCGGGGGGTTGCTCGGGCGGGGCGGGGAAGTCCTCGTCGGCGCCCGGTTCTTCGGTGGCGGACTCCGCCTCCGCCTCGGCCTGGGCGCGCAGGCGGCGGGCGCGGCGGCCCTCGCCGGCCAGGGCCTCGGCGGGGACGGCCGGCTCCTCGGGCAGGTCGTCGTCGACGTCGCGGCGGCGGCCGGGCAGGGCCATGACGACGAGTACGACGGCGAGCAGGCCCTGGGCCCACAGCCAGGCGGTGTGGGTGATCGGGTCGTCGTAGGTGACGTCCAGCGTGCCGCCGGAAGCGGGGAGTTCGAAGCCCTGGGCCCAGCCGTCGACCGTGGTGCGGGTCAGCGGCTTGCCGTCGAGGGTGGCGGTCCAGCCCTCGGCCGTGGTGTCGGCGAGGCGGAGGACGCGGCCCTCCGCACCGTTCGGGATCTTGGTGTGGATGTCGACCGGTCCGGCGGCGACGGGCACGGGCTCGTCGGCGCTGCCCTCGGCGGGGACGATGCTCGCGCGGGCGACCTGCCGGTCCACCCGCCACAGCGCGCCGCCCGCCTGCTGGCTGAGCCGGGACAGGCCGGGGGTGGCGTCCAGGACGCGGGTGACCTCGCGCGGCGCGCCCGGGTGAACGAGGACGTAGCGGACGGCGAAGCCGCCGAGCTGGTCCGCCTGGTCGGCGCCGGAGCCGGCGACGAGGTTGGCGACGACCTTGTCGAGCCCGGTGTTCTCGCCGTCCACCGCGGCGATCTCCGCGTCGCCCATGCGGGCGCCGGAGCCGCGGACCAGGACGTAGCCGACCCGGGCGGTGGAGTCGCCCTCGAGGACGAGGGTGCGTGCCTGGTCCCGGGTGCCGCTCTCCTCGGCGACGAACGCGGGCACCTGGACGGGGTCGCGCCGCTCCACGGGTCCGTCGGCGCCGCGGATCACCCAGCCGGCGACGGCGACCAGCGGGCCGATCGCGCAGGCGAGGGCGATCAGCGCGGCGACCGGCTGGCGCCAGCCGAAGCTCTGCTCGGCGACACGCGCGCGTGCCCCGTCGGCGCCGAGCGCGGCGGCGGCCAGGACGGCGATGCCGTAGACGAGGGTCGCAGGGCCCGCCCAGGTGGAGCTGTTGGACAGGACCGCGAAGACGAGGCCCACCAGGGCGGCCGCCCACGCGGTGAGGATCGCCGTCCGGCGCTCGGAGCGAAGCAGGGCCGCGAGCGCGGCGAGCACCAGGCCGACGAGCAGCAGGCCGCCGGCGGTGCCGGGGCCGCCCGGGCTCGCGCCGAGCAGGTCGAGGGCGGAGGCGGCGGAGGAGCCGTACTCCAGGCCCGCTTCCCGGAAGAAACCGAGCGGGAGGAGGGAGAGCGACCACGGGGCGAGGACCAGCAGAGGGGTGCCCAGTTGGGCCAGGAAGCGGAGTCCGTAGGCCGGGATGTCGGTCCTGCGCAGAGCCAGTACGCCGACGCCGAGGACCAGGGCGATGGGCCACACGATCGGGGTGAACGCCGTGGTGATCGTCAGCAGCAGGGCGTACGCCCAGGTGGCACGCCAACTGCCGCGGGTGCCCGCGGGGTTCGTGAGGCCGCTCGCGGCGATGCCCGCGCGGGCGATCAGCGGCAGCAGTACGGCGAGTACGGCGGTGCCGATGCGGCCACCGGCCAGGGCGCCGGTCGCGGCGGGCAGGAAGGCGTAGGCGACGGCCGCCCACGCGCGCAGCAGCCGGGACTCGACGAGCGGGCGGGAGGCGAAGTACGCGGTGAGGCCGGCCAGCGGTACCGAGCAGACCAGGAGGATCGTGACGGCGAGGCCGGTGGAGCCGAGCAGGAGAGCGGCGAAGGCCGCGACGATCGCCAGGTAGGGCGGTGCGGATCCGGTGCCGCCGGCGCCCACGGTGTGCCAGGCGTCGGTGTAACGGGCCCACAGCTCGCCGGCGCCGGCGGGCGCGGGGAGCAGGGCGCCGCCCGCGAGCGCGCCGCCGCCGAGGAGCTGGCGGCAGGCCGCGAGGGAGACGAGCAGCAGCACCAGGAAGAGCACCGGGCCGGGCTTGCGGGCGATGCGCTTGAGGCGGGCGAACTGCTCGACCTCCAGGAAGTCGGCGTCGTCGCCGCCGGGTCCGGACTCGACGGCGCTGCCGTGGCGTCCCGCGCCGGAGGCGGTTTCGGGGTCGGAGCGGCCCACGAGGCTGCTCGCGACCTGTTCCACGGTGACGCGGACGGTCGCGCCGGGCGGCGGGAACAGCGGCCGCATCTCGCCCTTGTCGGTCCCCGGGCTGCCGCGGTGACGCCGCCCGGCGAGGATCCGTTCGGGCCGAAGCAGGGTGCCCATGAGGCCGCGGATCTCGTCGACGGCCTGTCCGGGAGCCTTGCCGACGAGGTAGGCGAGGGTGCGGAGCAGGGTGCCGAGGACGACGCGCAGCAGCACCCAGGGCAGGGCGGCCGTGCGGGTGTTGACGAGCAGGGTGTAGACGGCGCCCGCCTTGTCCACCTTGTGCGGGGAGGCGGAGGTGCGGCCCACGCAGTCGACGGTGCGGCGCTCGCGGGAGGAGGCCTCGGCGTGCCGGAGGACCGCGTCGGGGGCGATCAGGACCCGGTGTCCCGCGGAGTGGGCGCGCCAGCACAGGTCGACGTCGTCGCGCATGAGGGGCAGATGCCGGTCGAATCCGCCGAGCCGGTCGAAGACGTCACGGCGGATCAGCATGCCCGCGGTGGACACCGACAGCACGGTCCGTACGTGGTCGTGCTGCCCCTGGTCCTGTTCGCGGCGGTCCACGCCGGTCCAGCGGCGGCCGGAGTTGGCGATGGAGACGCCGACCTCGAGGAGCTGCCTGCGGTCGTACCAGCCGCGGAGTTTGGGGCCGACGACGGCCACGTCGTCGCGGCCGAGCTCGTACTCGTTCTCCACGACGCGCAGCATCTGGGCCAGCGCGTCGGGTTCGGGTGCGCAGTCGTCGTGCAGCAGCCACAGCCACTGCACCGGCTCCCCGTGCGGGAGGTCCGGCAGGTCGTAGGCGTCGTCGCGCCAGCTGCGGGTGACCGGGTCCCAGCCGCTCGGCCGCTTCAGGTACGGCAGGTCGTCCGGCGTGAGGTGCGGGGCGCTGCGGTTGCACTTCTCGACCGCCTGGCCGAAGCCGGTGCGCCGGGCGAGGTGCAGCACATGGTCGTCGCCGAGGGCCTCGGCGACCAGCCGGGCGGAGTCGTCCGCGCTGCCGGTGTCGGCGCCCATGGCGAACTGGACGGGGCGCTCCTGGCCGAGCAGCCCGGCGAGCGCGTCGGGCAGCCAGCGGGCGCCGTCGTGGGAGACGAGGACCGCGGTCACCACGTGACGCGGGAACTCAGGTGAGGCAGCGAGGTCTTGCCGGGCTGCCGTGTGGCTGTGCACGGACATCGAGGTACGGGCCCCGGTTCGGTGGTCTGTGGGGGACGCCTGTGCCCGATGGGGGCAGCGGGGCGTCTCGGACGAGCGACCACACTATCGGCAGATCGAACGGGGCGGTGCGGAGCGTCTCGATGAGGGGCGGTGGCCGGGCGCCGGGCGGGCGGAGCGGCCCGCCGCCTGTGGACAACCCACCCGCGACAGGCCTTGAGCAACGTTTGCGCGAAGTGACACGCGTACTGTGCGTACGGCGGTGATGTGCCGGTCCGTCAGACGGCGGCCTTCTTCAGCCGACGGCGCTCCCGCTCGGACAGGCCGCCCCAGATGCCGAAGCGCTCGTCGTTGGCGAGGGCGTACTCGAGGCACTCGGAGCGGACCTCGCACGCGAGGCAGACCTTCTTCGCCTCCCGGGTCGAGCCGCCCTTCTCGGGGAAGAAGGACTCGGGGTCGGTCTGGGCGCACAGTGCGCGCTCCTGCCAGCCGAGCTCCTCGTCCGCGTCGTCGACCAGCAGTTGCTCCACCAGCTCGGTCATGTGCGCCCCTCGTCCGTCTTTCGCGTCCCCGTGATTCAGCCGTTACCGATTCCGGCTGAACGACACGAGTGAAATTACAAGTGTGCTGCTCCGGGCGAGTCAAGCCGAGATCTGCTATTGGGCCCCTTATTCACTCTGCGGAACCAAGGCCGAGCGGAAAGTGTTCAAATCATCCTAAACCTTGACACGCGTACGGGGCCCGCGAAGGCTTCCGGCCCCACGCGGAGCCTCCACGGGGAGGACGCCCAGGGGATCGGTCTCGTTCCGACACCCGCACCGAAGCGAACCGGATCACAGTCGGATCACGGGATCGCAACGGCGCGCAGGGCGCCCGGCCGTGGGCACCATGTGTCCCGGGAAACGACTGAGCAAACCTTTCGCCTACGAGATGAACCGGATGAGGTGAACCATGTCCCACATACCGGGCGCCAAGTTGACAGTGGAGGAGTGAACCGCTGTCCTAGTGGGCATGCTCGCGAATCCGGCACTCACCTCGACCCGCTCCGCCGGGTTCCTCGGTGCTGCCCGCGCTCGCTGTAGCTGTCGCTGTTCCGGCTGTTGAGCCCAACGCGCTCCCGCCACCGCTGAGTCCCACGCGACTCGGCCGCTGTCTCCTCCGCTCCCACCAGGGCACCCCTCGCCGCCGCCCGCGACCCGGGCGCACGCGACGCGACACCCTCACCCCCACCGCTTCTCCGCCAAGGACCCCCGCATCCATGAACAGCGACAGCGACCTCCAGATCGCCGGTGACATCCTCGAAGTCCCGCACCTGCTCCAGCCCCCGCGCGAGCACCCGGCCACCGTCGCCGAGTTCGCCGGCCTGGCCCGCTCCCTCGCCGCCGACCGCTCCCGGTGGGAGCACCTCGTCCGGTACGACGCCACCAGCCGCTGGTACCACCGGCTGCGCACCGGCCCCGGTTACGAGGTGTGGCTGCTGTCCTGGGTGCCCGGCCAGGGCAGCGGGCTGCACGACCACGGCCGCTCCTCCGGCGTGCTCACCGTCCTGGACGGCACCCTGACCGAGCGCACCGGGCGCGGCACGCGCGCGCTGACGACCGGCGCCCAGCGCGTGTTCGCACCCGGCTACGTGCACGAGGTCGTCAACGACGCCCTGGAACCCGCGGTCAGCCTGCACATCTACCACCCGGGCCTGACCGACATGCCGATGCTCCCCCAGTCTCAGCTTCGTTCGACCGGGGGGACCCCCACCGCCCCCCACTGCGAGGCCCGCACGGCGCCCGGCCCGGTAACTGCCTGACGCGATGTCGTAGCGGCCTGCAAGGATGGCCCCATGCGCATTGTGGTTCTGGCAGGCGGCATCGGCGGTGCCCGTTTCCTGCGCGGTCTGAAGCGGGCCGTGCCGGACGCGGACATCACGGTCATCGGCAACACCGGGGACGACATCCACCTCTTCGGGCTGAAGGTCTGCCCGGACCTCGACACGGTGATGTACACGCTCGGCGGCGGTATCAACGAGGAGCAGGGCTGGGGGCGGACCGACGAGACCTTCCACCTCAAGGAGGAGCTCGCGGCGTACGGCGTCGGCCCGGAGTGGTTCGGGCTCGGCGACCGGGACTTCGCCACGCACATCGTGCGGACGCAGATGCTCGGCGCCGGGTTCCCGCTCAGCGCGGTGACCGAGGCGCTCTGCGACCGCTGGAAGCCCGGCGTGCGTCTCATCCCGATGACCGACGACCGCGTGGAGACCCACGTGGCGGTCACGTTGCCCGACAGCGGCTCCGCCGCGGGCTCCGGTGAACGCAAGGCGGTCCACTTCCAGGAGTACTGGGTGCGGCTGAGGGCGTCGGTACCGGCCGAGGCGGTCGTGCCGGTCGGCGCGGAGCAGGCGAAACCGGCGCCGGGCGTCCTGGAGGCGATCGCCGAGGCCGACGTGATCCTCTTCCCGCCGTCCAACCCCGTGGTCTCCGTCGGCACCATCCTCGCCGTCCCCGGCATCCGGGAGGCGATCGCCGACGCGGGCGTGCCGGTGGTCGGTCTGTCGCCGATCGTCGGGGACGCGCCCGTGCGCGGCATGGCCGACAAGGTGCTGGCGGCCGTCGGCGTGGAGTCCACGGCCCCGGCGGTGGCCGAGCACTACGGCTCGGGTCTGCTGGACGGCTGGCTGGTCGACACGGTCGATGCGGCCTGCGTGGAGCGCGTCGAGGCGGCGGGGATCCGCTGCCGGGCCGTACCGCTGATGATGACCGACGTCGACGCGGCCGCGCGGATGGCGCGGGAGGCGCTGACGCTGGCGGAGGAGGTCCGGGCGGTATGAGCAGCACGGGTTACCGGGTCTGGCCCGTGGCGGGCCTGCCCGAGATCCACGAGGGCGACGACCTGGCCAAGCTGATCGCGGCCGCCGCACCGGACCTGTCCGACGGCGACGTCCTCCTCGTCACCTCGAAGATCGTCTCCAAGGCGGAGGGCCGGATCGTCGAGGCGACGGACCGGGAGGCCGCGATCGACGCGGAGACGGTGCGCGTGGTGGCCCGGCGCGGTCCCCTGCGCATCGTGGAGAACCGGCAGGGCCTGGTCATGGCCGCGGCCGGAGTCGACGCCTCCAACACTCCCGCCGGCACGGTCCTGCTGCTGCCCGAGGATCCGGACGCCTCCGCGCGGGCGATCCGCGAGGGCCTGCGCGACGCTCTCGGTGTCGAGGTCGGTGTGATCGTCACCGACACCTTCGGCCGGCCCTGGCGTGCGGGGCTGACCGACGTCGCGATCGGCGCGGCGGGCATCCGGGTGCTGGACGACCTGCGCGGCGGCACCGACGCGTACGGCAATCCGCTCGGCGCCACGGTCGTCGCCACGGCCGACGAGCTCGCCGCGGCGGGCGACCTGGTCAAGGGCAAGGCGTCCGGTCTCCCGGTGGCCGTGGTCCGCGGACTGGCGCACATGGTGGCGGCCGACGACGGCGAGGGCGCACGGGCGATGGTCCGGGGCGCGCGCGACGACATGTTCCGCCTCGGCACGTCCGAGGCGGTGCGCCAGGCGGTGACCCAGCGCCGTACGGTACGGGCCTTCACGGACGAGCCGGTCGACCCCGGAGCCGTACGCCGCGCGGTGGCCGCGGCGGTCACGGCACCGGCCCCGCACCACACCACGCCGTGGCGGTTCGTGCTGCTGGAGTCGCCCGGCTCCCGCACCCGCCTCCTGGACGCCATGCGCGAGGCCTGGATCGCGGACCTGCGCCGCGACGGCAAGCCGGAGGAGTCCGTCGCCAAGCGCGTCCGCCGCGGCGACGTCCTGCGCAACGCGCCGTACCTGGTCGTCCCCTGCCTGGTCATGGACGGCTCGCACACCTACGGGGACGCGCGGCGCGACGGCGCGGAGCGGGAGATGTTCGTGGTCGCCGCGGGCGCCGGCGTGCAGAACTTCCTGGTCGCGCTGGCCGGGGAGCGGCTGGGCTCGGCGTGGGTGTCGTCGACGATGTTCTGCCGCGAGGTGGTCCGCGAGGTCCTGGACCTGCCCGCGGACTGGGACCCGATGGGCGCTGTGGCGGTCGGCCACCCGGCTGAGGACCCGCGCCCGCGGCCGGAGCGGGACGCGGGCGGTTTCATCGAGGTGCGGTGAGGCGGGGCCTACCCTCATAGGGCCCCCGCTTCACTTCCACCCCTGGGATCTCTCGTGGCAGGACGTTTCGCCCCCCGCCCGGCTCGTACGACGGTGCGCGGCGGGCATGTCGCCGTGCCCGGGGGGACCCCCCGCCGGGCACCGGCCCCGGCCCGCGTACGGACGTGGGTGCCGGAGGGGCCCCTGGACCTCGGGCTGGTCCTCGGGCCGCTGCGGCGCGGACCCGGCGACCCGACGTTCCGGACGCTGCCGGACGGTTCCGTGTGGCGGACCGGCCTGACGCCGGCAGGTCCGGGGACGCTCCGGGTGACGGGGTGTTCCGGTGGGATCCGGGGGGAGGCGTGGGGGCCGGGCGCCGACTGGTTCCTGGACAAGCTGCCGGAGCTGCTCGGTGCCGCCGACGATCCGTCCGCCTTCGTGCCCCGGCACAAGCTGCTGGCACTGACCCGGCACCGGCGTCCGGGACTGCGGCTGACGCGGACCGGGCTGGTCCTGGAGTCGCTGATCCCGTCGATTCTGGAGCAGAAGGTCACGACGGGCGAGGCGTACCGGGCGTGGCGGCTGCTGGTACGGAAGTACGGGGAGCCGGCGCCCGGGCCCGCGCCGGAGCGGATGTCGGTGATGCCGGCGCCGCGGACGTGGGCGCTGATTCCCTCCTGGGAGTGGCATCGGGCCGGGGTCGACAACAAGCGGGCGTCGACGGTCCTGCGGGCCGTGCGGGTCGCCGCGCGGCTGGAGGAGGCGGTGGGGATGCCTCCGGAAGCGGCACGGGCGCGGTTGGAGCTGGTGTCGGGGATCGGGCCGTGGACGTCGGCGGAGACGGTGCAGCGGAGTCATGGGGCGGTGGACGCGGTGACCGTGGGGGATCTGCATCTGCCGGGGATCGTGGGGTGGGCGCTCGCGGGGGACCGGGATGCGGACGACGCGGTGATGTTGTCGCTGTTGGAGCCGTATGCGGGGCAGCGGCATCGGGCTGCGCGGTTGATTCTGCTGAGCGGGAGGGTGCCGGGGCGGCGGGCGCCGCGGATGCCGTACGGGGATATCGGGCGGCTTTGAGGGGCGGCTGGGCCGGTGTCGGTGTGGGCCGGAGTGGGTCTGCGCGGCCTGGTGTGAGGCGGGGTGCTCCGCGTGGGTGTGAGGCGGGGGGGTGTCCGCGCGGCCCGGCGCTTGCGGGGTGCCTCCCCCAGAGGGGGTACCCCCAGCCCACCCGTGCCGCCCTGGGGGTACCTCCCAGGCCCTTGAGGCACTGGGGGAGGCACGACCGCCCGCGGGAGCGGCGGTGCGACTGCCCGCGGGAGCGGCGGTGACGTGGCCGGCTACAGGGGCTCGGTCCGTCCGTCGGTTGTGGGGGTTACTGGTCCGAGGAGAAGCGGAGGGCGCCTGCTGGGATTGTCGCGTCGCACCAGACGCGGGCGCCCTCACGGAGTTCGTTGCGGGGGCCGATGATCGCGCCGTCGCCTATGACCGTGCCGGTGAGGACCGAGCGTTCGCCCACCCGTGCCCGCGTACCGATCAGCGAGTCGGTGACGACCGCGCCCGGCTCGATCACCGCCCCCGGCAGGATCGTGCTGCCGAAGACGCGCGCGCCCTCCGCCACGAACGCGCCCTCGCCCACCACCGTCCCGCCCGCCAGCTTCGCGTCCGGTGCCACGGTCGCCGTGGGCAGCACCAGCCGGTCCCCGCAGCGCCCGGGCACCGCCGGCGACGGCGCACGGCCCAGCACCAGATCCGCCGAGCCCCGCACGAAGGCCGCCGGGGTCCCCAGGTCCAGCCAGTACGTGGAGTCGACCATCCCCTGCAGATGCGCCCCCGCCGCCAGCAGCCCCGGGAACGTCTCCCGCTCCACCGACACCACCCGCCCCGCCGGGATCGTGTCGATCACCGACCGGCGGAAGACGTACGCCCCCGCGTTGATCTGGTCGGTGACGATCTCCTCCGGCGTCTGCGGCTTCTCCAGGAACGCCTGCACCCGCCCCGTCCCGTCCGTGGGGACCAGCCCGTAGGCCCGCGGATCCGTCACCTTCGTCAGGTGCAGCGAGACATCCGCGCCGGTCGTCTCGTGCGTCCGCACCAGCGCCCGGATGTCCAGCCCCGTCAGGATGTCCCCGTTGAAGATCAGCACCGGTTCGTCCGGACCCGAGTGCAGCCGGGACGCGACGTTCCGGATGGCGCCGCCCGTACCGAGCGGTTCCTCCTCCGTCACGTACTCGATGTGCAGCCCCAGGGCCGCCCCGTCGCCGAAGTACGGCTCGAAGACCTCGGCCAGGTAGGACGTGGCCAGGACGATGTGCTCGACGCCCGCCGCTCTCGCTCTCGCCAGCTGGTGGGTGAGGAACGGCACCCCGGCCGCCGGGACCATGGGTTTGGGCGTGTGCACCGTGAGCGGTCGCAGCCGCGTGCCTTTGCCGCCGACCAGGAGGATCGCTTCTGTCACCTGTCGTCTCTGCTTCCTGCCGGGACCGGCCGAACTGTCTTTCGGCCGGCCAGTGTATGCAGACCGCCTCCGGCAGGAGGGAGCGCCCGGCCCGTCTCAGCGGCCCTGGTAACGAGCCGCCGTGGAACGCGCGGTGCCGAGCTTCTTGTACAGCTTCCCCCCTGGGCACGAGGTGTTGAACCCGTCCCGGTGACCGGAGATCACGTTCAGTCGTACCTTCTTACCTTTTCGGTAGAGATTGCCACCGGCTGACTTCAGATATGTCTTGGCGCGTGGATTCATCCCGTGCAGTCCGAGTTTCCACGCGGTGAGCCGGGCGACGGCCTTCACGGCGGAGGAGGACGGCTTCCTGGAGCCGTAGGAACCGATCACCGCGATGCCCGTGGTGTCGGTGTTGAAGCCCATGGTGTGGGCCCCCTTGACCGCCTTCGCCACTCCTCCGGCCCGGCCCTCGTAGATCCTGCCGCACTTGTCGACGAGGAAGTTGTAGCCGATGTCCCGCCAGCCCAGGCTCCGCACGTGGTATCGGTAGAACCCGCGGACGAGCGAAGGGGCCTGCGAGCACGTGTAGCCGTTGCCGGAGGCGGTGTGGTGCACGAAGGCCGCCTTGACCTTGCCGGTGTACACGAACCGCTTCTCCCGCAGGCTCTCGTCGGCCCCCCAGCCGCGCCGGGTGACGATGGCGGGGCGCGGCCCGATGTACGGCCTGGCCCGCTGCTGCTCGGTCAGTTCGGCCCCGCCCAGGGTGAGGTACTCCTGCCGGGTCCGCTCGCCGCTCAGTGCGGGGATCTCCAGGGTCCCGAGCGGTGCGAGTGCGGAGTTGGCCGCGGAGGCGGCGGTCGTTTCGGCGCTCATGACGCCGGTGCGCGGACTCTCCAGGGCCTCGTCCCCCGGGTCGACGAGTTCGAGCCGCAGCCCGGAGGGCAACACCGAGTGGTCGCCGGTTCCGGGCTCACCGGTCCCTGGTTCTACAGCCCCGAACTCACCGGCACCGGTCCCATCCACTCCGGTCTCATCCACCCCAGTCCCATCCACCCCAGTCCCATCCACCCCGGTCCCATCCACTCCGGTCCCATCCACTCCGGTCCCATCCACCCCACCCCCCTCGGCCCCGCCCTCACCGGGCTCCGGCCGGACCCGGATCTCCACCCCGTCCGACTCCCCCACCCACAGCGGCGCCGTGGCGCCGCGGACCCCGTCCGCGGCGCCCTCCGCGCTGTCCGGATCGGCCGCGTGGTCGGCGTAGTGCGTCTCGACGTCCTGCCAGCCGGACCAGACGCCGGTGCCGGCCGCCCGGGTGCGGACCTGGACGCGGCCGTGGAGTTCGGCGGCGGGGTCGTCCCAGACGACGCCGAGAAGGGAGAAGGGCCGTACGGCCCGCGGGGCGAGGCCGAGGACGACGCCGGAGGCACGGTCACGGCTGAGGGGTCTCAGGGGCAGCGACCGGGTGCTGCCGGGTACGTCGGACCGGTCCGTCACCGCTGCGCGCGTGGCCGCCTCTGCCGTCGGCGCCGGTCTCGCGTCCGCCGCGGTGGCGGGCGGAACGAGCGGGAGGGCGAGGGCGGCGGCGCAGGTGACACCGATTGAGGAAGCAAGAATTCCACGCATGCCCCTGAGCTTGGACACAGTCAGACAAATCTGTCCATCGGGGAGTTGACGGCCTGTCGGAGCCCGTTCCCCCGAACCGGTGCCCCCGGCGGGCGGTGCGCGCGGGCGGGTCCGCGTACGCTTGCGCGGGTGAACGCCACCGACCGCACCCCTGCCGACCTGCTGAGTTCCGCGCTCGCCGCGGACCCGGGACGCCCCCTGGTGACCTTCTACGACGACGCCACGGGCGAACGCGTCGAACTGTCCGTGGCCACCTTCGCCAATTGGGTGGCCAAGACCGCCAACCTCCTCCAGGACGAGCTGTCCGTGGAACCCGGTGACCGGGTGGCCCTGCTGCTGCCCGCGCACTGGCAGACGGCGGTCTGGCTGCTGGCGTGCGCGTCGGTGGGCGTGGTCGCGGACGTGGCCGGGGACCCGGCGGCGGCGGACGTGGTGGTGAGCGGTCCGGAGCCGGAGTCGCTGGAGGCGGCGCGGGCCTGCCCGGGGCCCAGGATCGCGCTGGCTCTCAGGCCTCTCGGCGGGCGCTTCCCGCAGCCGCCGGAGGGCTTCGCCGACTACGCCGTCGAGGTGCCGGGGCAGGGCGACCGCTTCGTGCCGTACGCGCCGGTCGGCCCCGAGGAGCCGGCGCTGATCGTGGCGGGCCGGGAGTTCACCGGGGCGGAGGTGGTCGAGCGGGCCCGGGCCGAGGCGCCGGAGCTCGGTCTGACCGGACCGGGTTCGCGGATCCTGTCGGGGCGGCCGTACGACACGTGGGAGGGCCTGAACACGGGCCTGTACGGGCCACTGGCGACCGGCGGCTCCGTGGTGCTGTGCCGGAACCTGGACCGCCTCGGGGACGACGCCCTGGACAAGCGGGTGGAGAGCGAACGGGTGACGGTCATCGCCCGGTGACGGCGCCGCCACCCGCCGCATCGCGGAAGGCGTCACTCGCCGGCCCGCTCCCGGGAAACGCGTCCCCGTCCCCCACCGCGCCGTAAAAGGCGCCACCCCACCCCCGGGAACACGTTCCCCACCGCCCCACCGAAACCGGGCCCCCACCGACACCCCCGTCCGCCCCACCCCCTCCCCCGTCCGGCGCACCACCACCCGCCCCGGACCGTCGTCCCGGGTCATCGTCGTACCCAACGGCACCACCACACGCCGTACGCAGTGAGGGGTGGACCCGGTCATGAGCGACACCGCAGGCGCGTCCTCCGCGCAGCCGGGGGGCAGCCGTGTCCTCGGCCCGGGGACGGGGTCCTCGGCGAGCGGGCGGGGGCGGGCCCGGCGCCGGCGGCGGCGCTGGGCGTGCGGCACCGGGCTCGCCGTCACCGTCGCGCTGCTCGCGGCCGCGGGCGCCGGGTGGGCGGTGTACATGAAGCTGGAGGGGAACATCACCCCGGACGAGGCGGCGGCCGCCGAACTCGCGCGGTTCGAGAGGGAACGGCCCACGGCGCTCGTCAAGGACGCCCGGAACATCCTGCTGATCGGCTCGGACTCGCGCGCGGGGGACGAGAACGCCCGCTACGGGCGGGACGTGGGGACGGAACGTTCGGACACCGTGATCCTGCTGCATCTGTCGGCGGGCCGGCGCAGCGCCACCGCGGTGTCCGTCCCCCGGGACCTGATGGTGGACGTGCCCGGCTGCCGCCGCCCCGACGGGTCGCGTGCCGAGCCGGTGTTCACGATGTTCAACTCGGCCTTCGCGGTGGGCGGTTCGGCCTGCACCATCCGAACGGTGGAGAAACTCACGGACATCCGCGTCGACCACCACGTCGTCGTCGACTTCGACGGCTTCAAGGACATGGTCGACGCGGTGGGCGGTGTCGAGGTGTGCCTGCGCGAGCCCGTCGACGACGAGGACGCCGAACTGAGACTTCCGGCGGGCCGGGTGACGCTGGACGGGGAGCAGGCGCTCGGTTATGTCCGCGCCCGCAAGTCCCTCGGCGACGGCAGCGACACCAGCCGTATGGAGCGCCAGCAGCGCTTCCTCGGCGCGCTGGTCAACAAGGTGAGCGGCAATGACGTTCTGCTGAATCCGGTGAAGCTGTATCCCGTTCTGGACGCGGCCACCTCGTCGCTCACGACCGACCCGGGGCTGGCCAGTCTGCGGGGTCTGTACGATCTCGCGCGCGGGTTGCGCGAGATCCCCGCGGAGCGGGTGCACTTCCTGACCGTTCCCCGGGAGCCGTACGCCGGGAACGTGAATCGGGACCAACTCGCGCAGCCCGCCGCAGAGGAACTGTTCGAACGGCTGCGCGGGGACGCACCCGTGGCCGTCGACACGGACGGTGACCGGAAGGGCACGGAAAAGGAATCCGGGAAGGCGTCCGGCGACTCCTCTCCGGCACCGACGTTCTCGGGAAACACGGCCGCCGAGGACACCTGCGCGTAGAGCCTGCCCCGAGCCAACCCCAAGGCACCGCGCCTTTGTCCGAAGAAATGGGCGGATTGCCCACTTGTGAGGAAGTGGAATTCGTCACCGCCGTCGCTTCCACTCGATCAGGACCGTTAGTGTGAGCGCTCCGGTGCGTCCGTTCCTTCAGGCCTGTCCTGAGAATCCCGCACTGTGTGACCGAGACCCGAGCGCCTTGGAAGGGGAAAGGCGCCGCGTGGGCCCGACGGAGGATTCAAGCGACGTGGACGCGCAAGGCCGTGGGCGGGCGGAGAACATCGATCCCGCAGACCAGTGGGTACTCAACCCGGACACCGGCGAATACGAACTGCGACTGGGCCCTTCCGCACCGCAATCGGCGGTTCCCGGACCGCGCGGACCGCGCCCCCCGGGTGCGGGCGCCGCGCGCGGCCGGTCGGCGGCGCCGGGCCGCACCCCCGAACGTGAGCGGGAGGCACCCGGTCGCGAGGTGCCGCCGCAGCGCAGACGCCGGGGTGTGCCGCAGGAGCCGCCCCCGGGGCAGCGCGGGCGCCGGCCGGCGAAGAAGAAGTCGAAGGCGAAGAAGGTCCTGCTGTGGACCGGCGGCACGATGGCGTTCGTGGTGCTCGTGGCCGGCACGGCCGGGTACCTCTATCTGGAACATCTGAACGACAACATCCAGTCCGTCTCCGACGACGGCGCCAGCACGGGCGGCTTCAGCAAGGACAAGGCGATCAACATCCTGCTGATCGGCACCGACAAGCGCACCGGCTCCGGCAACGAAAGCTACGGCGACAAAGGCAGCGAGGGGCACGCCGACACCACGCTCCTGCTGCACGTCTCCAAGGACCGTTCCAACGCGACCGCGCTGAGCATTCCGCGTGACCTGATAGTCGACGTCCCCGACTGCCCGACGCAGCAGGAGGACGGCAGCGAGAAGATCATCCCGGGCTCGGCCGGCGTCCGCTTCAACACCAGCCTCGGCCAGGGTGGCCGTACGCCCAGCTGCACCATGCGGACGGTGACGGAGCTGACCGGCATCACGCCGGACAACTTCATGGTGGCCGACTTCAACGCGGTGAAGACGCTGACGTCGGCGGTCGGTGGCGTCGAGGTGTGTCTGGCCAAGGACATCGACGACCCGGATTCTCATCTGAAGTTGTCCAAGGGCACGCACACCATCGAGGGTGAGGACGCGCTGGCGTTCGTCCGCACCCGGCACTCGGTCGGCTTCGGCGGCGATCTGAGCCGGATCGAGTTGCAACAGCAGTTCCTGAGCTCGCTGATGCGGAAGCTGAAGTCGAACGACACGCTCACCAGTCCGACGAAGATGATCAAGCTGGCAGAGGCGGGGACCAAGGCGCTCACCGTCGACTCCCAGTTGGACAGCATCAACAAGCTCAAGGACCTGGGTCTGGAGCTGGGCAAGCTCAACGTCAAGAACCTGACCTTCGCCACCGTGCCGGTCAAGGACAACCCGGCCGAGAAGACGCCGGTGACCGTCGTGCTGAAGGAGTCCGCCCAGCAGGTCTTCGACATGGTCAAGAACGACGTCTCCTTCACCGAGGTCAAGCAGCAGAAGAAGAAGGAGAAGGCCGCCGTCGCCGCCCGGCTGAAGGGCGAGAAGGCACCGGCCTCCGAGGTCCGCGTGCGGATCCTCAACGGCGGCGCCGTGGACGGCAGCGCCCAGGAGACCCTCAGCTGGCTGCAGGTGAACCAGAGCGTCACCAAGTCGGAGAACGCCGGCAACGCGCCCGAGGAACTGAGCAGGACGACGCTGGAGTACGCCCCCGACCAGGCCGACCAGGCACGCCGCCTGGCCGACATCATGGGGCTGTCCGGTTCGGCGATGAAGCCCGGCGAGAGCGTCACCAACTCCCAGGGTGTGCCCGCGATGACGCTGACCCTCGGCAAGGACTTCAAGGGTGCCGGCGTCAAAATCGACGCGGCCGCCGCGGACGTGCCCGATGACGCCCGGAAGTCCACGGCGGACAAGGTCGAGTGCGCCAAGTGACCTGACGGGCCTGTTCCGCGTCCTACAGGGCGCGGGGCAGGCCCGTTCCATGGTGCGGCGAGGGGGAGACGGTGACGCGGAGCGGTGTGCGGGAGGAACCCGGGCCCGGCCTGCCGGACGGCGGCCCTCGGGCCCCGGAGGGCGGTGACGGCCCGCCGAAAGGCGGACGGCGGCCGTCCGCCGGGCGGGGCCGGCGCGCGCTGCGCTGGTCGGCGGCGACCCTGGCCGTACTGATACTCGGGACGGCCGGCGCCGGTTACCTGTACTACGAGCATCTGAACGGCAATATCGAGAAGGGTGAGCGCAGCAGCGGTGACTCCAAGGCGCACAAGACCGGGCCGAACGCGGCCGGGCAGACGCCACTGAACATCCTGCTGATCGGCTCCGACAGCCGCGCCTCCGACAAGAACGTCGCGCTCGGCGGCAGCCGGGACACCCGCGGCAATCCACCGCTGGGCGATGTGCAGATGCTGATCCATCTCGCCGCCGACCGCGAGAGCGCGGCCGTGGTGAGCATCCCGCGCGACACCCGGGTCGACGTCCCCGAGTGCACCGACCCGAAGACCGGGGACACCTACCCGGCCACCAACGACATCATCAACACCTCGCTGGCCCGCGGCGGTCCCGGCTGCACCCTGGCCACCTGGGAGAACCTCACCGGCGTCTACATCGACCACTGGATGACGATCGACTTCGCGGGCGTCGTGTCGATGGCGGACGCCATCGGCGGCGTCGAGGTCTGCGTCGACCAGAACGTGTGGGACCGACCGCTGCCCGGTGTGCCCGGCGGCTCGGGCCTGAAGATGAAGGCCGGGTCGGAGAAGGTCGAGGGCGAGCGGGCGCTGCAGTGGCTGCGTACCCGGCACGCCTGGGGCAGCGACCTGCTGCGGGCGCGGGCCCAGCACATGTACATGAACTCGATGATCCGCACCCTGCGCGACCAGAACGTGTTCACCGACACGGGCAGGCTGATGGACCTGGCGGAGGCGGCGACCGGCTCGCTGACGGTCTCCGAGGAGATCGGCTCGGTGAAGAAGCTGTACGACCTGGGGATGCAGCTGAAGACGGTGCCGCCGGACCGCATCACCATGACGACGCTGCCCACGGTCGAGGACCCGCAGAACCGCAACCACCTGCTCGCGGCCGGCGCCGACGCCGAGCGGGTGTGGACCATGCTCCGCGACGACGTGTCCTTCGACGGCAAGGGCGGCAAGGGCGGCAAGGGCGGCAAGAACAAGACGAGCGGCGAGGACGAGAAGGGCAGGGCCGCCGCCGACCCCGCCGCCCCGGACGCCGAGATCGGCGTCCTCGTCCAGAACGCCACCCGGTCCGCGTCCCTCGGCCCCGTCACCGGCCGGGCGAACGCGATCGCCCGGTCCCTGGTGGCGAAGGGTTTCCCCCGCGCCGCGCCGGACACCTCCCGCGCGCTCGCCGAGCAGCGGACCGTCGTACGGTATCCGGCCGCCGACTCGCAGGGGGACGCCCGGCGGGTGGCCGAGTCGCTCGGTATCCCGGCGAGTTCCGTCAAGCAGTCCGCCGATGTCTCCGGTGTCACGGTCGTGATCGGCGCGGACTGGCGTGAGGGCACGGCCTATCCGGAGCAGGTGCCGCCCGCCGCCGGCGATCTGCCGGACGACGCCGACGCCCTCAGCGGCGCGGAGACGGGCAGGTGCATGGACGTGTACAAGCCGTACCGCTGGTAGCTCCCCGGCCCCCGCGTAACTTGTTGAAGTCGGTTGGAATACCGGGGCAACTGACGGGCCCGTCGTGCGTCTAACAGGACGCAGGACGGGCCTGCTTCACGAGGCGAGGGGTTGCCAGGAGTGGGGAGAACGGCGGCAGTGACGCAGAACGCCGCACCGGAGACACTCGGTGACGACGAGCGTGAGGTGGACCCGGACGACAGTCCGGCCGAGGGCGGGGACGAAGGCGAGGGCAAGGGCGCGGACGGCCCCCGCCCGCGCCGCGCACGCCGGCTGCTCAAGTGGTTCGCGGCGGTCCTCGCCCTGCTCATAGTCGGCACGGCCGGGGCGGGTTACCTCTACTACCGGCAGCTGAACCACAACATCAAGAAGGACGCCCTGAACCTGGGCGACGCCGAGGTCGCCGAGCCGACGCCGAACGCGGCCGGGCAGACCCCGCTGAACATCCTGCTCATCGGCAGCGACGCGCGGGACACCGAGAAGAACCAGCAACTCGGGGGCGCTCGCGAGACGTTCGGCTCCACTCCGCTCGCCGACGTCCAGATGCTGGTGCACCTGTCCGCCGACCGCTCCAACATGTCCGTGGTCAGCATGCCGCGCGACACCCTGCTCCAGATCCCCAAGTGCACCGACCCGGACGACGGGACGGTGTACCCGGCGAGCGACGGGCGGACGATGACCAACCAGAGCCTCGGCCACGGCGGCCCCGGCTGCACGGTGGCCACCTGGCAGGAGCTCACCGGCATCCACATCGACCACTTCGTCATGGTCGACTTCGCGGGCGTGGTCTCCATGGCGGACGCGGTCGGCGGTGTTCCGGTGTGCGTCGACGCCAACATCCACTCGCGCGACGGCCAGGGCCACGGCTCCGGGCTGAAACTCGAGAAGGGCACCCACCCGGTGAAGGGCGAACAGGCCCTGCAATGGCTGCGCACGCGCTACGGCTTCGAGGACGGCAGCGACCTCGCCCGTGCCAAGGCCCAGCACATGTACATGAACTCGCTGGTCCGCGAGCTGCGCGAGAACGCCACCCTCAGCAACCCCAACAAGCTGCGCAGACTCGCCGAGAAGGCCACCGAGGCACTCACCGTCGACCCCGGCCTCGACACGGTGAAGAAGCTGTACGACCTGAGCACCGAACTGCGCAAGGTGGAGCCGGAGCGCATCACCATGACGACGATGCCCAACCGGTACGTGGGCGCTCGCGTGGAACCGACCGAGGACGCCGAGCAGTTGTTCCGTCTGGTGCGCGAGGACATCGCCCTCGACGGCAAGGACGCCGAGCCGGTGAAGGCCGAGGAGAAGACGCCGTCGGACCCGGCGGCCGACGACGCCGACATCGCCGTACAGGTCCGCAACGGCACCCGCACCGATACCCTCGCCGTCGCGCCCGGGCGCACCGACACGGTTGTGACGGCGCTGCGGGAGAAGGGCTTCACCTCGGCGACCGCCGACACCATCAGTGCCCTCAGCGAGAAGCGGACGGTGGTGCAGTACCCGAGCGCCGACCTGGAGGGCGACGCCCGCCGCGTCGCCGACGCCCTCGGCGTCCCGGCGAGCGCGGTGAAGCGCTCCACCGAGGTGTCCGGCGTCACGCTCGTCGTGGGCGCCGACTGGCGCGAGGGCACGACGTACAAGGCGCCCGAGGAGGACAACACCACCCCCGAGACCGCACAGGCGCTCAACGGGGCCGACGACAAGGCGTGCATGCACGTCAGTCCGGGCTTCACCTGGTGAACCTGCGACGAGCATGAACGCGACGAGCCCCTTCCCGGCCGGAGGGGGACCCTCGGTACGAGGCCCCACGGGGCGAGCACCGCACCCTCAGGATCCCGGCCGCTGTCGCGCACACCATGGCCTGCGGGAAGGAACGGCTCCGACTGTCAGGGTCCCGGACGGGCAGGCGGTTCCGCACCGGTGACGCACTTATCGGCCATCGCCCCTGCCTATCCGGCCATCTCCCCGTACGGGTATTCCCGGTTCGGCTCCGCCATACGATGATCTTGGACGGATCCGGACCCGGATCCTCCGGCAGGATTCCCGCAAGGACCCGTCAGTGATCGGACTCGCGCCGGTGCGGTCGCGGGGCCACGGCATCCCTGCCGGCCGTCCCGGGCGACAACCGGCTTTCCCTGGCCGTCGCCTTCACCATCACGACAAGCCCGACCTAGGAGAATGTCATGCGCATTCCGAGACGACTCATGTCCGCCGCGGCAGTCCTCGGCCTCGCTGTCACCGGAACGGCCCTCACGACCGGCACCGCCGAGGCGGCCTCGTACAACAGCGCCTGCGGTTCGGGTTACAAAGTGATCGACTCGATGGATGTGGGCGACGGCAACACGTTCCTGACCTACAACAGCTCCACCGGATACAACTGCGTCGTGACCGTGGGCGACGCCCCGGGAACGCCCCAGATCCTGGGAGCCAACCTGCGGCGCCACAACACCACCACCTCATGGCCGGCCGGCACGCAGGACGACGGGGTCTACAACTACTACGCGGGGCCCCTCTACCTCTACGCCCCGGGTGCCTGCATCGACTGGGGCGGCCGCGCGGAGTCCAACTACACGCGCATCAACTACGGCGTCCACTGCGGCTGACGGCATTCGCCCCACAGTTCAGGGAGCCTCGCCCGTCGCGATGCGTGGGCCGTCGCCTGATCGACGGCCCACGAAAAGGCTTCCGGGGACCCGCACCGCCCTGGTTCCGTCCCCTTCTGGCTGTGGGCGCACGCCCGGGACTCCGCCGGCACCCTGATCCGGCGGTGGCGGGCCCTGTGCGGTCGGCCCGACGAGCGCTGGCAGCGGGCCGACCGTACGCCTTCTCACGCCGCCCTCACCGGTCCCCCGGCATGCGATGACGTCAGGAGGCCGGCGCGTCCGCGCGGACCGCGGGGCGCCGGCTCGCGATCACCTTGCGCGCCAGGGCCTTCGGGCTGGTGAGGAAGCCCCAGCCCCACGACATGTGCATGGTGGCCAGCGCCACCGGGATCTGCAGCCGCGCCTTGAACGGCAGTCCCCTGCCGGCCGGTACGGACCCCAGCACGATCGCCGCGAGGTAACCGCCGGGCACCACGAAGCCCCACGGGGTCAGCGCGGCCCCCACCACGATCCCGGCCGCGATCGCGCACACCGCGGTCGGCGGGGCGAGGTAGCGCAGGTTGATGGAACCGGAGTGGTAACGGGCCACGACGTGCCGCCAACGGCCGTAGTCCTTGTACTGCTTGGCCAGCGCCCGCACGCTCGGCCGGGGCCGGTACGACACCTTCAGCTCCGGCGAGAACCAGATCAGCCCGCCGGCCTCACGGATGCGGAAGTTCAGCTCCCAGTCCTGAGCGCGGATGAACTCCACGTTGTAACCGCCCTGCCGCTCCAGCGCCTCGCGCCGGAACACCCCCAGGTACACCGTCTCGGCGGGAGCGGCCTCGCCGCCGGTGTGGAAGGCGGCGTTGCCCACACCTATCCTCGACGTCATCGCGGCCGCGACGGCGTGCTCCCAGTCGTTCTCCCCCTCGGCGTGCATGATGCCGCCGACGTTCTGCGCGCCGGTCTCCTCCAGGAGCCGTACGGCGGTCGCGATGTAGTTCGGGGAGAGCATCCCGTGCCCGTCGACGCGGACCACGACCGGATGGCGCGAGGCCTTGATCGCCGCGTTGAGGGCGGCCGGGGTGCGGCCGGTCGGATTGGGCACGGTGTGCACCCGCGGGTCCTCGGCCACGAGCTCGGCGGCGATCTCGTCCGTGCGGTCCGTGGACGGACCGAGGGCGATCACGACCTCCATCTCGCCGGCGTACTCCTGGGCGAGGATCGCGCGGACGGCGCCGCGCAGGTGCCGCTCCTCGTTGAGGACAGGCATGATCACGGAAACGGCGGGGAGCCGCACGTCGGGATTGGCGTTCATAGGGCCCTCACGTTACCGCGAACGGGGGACACCGCCGCGCGCGCCGGGGGCGATGTACCGGGCCACAGATCGTATCGGCCTACCGTGCTCACGATCCCACGCACGGCCGTCGTCCGGAGGTGTCCCCCTTGCCCACGCCGCCGCGGTCCCCCCGGCCCCGCCCCGCACCGCAGCGTCCCCCACGGCCACCCGCTCCGTCCCCCGCACCGCCACGCGGAAAGCCGCGCTGGGTCATGCGCACCGTCTCCATGCTGTCGGTCGTGGTGCTCGCCTCCGCCGGGATCGGACACACGGTGATGAGCGGCCTCGACGAGGACATCGCCCGGGTCGACCCCTTCCGCGACATGAAGAACCGGCCCGAGGCCGGTCACGGCATGAACATCCTGCTCGTCGGCACCGACGGCCGGGAAAGGATCGGCGCGAAGGAGCGGGCGAAGTACCGGCTCGGCGGGGAGCCCTGCCACTGCACCGACACGATCATGATCGTGCACATCTCGGCGGACCGCGACCGTGCCACCGTGGTCAGCCTGCCCCGCGACTCGTACGCCGTGACGCCCCCGCACACCGACCGCGTGAGCGGCGAGCGGCACGAGGGGCACCCGCTCAAGCTGAACACGGCGTACGCGGAGGGCGGGCCGCGGCTGACCGTGCGCACGGTCGAGAAGATGACCCGGGTGAAGATCGACCACTACCTGGAGGTCGACTTCACCAGCTTCATGAGGACCGTGGACGTGGTCGGCGGCGTCGAGATCTGCACCGGCGAACCGCTGAAGGACAGCCACACCGGCCTCGACCTGCCCGCCGGCCGGCACACCCTCGAAGGCGGCCAGGCCCTGCAGTACGTCCGCGCCCGGCACGTCGACGGCGCCTCCGACCTCAGCCGGATGAAACGCCAGCAGCACTTCATGGCGGCCCTGGTGGACCGGGTCACCTCCTCCGGCATCCTGCTGAACCCGATGAGGTTCCGGGACGTGACCCGGGCGGTGCTCGGCTCGGTCCGCGCCGACGAGGGCTTCGGCACCGGCGAACTCCTGGACCTCGGCCGGGCGATGCGGAACTTCTCGCCCTCCTCCTCCGAGTTCACCACCGTGCCGATCTCCGACATGAGACACGTCGTGAAGGGCGTCGGCTCGACCCTGAAGTGGGACGCCGGGAAGGCCGGGCGCATCTTCGACGCGCTGCGCCGGGACGAGCCGCTCTCCGCGCACCGCACCCCCGACGCGGCGCTCCGCGTCCCGGTGGACCCCCGGCAGGTCCGCGTCCAGGTCGAGAACGGCACCCGCACCGCGGGCCTCGGCCGACGGGTCGACGCCGCGCTGGCGGCGACCGGCTTCGCCACCACCCGTGCCCCGGTCAACGCGGCGGACCAGGACGTGCGGCGGACGGTCGTCGCCTACGACCCCCGCTGGGACCGCTCCGCGAAATCCCTCGCGGCGGCCCTTCCCGGCAGCGAGCTGCGCGCGGTGAAGGGCCAGGGCGCCACGCTGAAGGTGATCGCGGGCGCCGACTTCGAGAAGGTCCGCACGGTGCGGGCGCAGGACCCGGGGCAGGGCGAGTTCGGGGTGGTGCGGGGCGACGAGGCGGGCTGCTCCTGACCTCCCCGGACGGAACGGCTAGTCCTCGAACCCCTCGGCGGCCCGCTTCTCCCGCAGTTCCACGATCGCCCGGCGGCGGGCCAGGCGGTGGGCGCGGCGGATCTGGGCCTCCTGGTAGCGGCGCCTGTCCCGCTCGGTCTCCGGCGTCACCGGCGGCACCCGGCGCGGCTTGCCGTCGGCGTCGACGGCCGCGAAGACGAGGTACGCCGAGCCGACCTGGGTGGGCGGCGTGGACTCGTTCCAGCGCTCGGCCAGCACCCGCACCCCGACCTCCATCGAGGTCCGCCCGGTCCAGTTGACCTGGGCCTTCACATGGACCAGATCACCGACGCGGACCGGCTCCAGAAAGACCATCTCGTCCATGGAGGCGGTGACGGCAGGCCCTCCGGAATGCCGTCCGGCGACGGCGCCCGCGGCGTCGTCGACCAGCTTCATGATCACCCCACCGTGCACCGTGCCCAGGAGGTTGGTGTCGTTGTGGGTCATGATGTGGCTGAGGGTCGTACGGGACGCCGAGGTGGACTTGCCCGGGATCTCCGGAATCTCCGTGGCTGCGGCGGAGGCCTGATCTGTCATGGCCTCCACCTTATGCCGAGGTCACATCTGCGGAATTTGTGTCAGCTTCGCAACAGCGGTGACCTGATTTTCCGACGACCCTTGTATGGCGCACAGCCCGGACCTGCACACTGTCTTCCATGACTGATTGGCCCGAGGCACGGCCCGACGACCACCGCGGCGGACGCTATGGACGCGGCAGCGCGAGCGCGCAGCCCGAGAGCGCCCGCGTCATGCGGCAGGTCCGCCGCGGCCCGGCGGTCCCTCCCGGGCAGGGCGCGTACGGCGGCGTCCCGCAGCAGCCGTCGTACGTGGACGGCCACGGCGGCGGCGACGGCTACGACAGCGGTTACAACACCGGCCAGGTCTACGGCACGCCCGGGGGCGGCGGGCCCGCCGGGCCGGGCGGTGACGGCTACGGCCCGCAGCGCCCCGCGCCGGACTGGCGCCGCCGCGTCAAGTGGACGGCGATCACCGTGGTGACGGTGCTGGTCGTGACGACCGTCGGCACGTACTTCTGGGCCGACTCCAAGCTCAACCGCGACGTCGACCTGTCGAAGGTGATCGAGCGGCCCGAGAAGGGCGAGGGCACCAACTACCTCATCGTCGGCTCCGACAGCCGCGAGGGCATGACCGCCGAGGACAAGAAGAAGCTGCACACCGGGTCCGCCGACGGCAAGCGCACGGACTCGATGATGATCCTGCACACCGGTGACAACGGCCCCACCCTGATCTCGCTGCCCCGGGACTCCAACGTCGAGATCCCGTCCTTCGTGGGCTCCGATTCGGGCAAGACCTACCCCGCGACCGGCCGGCAGGTGAAGCTCAACGCCGCCTACGCCGAGGACGGGCCCGAACTGCTGGTCCGCACGGTCGAGTTCAACACCGGCCTGCACATCGACCACTACGTGGAGATCGGCTTCGGCGGCTTCGCGAGCATCGTGGACGCGGTCGGCGGCGTGGAGATGGACATCCCGCAGGACATCAAGGACACCAAGTCCGGCGCCGACCTCAAGAAGGGCAAGCAGACCCTGAACGGCGAGGAGGCCCTCGCCTTCGTCCGCACCCGCTACGCGCTGGCCGGCTCCGACCTGGACCGCACGAAGAACCAGCAGAAGTTCCTCTCCGCCCTCGCCAACCAGGTGGCCACGCCGGGCACGGTCCTCAACCCCTTCAAGCTCTACCCGACCATGGGCGCCGGCCTGGACTCCCTGATCGTCGACAAGGACATGGGCCTGCTCGACCTCGCCGACATGTTCTGGTCGATGAAGGGCGTCAGCGGCGGCGAGGGCACGTCCATGAACATGCCGATCGCGGGCTCCACCGGCGGCAACCTGCTCTGGGACAAGGCGAAGGTGAAGCAGCTGGTGAGCCAGCTGAACAACGACGAGAAGGTCACCGTCAAGGGCGACTGAACCGGCTGTGGGCACCCCGCGGGGGTGCCCACAGCCCCGTCCGGCGACGGCGTCACATCGTGGCGCCCGCCATCGCACGGCACATCTCGGAGCAGCGGCGACAGGACTCGGCGCAGCGCGCCATCCGGTCGTCGTCCGGCATGGACATGCACGCCTCGGCGCACATGTCGCAGGCCTGCGCGCACATCATGCACATCTCGTTCGCCAACGGTGAGCGGCGCATCATCATGTCCGCGCACATGCGGGTCATCTCCGAGCAGTCCATGAGCGTCCGCATGATCTGCATCCGGTCCTGGCCGCCCGTCTGCAGACAGGAGCTCATGGTCTCCTCGCACACACCGTGGCAGGCCATGCAGGCGGCGATGCAGTCCTGCGTCTCCTTGCTCATCGGTTCCGTGGTGGTCGGCTGCTGCTGGGTCATGGTTCCTCCCGGGGGGACGGAGAGGGCCGGGGCCCGGCCCCCGCCCCTCCGTCCTACGCCCCCTCCCCCATGACCGCCACAGGACGGCCCCGCCCGCCACCCCGCTCCGCATGTCTGCTTGAAAGCACCGCCGGCGGCAAAAAGAGGTGAGGCGGCCGGGGCACACCCCGGGGGCCGGACGGGCGGGCAGGAGAGAGCACACGTGACACCACAGGCGGAGCGACAGCGGCTGCGCAGACGGCTGGAGCGGCTCATCGGCATCGCCGCGACCGAGGGCAACGAACTCGTGCCGCTGCGCAACGGTGACCAGATCTTCCCCGCGATGCTGGAGGCCATCCGCGCCGCGGAACACACCGTCGACATGATGACGTTCGTGTACTGGCGCGGCGACATAGCGCGGGAGTTCGCCGACGCCCTGGCCGAGCGGGCGCGTTCGGGGGTCCGGGTGCGGCTGCTGCTGGACGGTTTCGGCGCCAAGGAGATCGAGCCGGAGCTGCTGGACGCCATGGACGACGCCGGTGTCCGGGTGGCCTGGTTCCGCAAGCCCACCCGGCTGTCGCCGATGCGGCAGAACCACCGCTGTCACCGCAAGGTCCTGGTGACCGACGAGCACACCGCCTTCACCGGGGGTGTCGGCATCGCAGAGGAGTGGTGCGGTGACGCCCGCACCCCGGGCGAGTGGCGCGACACCCACGTGAGGGTCAAGGGACCCGCCGTGGACGGTATAGCCGCGGCCTTCGCCCAGAACTGGGCCGAGTGCCACGACGACCTGTACGACGAGCACGACCGCTTCACCTCCCAGGAGCAGCCGGGGAACGCCACGGTGCAGGTGGTGCGGGGTTCGGCCAGTTTCGGCTGGCAGGACATGCAGACACTGCTGCGCGTGGTGATCACCTCGGCGCAGGAGCGTTTTCGGCTCTCCACCGCCTACTTCGCGCCCGATCCCTACTTCATCGGCCTGCTGGCCGACGCCGCCCGCCGGGGGGTGTGCGTCGAGATCCTGCTGCCCGGCCCGCACACCGACCAGCGGGCCTGCCTGCTGGCCGGACGGCAGCACTACCAGACCCTCGTCGACGCGGGCGTGGACGTGCGGGAGTACCAGCCGACCATGCTGCACACGAAGATCATCACGGTGGACGGCGTCTGTTCGCTGATCGGCTCCAGCAACTTCAACCGCCGCTCCATGGAGCACGACGAGGAAGTCATGCTGGCCGTCCTCGACGAGGACTTCACCGCCGAGCTGGACGCCGACTTCGACGCCGACCGCAAGCTGAGCGAGCCCGTCGACCCGGCCCGCTGGCGGCGCCGCCCCCTGACCGCACGCCTCGCCGAGGCCGCGGTCACGCCGATCCGCCACTTCCTGTGACGGCGCGCGGCGGCCGGGAAGGGTGAAGGGCGCCCGGCCCGCGGACGCCCTTCACCCGTCGGCCGGCCGTCACGGCAGGTTGCGGGCCATCACGATGCGCTGGACCTGGTTCGTGCCTTCATAAATCTGCGCGCTTTACGGGTCACACGGCGCTGACCTGCACGGACACCCCTCTCAATAGAAGCCTCCCCAGCATTTCCCCATGATCCTCGGGAGTCTGCCCAGGTCGGCACGGTGCTGGCGGCAGCCTCCCCGACCGGTCGGAGGAGCGGCAGGCTCCGGGGAGGTTACGCGGTTTCCCGTTCCGTCAACCGTGATCGCTTGACCCGCGCGCCCTGGCCTCGGGAGCATCAACCCAGATGCGGGGTACTGGCAGCACGGGAGAGGGAACCCAGACCATGAAGGTCACCAAGCTGGTCAGCACGTGCGACATCAAGGACTGAGCTGTTTCCAACCTCAGTTTGAGCAGGTCAGATGCAGGGTGAGGACGGCCTGAATCAGGCTGGTGATGCGAGTCGTGGAACATTGCAGCTTACGCAGGAGCCGCCAACTCTTGAGGGTGGCCATGGCCTGCTCGACGAGCGCACGGATCCTTGCATGCGAGCGGTTGACAGCCTGCTGACCTGCGGAAAGCGTCTCCCAGCGACCCTGATAGGGCAGCCGTACGGTGCCGCCGGCGCCCCGGTAACCCTTGTCGGCCCAGCACTCCACGCCGACTTCCTCCAGGGCGTCGATGATGCCGTGGGTTCGCGCGGCCTTGATGTCGTGGACCGCGCCGGGCAGTGCAGGCGATACTCACACCAGTGGCCCGGGCGGGATCGGTGATGATCTGCACGTTCATGCCGTGCTTCTCATGTTTCCCAGAGCAGAAGGGCCGGTCGGCCGCGATTCGGTCGATCGGCAGCAGCGTGCCGTCCAGGATCACGAAGGCCTTGGTGGAGGCGGTGCAGGCCGCGGTCCGCAGGTCGGAAGCCAGCCCGGCGAGGACCACACCCGCAGCAACCGCTTCAAGCGCTGAACACTTCGCGAAGAACCCGCTGCAGGCGGTCGCGCGCCGGCAGGTCGGCAACGACAACGACGAAAGGCGGATCAGCGCGCCGGCTCAGACGTGCCTCGCGCCTGGTCGCGGCTGGCGACCACCAGGTATCCATCGCTCTCGGGATCGAAGGTGGTGGACCGCACCGTGAGCCCAACGCTCCGCAACTGCGCCACGAGGTCCTCGTACCGGTAGGGCCAGATGGACAACCGCTCCGAGCAGGCTCGCACTGCCCCATCCGGCTCGATCTGGGCGACCACGATCTCGAGGAAGTGTTCCTGCTCCCAGCACTGCTCGATCTGCCAGTAGTAGCTGACGACCGCATCGCGGTCGTTGCGGCGGATGAGCCGATCACGGACGTCTACCCGTGAGCCGGCGGAGCGCACGAGCTCCCAGTTGCGTGAGTGGAGCACAAGACGTCCGCCCGGATTCAGCAGCCGCGACATCGCTTCCAGTGCGGTCAGGCGCCCGGCTGCGCCCTCGGCGTGCCCGAGCGAATTGCCGACGCAGAACACCAGATCGAACGCGGAGTCCTCCAGGTGGTCGGGCAGCTCGTCCCAGCTCGCGCGGAGAGCTCGAAGCGAGACACCCTGCTCGTCGGCGGCCTTCTCGGTCCGGCGAACCATCCCGCTGCTGGCGTCTGCGGCAACCACGTCAAGGCCAAGACTCGCGAGACCGACGGCGAGCTGGCCGGTTCCACACGCGCAGTCGAGGACGCGCGCGTTGGGCGGCAGAGAGCCCACTACATCGCTGTAGTAAACCGCGGCCGCCTTGGCGGGGGTCAACCTGTCGTCCCCGATCAGCCACTCGTATACGTCGGAGAGCGCCCCGTAACCACCCACTGCGATAACCTCCATCACTCGACGACACGCGGGCTGGACCGCGCCTGCGATTCGGACCTTGCGCCTCGCACTGTGCCGGGCCGTGTCAGCGAAGCATTGAGCAGGACCTAACCACTTCCGGCCGCTGAGACTCCACCGGATTTCGTGGGAAACCGCGACACGCCGCACCGACGCAGGTCCCCACTCCACCGGCGCCCCATCGGCCACGATGGGGACCGCGGCCGGCAAGCGCGCGTTCACTGCGGAGCGCTTTCACTGAGCGATGCTGTCGGGGATCTTGTTCCCTGCGTGCGACGACGGGGCGGGTACCACCCGGACCCCTGGCGTGACCAAGATCCTCGACAGCATCGTTCATTGGCCCTGGACCGGCGAGATCACAGGCGCCCCTGAACGACTCGCGCTCCTGCCAAACCCTGGCTGACCAGCAACGTCCACCGTCCCAACGACAACATCACCCGCCCCGCGCAGTGGAATCCGGCGCCCACCCGACGCGACAGCCGGACCGCCGGCCTGCCCACCGACAGCTCCGGAAAGCAAAAGGGCCCACCGACTCCGTCGGCGGGCCCTCATGAAAGATCGAGGTTAAGTACTGCTTCAGCAGTAGCGGACGTCAGTCCTGGTCGTCATCAGAATTAACGAAAGCCGCAAGGACCTCCGTGGCCTTCTCAGTAAGTTCACCGCCAGCCTTGCCCGCAACTGTGGTCAGGTAGCCCTCTCTTCGCGCGCGCTTGAGATGGTCTTTGACAGTCTCGGGACGGCGGCCGACAAGTCGGGCCAGCCACGGAACAGGAGCCGGAGCGCCTAGATCGGCCATGGTCTTGTAAGTCGAAGCCAGCATGGCCAAGTACGGCTCTGACACCCCTTCGTTGGTCAGCAACAGGCCCGCCGCCGAACCCGCTTCCTCCACCTTCGCCGTCACGTCCTCCCTGCCCTGCTGCAACTCAGGCGCCTTCTCTGCCAGTTTCATGGCCGCCGCAAGGTCGAGCCTCCGCAGAACAGTCGTGGAGATTCCACGCGCCACGTCACGCCCGGCGGAGCCTTCCGCCGCCTCGACAGTGATCCGCTGTGGCCCTCCGGTGATCGGTCCTGTCGGCCACCACATGCGGATCGCCCAAGCCCCTTGCTCCTGGGTGATCTCGAACCCGCTCTCATTCGCTTCCACACTTCCGAACGTACCACACAGGGTGACCCACCCTGTGTGGACAAATCAGGGTGAGTCATGCGCAGACTGGGGCAGGCCGGGCAACCGGCACGACGCCGGGCCGTCCGTGCGTCATCGACAGAGGGGGGCCGCCTCAGTGGCAAGGGCATGGGTCGCGCGATCCGAGGACGACCCGAAGAAATGGACGACGTTCTGGTACGACACGAACGGCAAGCAGCAGCAGAAGACCTTCGGCACCAAGACGCGAGCCGACGACCACCGCAAGCGCAAGGAACAGGAACTCGACGCCGGAACCCACCTGGACGACCGATTGGGCAAGCAGCCCGTGACGGCTGTCTGGGAGCAGTGGACGAATCAAAGGAAGCTGGAGAACAGCACCAAAAACAGTACCGGTCCATCCAGAGGACGACCCTTGAGCCGTTCTTCAAGGCCCGTTCCATCGTGTCCCTGAAGGTCGCTGATGTTGAGCAGTGGCTCTTGTGGATGGAGCAGGACCGGAAGCTGTCCGCCCGCACACGGCGTCAGCGGTTCTCGTTCTTCTCCGGGATGATGGACTGGGCTGTCGTCAACGAGATCATCGGCCGGAACCCGTGCAAGACGGTCAAGGGCGCGGGCAGCCGCGCCAAGGAGATCCGGGAGCACAAGAGCACCGCGCGGCGACTCACGACGCGGGAAGTTCTGGCGATGCTGGATGCCGCTCCTCCGCGATACCGCGCGATGCTGTGGCTCATGGCCGGGTGCGGCCTGCGGCTGGGTGAGGCCATGGCGGTGTCCCGCGAGCAGATCGACTTCAAGGCCGAGACGCTTCGCGTCGACTTCCAGATTGCGGAGGACGGCGACACGGAGTCGGGCAAGAACAGTGCGATCCAGCGGCGGCACATCAAGGCTCGGGACGAAGGCGAGCCAGGGCGTACCGTCCCCCTCCCGCCGAACGTCGCCTTCGAGCTACGGCGGCACATCAAGAACCACGGCGCATGGGGGCCGGAGCGGCTTCTCTTCCCCAACGTGACGCGGACCGGCTACCTCTACGCGTCGTACTTCTACCCGAAGATCTGGATGGAGGCTCTGGGCAAGGGACAGGTGAAGTACGGCAAGGCTCACTCACTCCGGCACTACTACGGGTCGCGGCTGCTGTACGCCGGAGTTCCCGAGAACGACGTGGCCGACTGGATGGGCCACAGCAGTACGGACGTGCTGAGGGAGCACTACCACTACATCTTCGAAGGAGCCGAGCAGCGCGGCCGGGCCGCCATCGCAACGATGTTGACGCCTGGCGCCGATGACCCCACGGAGGCATCAGAAGTCGTCTGATCCGCGTACAACGACAGCCCCCGGCGTCATGCCCGGGGCTGTGTTGTTTGTACAGGTCAGTGGCCGTTCTCAGCCCGGCATTTGCCCAGGATCCCCCCAGCATCACGCCCAGGAACGGCCCTGACCGGGCCGCCACGGGCACAAGCCGAGGGTCTCCCTCCGGACCTTCGAAATAGCTTCTGACCTGCGAAAACCCTGCTAGAGAAGGTTCCTTGCCATCACAATCCGCTGGACTTGGTTCGTGCCTTCATAAATCTGCGTGATCTTCGCGTCGCGCATCATGCGCTCCACCGGGTAGTCGCGGGTGTAGCCGTAGCCGCCCAGGAGCTGGACGGCGTCGGTGGTGACCTCCATGGCGACGTCGGAGGCGAAGCACTTCGCCGCGGCGCCCTGGAAGGTGAGGTCGGCGTCGCCGCGCTCGGACTTCGCCGCGGCGGCGTAGGTGAGCTGGCGGGCGGCCTCGATCTTCATGGCCATGTCGGCGAGCATGAACTGGATGCCCTGGAAGTCGGCGATCGGCTTGCCGAACTGCTTGCGCTCCTTCACGTAGCCCTTGGCGTAGTCGAGGGCGCCCTGGGCGATGCCGAGGGCCTGGGCGGCGATGGTGATGCGGGTGTGGTCCAGGGTCTTCATCGCCGTGGCGAAGCCGGTGCCCTCCTCGCCGATCATGCGGTCGGCGGGGATGCGGACGTTGTCCAGGTAGACCTCGCGGGTCGGGGAGCCCTTGATGCCGAGCTTCTTCTCCGGGGCGCCGAAGGAGACGCCCTCGTCGGACTTCTCCACGACGAAGGCGGAGATGCCCCTGGAGCGCTTGGTGGGGTCGGTGACGGCCATCACCGTGTAGTACTCGGACTCGCCGGCGTTGGTGATCCAGCGCTTCACGCCGTTGAGGACCCAGGAGTCGCCGTCGCGGACCGCCCTGGTCTTCATGCCGGCCGCGTCCGAGCCCGCGTCGGGCTCGGAGAGGCAGTACGAGAACATGCCGTCGCCCTTGGCGAGCGGGGTCATGTACTTCTTCTTCAGCGCCTCGGAGCCGGAGAGGATCACCGGCAGCGAGCCCAGCTTGTTCACGGCCGGGATGAGGGAGGAGGACGCGCAGACGCGGGCCACCTCCTCGATCACGATCACCGTGGCGAGCGCGTCGGCGCCCGCGCCGCCGTACTCCTCGGGCACGTGCACGGCGTGCAGGTCGTTCGCGGTCAGCGCGTCCAGGGCCTCCCGGGGGAAGCGGGCCTCCTCGTCGACCGCGGCGGCGTACGGCGCGATCTTCGCCTCGGCCAGCGAGCGGACGGCGTCACGGAGCATGTCGTGCTCCTCCAACGGACGGTACAGGTCGAAGTCAGCCGATCCGGCCAAGGTCTCTCACGCT
Source organism: Streptomyces sp. NPDC020731 (assembly GCF_044334705.1). Lineage (NCBI taxonomy): Bacteria > Bacillati > Actinomycetota > Actinomycetes > Kitasatosporales > Streptomycetaceae > Streptomyces > Streptomyces sp. NPDC020731. The sequence goes on from NZ_JBIRTN010000009.1 coordinate 48,812, forward strand.
CCAAAACGCTGCGATGCTGATCACGCTAACTACCGTTAAGTAACTCAAATTTTAGAGCGTCATCCACGGTCGTGGATAGGTGAGCTGGGCGACAGCCCGCCGGTGGTGGTCCCGTGCCCCCGGTTATGCTCGGGCCCGCACTGCATGCCGTATACCCCTGGAGCACTCATGGCCCTCAAGATCACCGTGATCGGCACCGGTTATCTCGGTGCGACCCACGCGGCGGCCATGGCGGAGCTGGGGTTCGAGGTGCTGGGCCTCGATGTCGTACCGGAGAAGATCGACAAGCTCCGGCGCGGTGAGGTCCCGATGTACGAGCCGGGGCTCGAGGAGCTGCTGCGCAAGCACGTGGCCGGGATCGAGGGGTCCAGCGGGCGGCTGCGGTTCACGACGGACTGGGCCGAGGTCGGCGAGTTCGGCGACGTCCACTTCGTGTGTGTGAACACCCCGCAGCGGCACGGCGAGTACGCCTGCGACATGTCGTACGTCGACTCCGCGATCGCCTCGCTCGCGCCGCATCTGAAGGGTCCGGCGCTGGTCGTGGGCAAGTCGACGGTGCCCGTCGGCTCGGCCGACCGGCTGGCCGCCTATCTGGCCGAGCACGCTCCGGCCGGTCAGGACGCGGAGCTGGCGTGGAACCCGGAGTTCCTGCGTGAGGGCTTCGCCGTGCGCGACACGCTGCACCCGGACCGGCTGGTGGTGGGTGTGCGCAGTGAGCGGGCGGAGAAGCTGCTGCGGGAGGTGTACACCACGCCGGTCGAGGAGGGCTCGCCGTTCGTGGTGACCGACTTCGCGACCGCGGAGCTGGTGAAGACCTCGGCGAACTCCTTCCTGGCCACCAAGATCTCGTTCATCAACGCGATGGCCGAGGTGTGCGAGGCCGCGGACGGTGACGTCGCCAAGCTGGCGGAGGCCATCGGCTACGACGACCGGATCGGCGCGAAGTTCCTGCGGGCCGGGATCGGTTTCGGCGGCGGCTGTCTGCCGAAGGACATCCGGGCGTTCATGGCGCGCGCCGGTGAGCTGGGCGCGGACCAGGCGCTGACGTTCCTGCGGGAGATCGACTCGATCAACATGCGCCAGCGCGGCCGGATGGTGGAGCTGACAAGGCAGGCTCTGGGCGGCGGGGCGTTCCTGGGCAAGCGGGTGGCGGTGCTGGGCGCGACCTTCAAGCCGGACTCGGACGACGTCCGGGACTCGCCGGCGCTGAACGTGGCCGGGCAGATCCATCTGCAGGGCGGCCAGGTCACGGTGTACGACCCGAAGGGCATGGACAACGCCCGCAGCCTCTTCCCGACCCTGGCGTACGCCGGCTCGGCGCTGGAGGCGGTGCGCGGCGCGGACGTCGTGCTGCACCTGACGGAGTGGCGGGAGTTCCGGGAGCTGGACCCGGCGGTGCTGGGCGAGGTGACGGCGGAGCGGCTGATCCTCGACGGGCGCAACGCGCTCGACCCGGAGGTGTGGCGCCGGGCCGGCTGGCGCTACCGCGCGATGGGGCGCCCCACCGCGTAGACGGAAAGCGGATGACGCCGGTTCGGCCGAGGCTCAGTCGGCCGAACCGGCGTCCTGCTGCATTCTGCCCCACGAGGCTCGGGCGCGGTGCGGCCACGCGCCCTTCCGGGCAGGTCCGGCAGCGCTCTGAAGGGCGCGGGACCGTACCGACGTGCGGCTGCCGCCGCCGTAGGCGCGACCGGCCACGACGGCGCCGCAGACGGTCGACGGCACGTCGCTGACTTCCGGCGGAGCGCTCAGGCGCCCTTCGCCCGGTACCGGCGCATCTTCGCGCGGGCCCCGCACACCTGCATGGAACACCAGCGGCCGCGTCCGGCGGGGCTGCGGTCGTAGTACGCCCAGAGGCAGTCGGCGGCCTCGCACGCCTTCAGCCGGTCCCAGGTGCCCGCCGTGACCGCTTCGGCGACGGCGTCGGCTATGCGGGAGAGCAGGGGCCCGTCGTCGACGGGGGCGAGGGCGGCGGAGCCGTCCGCGGTGTCGACGGTGACCACCAGGGGTGCCCGCGCGAGCAGCTCGCCGAGCGGGGTGACCGCGCGGTGGGGCGGGTGTCCGGCGTGGGCGAGCAGGGCGGCGCGCAGGGACTCGCGCAGTTCACGGGCGGAGGCGGCGGTGTCCTCGGTGAGCCCGAAGGGCGCGCGCCCGTCCGCCGTGTCCAGCGCGTCGGCGCCCGACTCGACGTCCAGCGTGTTGACCAGGGCCTGGACCAGGGCCAGCTTCCCGGGCGGGGCCGCTCTCTCACTCATGTCTGGACCGTACCTCCCGTTATCCCCTTGCGACGTTACCCCCAATGGGGCAGCATGCAGTAACGGCTACCGGTTAACCGGATCTGCCGGTAACAACGAGGAGGAAGTCATGTCCGTTGCCAAGGTGGGATCCGTCGTCCTGGACTGTCCGGATCCGCGCGCGCTGGCCGATTTCTACGCCGGGGTGGTGGGCGGCACGGTGGTGGACGAGGGCGAGTGGGTGGACCTGAAGGTGCCCGGCGGCCCGGGCCTCGCCTTCCAGGCGTCCGCGGAGTACGTACCACCGCGGTGGCCGTCGGCCGACGGCTCCCAGCAGTTCCACCTGGACCTGACGGTCGAGGACCTGGACGCGGCCGAGAAGGAGGTGCTGGCGCTGGGCGCGAGGCCGCTGGACGCCGACGACCGCTCGCGGACCTTCCGGGTTTACGCGGACCCGGCCGGGCACCCGTTCTGCCTGTGTGCCGGCTGACCCGCTGACTCCTGGAGGATCCATGGCCCCCGTGGCCCGTCTCCGTTCCGTCGTCCTCGACTGTCCCGACCCGCGTGAACTGGCCGTCTTCTACGCGGCCGTCGGCGGTGGCACGCCCGTGGAGGAGGACCCGGACTGGGTGGTGCTGCAGCTTCCCGCGGGGCCCCGGCTCGCCTTCCAGCGGGCGCCGGGGCACGCCCCGCCGAAGTGGCCGGGCGCCGACCACGACTCCCAGCAGTTCCACCTCGACTTCGACGCCGGCGGGACCTGGGAGGAGATCGACGCGGCCGAGGAGAAGGTGCTGGCACTGGGGGCGCGGGTGCTGGACCGGGAGGACTACGAGAGCAAGGACTTCCGGGTGTACGCCGATCCGGCGGGGCATCCGTTCTGCCTCTGCCGGATCGAACAGCCCTGATCGAACAGCCCTGACCGCTCAGCCGTCCAAATCGGCGACGGTCGCCGTCGACGGGGGGCGGCGCTGCTGGGCCACATGGGCGGTGAAGTGCGCTTCGCGCAGCACCCGCTGGACGTTGCCCCAGGTCAGCAGGGCCACCTCGGACTCGTCCCAGCCGCGCCGCAGCAGCTCGGCGATCAGCCTCGGGTAGCAGGAGGTGTCGGCGAGTTCCTGCGGATGGGCTCCGCCGGTGTCATAGGTGCCGGACAGGCCGACGCACTCCGGTCCGGCGACCGTGCGGACGTGGTCGAGGTGGTCGGCGACGTCACGGACGGTCGGGCCGGACTGCTCGGCGGTCAGCGGCACCATGCACAGGCCCTTGGCCCTCCCCACGTCGGCGAGCAGCTCGTCGGGGAGGTTGGCCGGGTGGGGGCGCAGGGCGCGGGCGGCGGAGCGGCTGAACAGCACGGGCGCCTTGGAGACGGTGAGGACGCGGCGGATCGTCGGGGTCGAGGCGTACGAGAGGTCGGCGATCATGCCGACCCGGTTCATCTCGCGGACGACCTCCTCGCCGAACCGGGTCAGTCCCGCGGCACCCGCCCAGGAGGCGCCGGTCAGGGTGAGCACGCGCAGACCGAGGGTGTGCAGCGAGCGCAGGACGCCGAGGGAGTCACCGAGGGCGGCGGCACCGGCGGGGCCGAACAGGACGGCGACCCGGCCGCAGTTGCGGGCGTCGGCGACCTCTCCCGCGCCGCGCGCCGGGCGCAGGCCCTCGTCGTGGGCGGCGACCACCGCCTTCGCCAGGTCCAGCTGCTCCAGGGTGGTGCCGACGGCCCGGTCGCCGTCGTCGGCCTCGGGCAGGTGCAGCGACCAGAACACCGCGCCGACCTGCCCCTTGCGCAGCCGGGGCACATCCGCGTCGACGGCGCTCTCCCCCAGGTCGAGGTCGTACCAGGGCAGTCGGCGCAGCGCCCACGGCAGTCCGCTGTAACCGTCGGCGACGGGGTGGGCGGCGAGGACGGCGTGGGCGCGGGTCAGGGGTTCGGCGTCCGGATCGGAGACGGGCTCGTACGTCTCCGGCACGACGACGACCGCCTCCTGGGGGTACGGCTCGTCGATACGGCCGACCTCGGCGGCGGGGTGCAGATCGTCCTGGAGATCGGCCATCACGGGCTCCGTACGTCGTGACCTCGGCGGTACGGTCACCGTCGCACGGAGCACCCACCGGCTTCCTGGTGAACGCGGCGTTCGGGGGTACGGCACACCCCTCGGCACGTCGGGACGACCGCACCGCACGAGCCGGGCGGAAGGCATCCGCGCGGCGGGTGCGGAGCCCTCAGCCGTCGAGCGACTCGAGCGTGGCGTTGGACGGCGCCCGGGTCTCCTGGAGGGCTCGGGCCACGTCCTCCGCGGCGCCCAGTACCCGTACCGCGTTCTTCCACGTGAGCTTGGCCAGGTCGGCCTTCGACCAGCCGCGCCCCAGCAGCTCGGCGATCAGGTGGGGGTAACCGGAGACGTCGTCCAGGCCGTCGGGGGTGAAGGCCGTGCCGTCGTAGTCGCCGCCGATGCCGAGGTGGTCGACGCCGGCGACCTCGCGCATGTGGTCCAGGTGGTCCGCCACCGTGGACACCGTCGCGACCGGGCGCGGGCGGGTCTCCTCGAAGGCGCGGTGGACCTTCATCCCCTCGGCGGTGGTGTCGAGGTGGTGGTAGCCGTGGGCGCGCATGTTCTCGTCGGCCGCGGCCGTCCAGTCGACGGCCGCCTGGAGCACGAACTTCGGCACGAACGTCACCATCGCGACGCCGCCGTTGGCGGGCAGCCGCTCCAGCACGTCGTCGGGGATGTTCCGCGGGTGGTCGCAGACCGCGCGGGCGGAGGAGTGGGAGAAGATCACCGGCGCGGAGGTGGCGTCCAGCGCGTCCCGCATGGTCGTGGCGGCGACGTGGGAGAGGTCGACCAGCATGCCGAGCCGGTTCATCTCCCGCACCACCTCACGGCCGAAGGCCGACAGGCCGCCCACGCCGGGCTCGTCGGTCGCCGAGTCCGCCCACGCGACGTTGAAGTTGTGGGTGAGGGTCAGGTAACGGACGCCGAGGTCGTACAACCCCCGGAGCGTGACGAGGGAGTTGGCGATGGAGTGGCCGCCCTCCGCCCCCATGAGGGAGGCGATACGGCCCTGACCGCGCGCGGCCTCCATGTCGGCGGCGGTCAGCGCGGGCGCCAGCTCCCGCGGGTGACGGGCCAGCAACTGCCGTACGCAGTCGATCTGTTCCAGCGTGGCCGGTACCGCGTCGGGCAGGTCCGCACGGACGTACACCGACCAGAACTGCGCGCCGACCCCGCCCGCGCGCAGCCGGGGGATGTCGGTGTGCAGATGGGCGGACTGGTCGCCGGCGATGTCGCGGGCGCCGAGGTCGTAGCGGACCTGTTCGCGCAGCGCCCACGGCAGGTCGTTGTGCCCGTCGACGACGGGGAACTCGGCCAGCAGCGCGCGGGCTTCGTCGAGGTACTTCACGGCAGGACCCACCCCGCTCACTTCCCGAAACCGAAACCGCTGCCGGACCCCTCGGCCTTGGCGCGCAGCCGCTTGCCCTTCTCGGTGGCCTGGTCGTTCAGCTCCTGCTGGAACTCCCGCATCCGGCCGAGGAGTTCCTCGTCGTGGGCGGCGAGCATCCGGGCCGCGAGCAGGCCCGCGTTGCGCGCGCCGGCCACGGAGACGGTGGCGACCGGGACACCGGCCGGCATCTGCACGATGGACAGCAGGGAGTCCATGCCGTCGAGGTACTTCAGCGGCACGGGCACACCGATGACGGGCAGCGGGGTGACGGAGGCGAGCATGCCGGGCAGATGGGCGGCGCCGCCCGCGCCCGCGATGATCGCCTTGAGTCCGCGGTCCGCGGCCTGCTCGCCGTACGCGATCATCTCGCGGGGCATGCGGTGCGCGGAGACGACGTCGACCTCGTAGCCGATCTCGAACTCGTCGAGTGCCTTCGCGGCCGCCTCCATGACGGGCCAGTCGGAGTCCGACCCCATGACAATGCCTACGACCGGGCTCATTCGGTGATCGTGCCTCTCAGGTAGCCGGCTGCGTGACGGGCGCGCTCCAGCACGTCGTCCAGGTCGTCGCCGTAGGTGTTGACGTGGCCCACCTTGCGGCCGGGCTTCACGTCCTTGCCGTACATGTGGATCTTCAGCTGGGGGTCGCGGGCCATGCAGTGCAGGTACGCCGAGTACATGTCCGGGTAGTCGCCGCCGAGGACGTTGACCATGACCGTCCACTTCGCGCGCGGGCGGGGGTCGCCGAGCGGGAGGTCGAGGACGGCGCGGACGTGGTTGGCGAACTGCGAGGTGATCGCGCCGTCCATGGACCAGTGTCCGGAGTTGTGCGGGCGCATCGCGAGCTCGTTGACGAGGATGCGGCCGTCGCGGGTCTGGAACAGCTCGACCGCGAGGTGGCCGACGACGCCGAGTTCCTTGGCGATGTTCAGCGCCATCTCCTCGGCCTTCAGCGCGAGGACCTCGTCGAGGCCGGGGGCGGGCGCGATCACCGTGTCGCAGACGCCGTCGACCTGCCGCGACTCGACGACGGGGTAGGCGACGGCCTGCCCGTGCGGGGAGCGGACCACGTCGGCGGCCAGCTCGCGCACGAAGTCGACCTTCTCCTCGGCGAGGACGGCGACACCCGCCTTGAACGGCTCGGCGGCCTCCTCGACGGAGCGGACGACCCACACGCCCTTGCCGTCGTAGCCGCCGCGGACCGTCTTGAGGACGACGGGAAAACCGTCGCCCTCAGCCGCGAACGCGGCGACGTCCTCGGGGTCGGCGACGATGCGGTGCCGCGGACACGGCACCCCGATCGCGTCGAGCTTCGCGCGCATCACGCCCTTGTCCTGGGCGTGCACCAGAGCGTCGGGGCCCGGACGGACGGGGATGCCGTCCGCCTCCAGGGCCCTGAGGTGCTCGGTGGGCACATGCTCGTGGTCGAAGGTGATCACGTCGCAGCCGCGCGCGAACGCGCGCAGCGTCTCCAGGTCGCGGTAGTCGCCGACGACGACATCGCCGACGACCTGCGCCGCGGAATCCTGCGGAGTGTCACTGAGGAGCTTGAACTTGATGCCGAGCGGGATGCCCGCCTCGTGTGTCATACGAGCGAGCTGGCCACCGCCGACCATGCCGACTACCGGGAACGTCACGCCCCCAGGGTATCGGCCGAGCCACAGTGGCCGGTTTACCGGCCTCCCCCGGGACGATCCGCGGTCGCGGTCCTCGCCCGCAGGAAGATCGCGGGGACGGGTGGTTAGCATGGTCTGGTTGACGCCAACCGACGGACGGGAGTCGGTACGACCATGGGACATGGTTCCTCCGGGCCTCCGACCACGGCCCCGGCTCCGGCCCCGCGCGGCACCGTGCGGGAGCGGATCGACCGGCTCGTCCGTGAGGTCGTGAAGTTCGGCGCGGTCGGCGGAGTCGGTCTGCTGGTCAATCTCCTCGTGTTCAACCTGGTCCGGCAGGTGACGGACCTCCAGGTGGTGCGGGCGAGCGTCATCGCGACCGTCGTCGCGATCGTCTTCAACTACATCGGCTTCCGGTACTTCGCCTACCGGGACCGCGACAAGTCCGGGCGCACCCGGGAGATGTCGCTGTTCTTGCTGTTCAGCGCGATCGGCCTGGTGATCGAGAACGGCGTGCTGTACGTGGCGACGTACGGCTTCGGCTGGGACAGCCCGCTGCAGAGCAACATCTTCAAGTTCTTCGGCATCGCCGTGGCGACCCTGTTCCGCTTCTGGTCGTACCGCACCTGGGTGTTCCGCGCGCTGCCGGTCCGCGAGCCGGTGGCGCAGGGCACGCCCCCCGGCGGCTCGCGCGCGACGCAGCGCGTGCCGTAGCCGTCAGCGCACCGTCCGGCGGGACTCGTCGTCCGGGGACTTCTGCGGCGGCGTGCGGGAGAGGAACAGGCCGAAGACGGCCGGACCGGCCTGGAGCATCTCCAGCCGGCCGCCGTCCGCCTCCGCCAGGTCGCGGGCGACGGCGAGGCCGATGCCGGTGGAGTTGTGGCCGCTGATCGCCCGTTCGAAGATCCGTGAGCCCAGCTCGGCGGGGACGCCGGGCCCCTCGTCGGTGACCTCGACGACGACCTGGTTGCCGGTGACCCGGGTGCGCAGGGCGACCGTGCCGCCGCCGTGCATCAGCGAGTTCTCGATCAGTGCCGCCAGCACCTGGGCGACCGCGCCCGGCGTACCCACCGCCCGCAGGTGGCGCTTGCCCGAGGTGACGATCGCGCGGCCCGCGCTGCGGTAGGCGGGACGCCACTCGGCGAGCTGCTGCTGGATCACCTCGTCGAGGTCGAAGGTGACCGCGGAGCCGGTGCGCGGGTCGCGGGAGTTGGTCAGCAGCCGCTCCACCACGTCCGTCAGCCGTTCCACCTGCGTCAGCGCGATCGTGGCCTCCTCCTTCACCGTGTCCGGGTCGTCGGTGAGGGTGATCTCCTCCAGGCGCATGGACAGGGCGGTGAGGGGAGTGCGCAGCTGGTGGGAGGCGTCGGCGGCGAGGCGCCGCTCCGCGGTCAGCATGCGGGCGATGCGCTCGGCGGAGCGGTCCAGCACATCCGCGACCCGGTCCAGCTCGGGAACGCCGTAGCGGCGGTGACGGGGGCGGGGATCACCGGAGCCGAGGCGTTCGGCGGTCTCCGCGAGGTCGGTCAGCGGGGAGGCGAGCCTGCTGGCCTGGCGGATCGCCAGCAGCACCGCCGCGATCACCGCGAGGAGTGCCACCAGGCCGATGATCAGCAGCGTACGGCCGACCTCCCGGGTCACCGAGGAGCGCGGCTCCTGGACGGTGACCGTCTCGCCCTCCTCGCCGGGTGCCGAGGCGCTGATGACGTCGCCGTCCGGCTCGGTGCCGACCTCGATGGGCGGCTTGCCGGGGATCCGGATGACGGCGTACCGGTCCTCGGTGACCTGGTCGCTGAGGATCTCGGCGGTGACCTGGTCCTCGACGAGCAGCCGGCTGTCGACGATGCTGGCCAGCCGTACCGCCTCGGACTCCACCCGCTCTCTGGCGCTCTCGCTGATGGTGCGGGTCTCGACGATCACCAGGGAGACGCCGAAGACGGCGATCACGACGAGCACCACGGCGAGCGTGGACTGGATCAGACGGCGGCGCATGTCCTCTTACCCAAACGGAAACCCAGGGGGTTCTGGCTAGCTCTTCTCGAAGCGGAAGCCCACACCGCGCACGGTCGCGATGTAGCGGGGGTTGGCCGCGTCGTCGCCCAGTTTCTTGCGCAGCCAGGAGATGTGCATGTCGAGGGTCTTGGTGGAGGACCACCAGGTGGTGTCCCAGACCTCCCGCATCAGCTGGTCGCGGGTGACGACCCGGCCCGCGTCCCGCACCAGGACCCGCAGCAGGTCGAACTCCTTCGCGGTGAGCTGGAGCTCCTCGTCGCCCATCCAGGCCCGGTGCGACTCGACGTCGATGCGCACCCCGTGGGTGGCGGGCGGCTGCTGGGGCTCGGCGGAACCGCGCCGCAGCAGGGCCCGGACCCGGGCCAGCAGCTCGGCGAGCCGGAACGGCTTGGTGACGTAGTCGTCGGCACCCGCGTCCAGGCCGACGACCGTGTCCACCTCGTCGGCGCGCGCGGTCAGGATCAGCAGGGGGACCGTGTGCCCCTCGGAACGGAGCCGGCGTGCGACCTCAAGACCGTCCATGCCGGGCAGCCCGAGGTCCAGCACCACCAGGTCGACGCCGCCCTGCATGCCGGCTTCGAGCGCGGTGGGTCCGTCCTCACGGACCTCGACTTCGTAGCCCTCCCGGCGCAGGGCGCGGGCCAGCGGCTCCGAGATGGACGCGTCGTCCTCGGCGAGCAGTACACGGGTCATGTCAGTGATGGTAGTCCCGCCGCCACGGGGCCCGGGGTGTGATCGCGAGCGTTGACTCTTACCTCCGGCATACCCGTTTCTCACCTATGGCGGTCCCGGTTCGCGCCTGCGGCTGTGGGGTGCGAACCTGGGAAGGACCTTCGAATGGTTGATCGCGGTTCCAGTAAAACCTGTGATCCGCGTCTCAAGTCCTTCCATATCCGGCACTGTCCTGCCGTATGGTGAACCAACGCCTGTTGCACCACGGGGACCTTTGGCGCAGTTGACGCCGAAGGTCTCTTTTGTGTGCGGGCCGGCCTGTGCGCCGGCCCCGGAAGGAATGACCTGTGGCCGGGCCCCGTCGCGCGCAGACGCACGGCGGGGCGTGGATCCCGGTGGTCGCCGTCCGCCGTTCCGCGACCCGGAGCGGCCTCCCTCGGGCGTGGGGTGGACGGGTACGGCCCCGCCGGTGCCGGCCGCCCCCCCACCGGGCGCGTACACGCTCGCGCGACGCGTCCCGACCAGCAAGGAACGACCATGGCGTCCAGCCTGACGAAGGACTCGGTCACTCCGGGCACCCCCGGCTCCGAGAAGACCTTCTTCGGCCACCCCCGCGGACTGGCCACTCTCTTCATGACCGAGATGTGGGAGCGTTTCTCCTACTACGGCATGAGGGCTCTGCTCCCGCTGTACCTCGTCGCGCCGGGCGGCCTGGGTCTGAGCGCGGGCACCGCTACCGCGATCTACTCGGTGTACCTCTCGCTGGTGTACCTGCTCACGATGCCGGGCGGCTGGTTCGGCGACCGTGTCTGGGGCCCCCGCAAGACCGTCGCCGTCGCCGGCGGAATCATCATGCTGGGCCACCTGACGCTGGCCCTGCCGTCCACCGGCACCTTCTACGCGGGGCTCGGCCTGGTCGCCATCGGCTCCGGTCTGCTGAAGGCCAACATCTCCACGATGGTCGGCCAGCTCTACCAGGGCCCGGACGACCCGCGCCGGGACGGTGGCTTCACCGTCTTCTACATGGGCATCAACCTGGGTGCCTTCGCCGCGCCGCTGATCATCGGCACCATCGGTGAGAACGTCAACTGGCACCTGGGCTTCGCGCTCGCCGCGCTGGGCATGGGCCTCGGTGTGACGCAGTTCCTGCTGGGCAGCCGTCACCTGGACGCGCGCTCCAGCGTCGTCCCGAAGCCGCTGTCGGCCGAGGAGAAGTCCTCGACGCTGCGCAAGGCCGCGTTCTGGGCGGGCATCGCCGTCGTCGCGTACGCCGTCATCGGCTTCACCGGCAACTACACCCTGAACTGGGTCCTGGTCCCGCTGACGCTGCTCGGCGTGATCGTCCCGGTGATGGTGATCGCCCGCATCAAGCGCGACAAGGACCTGGACCGCGCCGAGCAGTCGAAGATGTCCGCGTACATCTGGTTCTTCGTCGCCGCCGCGATCTTCTGGATGATCTACGACCAGGGCGGCTCGACCCTGTCGATCTTCGCCGACTCGTCGGCCGAGAACAGCGTCCTCGGCTGGGACTTCCCGGTCTCCTGGTACCAGTCGGTCAACCCGGTCCTGATCATGGCGCTGGCCCCGGTCTTCGCCTGGATCTGGCTGGCGCTGAACCGGCGCGGCAAGGAGCCGAGCACGATCGTGAAGTTCGCGTCCGGTCTGGTGCTGGTCGGCGTGTCCTTCTTCCTCTTCCTGGCCCCGCTGTCGATCGCCGAGGGTGGTCACAAGGCCGCGGCGCTGTGGCTGGTGGCGATCTACTTCGTCCAGACCGTCGGCGAGCTGCTGCTCTCCCCGGTCGGCCTGTCGGTCACCACGAAGATGGCGCCCGCGAAGTACGCCTCGCAGATGATGGGCGTCTGGTTCCTGGCCGTCACCGCCGGTGACGCCACGACCGGTCTGCTCTCCATCGCCGGTGTCGACCTGAACAAGACGGGCATCGTCGCGATGGAGGCGGGCCTCGCCGTGGTCGCCGGTGTCGCGGTGTGGATGTACCGCAACAAGGTCAAGGCCCTCATGGGCGACGTGCGCTGAGCCTTCCCCCACGGCTCGACGCGAAGGGTCCCTGGAAACCGTCGGTTTCCAGGGACCCTTCGCGCGTTGCGGTGGGACGCGGGTGCCGGAAGTCCGGGTGCTCCGGGTGCTCCGGGTGCTCCGGGTGCTCCGGGTCAGGGTGACGGAGCGCGTGGGTCCGGGTCCTGCGGGCACGCCGGATCCGAGTCACGCTCGCCCCGGCCGCCGTGACGCCCGGGCCGTACGCGGTGCCCCGGATCCGAGTCACGCCGGTGCCCCGGGTTCCGGGTTACGCCGGTGCCCCGAGTTCCGCCCAGACCGTCTTGCCCGCGACGTCCGGGGCCCGTACGACCCCCCAGTCCAGGCAGAGCCGCTGCACGATGAACATGCCGTGGCCGCCCGGGCGGCCCGCCCGGTGCGGGGTGCGCGGGGCCGGCTGGCCCGTGCCCCGGTCGGTGACCTCGATCCGGATCACCTTCTTGTCGCAGGTGATGGCCAGATGGTCCGGCCCCTCGGCGTGCAGGCAGGCGTTGGTGACCAGTTCGGAGACGACGAGGAGGACGTCCTCGGCGGCGGCCCGCCGGTCGGCGGTGGCGGCGGGCAGCCAGCCCCACGCGTACAACGCCTGGCGGGTGAAGTCACGGGCGAGCGGTACGACGCCGCTCTGGTCGTCGAAGCTCAGCCGGCGGACCTGGCCGCCGCCCGACGGCCCGGAAGACCCCGATGGCGCGGTGGGCGCGACGACGCCCCCGTCGGGCGCGCCCCCCGCCGGCGCGCCGCCCCCGGGCGTCCCGGAAGCGCCGCTGGGCTCCGGACCGCGGTCGCCCGGCGAATAGGGCCGGGTGGTGCTCATCAGCGCTTCACCTCACCGTGTCACCAGTTCACGATTCAAAAGTTTTCGTCCTCGGTCGGTCACGCGCGCACGGCACACCCGGTTCTCGACACCCTCGTAACCACCGTGGCCGGCGCGTTCAGGGTGTCTCCTGCCCTGACAGACCGAGGGGACACCCCCGTATTCGCACGAAAAGGCGCACCGGAAGCGGCCCTCCGGTGACGGGGGCGTCCGGCCGAACCTGCCCGCGCGCGTCACGCGGAATCGTCGGCCAGCGCCGCCTCGAGAGTGTCATGGACGGTGAACACCGCGTCCGCTCCCGTGATTTCGAACACGCGCGCGACGACGGGCTGCATCTCCACGAGATGAACCCCGCCCCCGGCGGCTTCGGCCTTCAGTCGGGCACCGAGCAGCACGTTCAGCCCCGTGGAGTCACAGAACTCCAGCCGGGAGCAGTCGATGACAAGCCGCTTGAATCCCTTGGCGAGGCATTCCTCCAGTGGCTCACGCAACAGATCGGCGGTGTGGTGATCCAACTCACCCGCCGGAGTCACGACGGCACTGGGGCCCTCTTCTCGCACCTCGACCAGAAGCCGGCCCGACTGTGCGCTGCCGACCGTCCCGCGGTCCATGCCGTCTCTCTCTCCCGACGTCGTGGCTGCCTGCTGACGTCCTCGAACATTACGCCTTCTGGCCACACTCCGACAGCCGAACAATCGCGCACAAACGGACATATGCCAACAGAGCGCACTTGCGGTTCGCTCGGGAAAGCGGGTAGGGCTAGTAAGAACACGCAACCGACACGGCCGGCTTTGGAGGCGCCGCACACCGCAGTGCACGTATCGGCTTCGGCAGCCATATAGCCGAGAACGATGGAGGACATCATGTCACCCCGGCTCGACGCATCGCGTACCCCGAAAGCGACGTCGACACTCCCTCCGGAGCACCTGAATCCCATCGAGCGCGACGACCCGGGTGTCGTCCCGGACGACCTGCTCGCCGGACTCCCGGAGATCCCCCCGTACGACGAGGTGGGCCCGGTCGACGCGCGGGCGCTGTCCAAGACCCTCTTCGAGCGCCTGGAGTCGCTGGAGGAAGGCACCTACGAGTACTCGTACGTACGCAACACGCTCGTCGAACTGAACCTCGCCCTGGTCAAGTTCGCCGCCTCCCGGTTCCGCTCGCGCAGCGAGCCGATGGAGGACATCATCCAGGTCGGCACCATCGGCCTGATCAAGGCGATCGACCGCTTCGAGCTGTCGCGCGGCGTCGAGTTCCCCACGTTCGCGATGCCGACCATCATCGGTGAGATCAAGCGCTTCTTCCGCGACACCTCGTGGTCCGTGCGCGTACCGCGCCGGCTGCAGGAGCTCCGGCTCGACCTGGCCAAGGCCGGTGACGAGCTGGCCCAGCAACTGGACCGGGCGCCGACGGTGACCGAACTGGCCGAGCGTCTGGGCATCAGCAGCGACGAGGTCGTCGAGGGCATGGCGGCGTCGAACGCCTACACCGCCTCCTCGCTGGACGCCCAGCCGGAGGAGGACGAGGCCGAGGGCGCGCTGGCGGACCGGCTCGGGTACGAGGACCACGGGCTCGAAGGCATCGAGTACATCGAGTCGTTGAAGCCGCTGATCGCCGAACTGCCGCCGCGGGACCGGAAGATCCTCTCCCTGCGCTTCGTCGCGGGCATGACCCAGTCGGAGATCGGCGAGGAACTGGGCATCTCCCAGATGCACGTCTCCCGCCTGCTGTCGCGGACTCTGGTGAAGCTGCGCAAGGGGCTCACGGTCGAGGAGTGATCCTCACCGGGTGACGCTTGCCCTCCAGGGGGGCGGTCCGGGACCGGGCCGCCCCCTTCGGGACGTCCGGGGAGCGCCGCACCGCTCACACCTCGCGTACGCCCCGTCGCCACACCCCCGCGACCAGCGGGACACCGGGCCGGTAGGCGAGGTGGACGTGGCTCGGGGCGTCGAGAAGGGTGAGGTCGGCGTACGCGCCCGGGGTCAGGCGGCCGATGTCGTCACGGCGCAGGGCGGCGGCACCGCCCGCCGTGGCCGACCAGACGGCCTCGTCCGGCGTCATCCCCATGTCCCGCACCGCGAGCGCGACGCAGAAGGGGACGGAGGACGTGAAGGACGAGCCGGGGTTGCAGTCCGTGGACAGCGCGACGGTGACGCCCGCGTCCAGCAGCCGGCGGGCGTTGGGCCACTCGGCGCGGGTGGAGAACTCGGCGCCGGGGAGCAGGGTGGCGACGGTGTTCCCGTCGGCTAGGGCGCCCACGTCGGCGTCGGTGAGGTGGGTGCAGTGGTCGGCGCTGGCCGCGTCGAGCTCGACGGCGAGCTGCACCCCGGGGCCGTACGACAGCTGGTTGGCGTGGATGCGCGGGTGCAGGCCCTTCGCCTTTCCGGCGGTGAGGATCGCGCGGGCCTGGTCGCCGTCGAAGGCGCCCCTCTCGCAGAAGACGTCGATCCAGCGGGCGTGCGGCGCGCAGGCGTCCAGCATCTCGCCGGTGACCAGGTCGACGTACCCGGCCGGGTCCTCGGCGTATTCGGGCGCGACGACGTGGGCGCCGAGGTAGGTGACCTCGTCGGTGTGGCGGGCGGCCAGGCGCAGGGCGCGGGCCTCGTCCTCGACGGTCAGGCCGTAGCCGGACTTGGTCTCGAAGGTCGTGGTGCCCTGGCGGAGCGCCTCGTGGAGGAGACGGGTGAGGTTCGCCTCCAGCCGCCCGTCGCCGGCGGCCCGGGTGGCGGCGACGGTCGTACGGATGCCGCCGGCGCTGTAGGGGCGGCCCGACATCCGGGCGTTGAACTCCTCGGTGCGGTCACCGGCGAAGACCAGGTGGGAGTGGGAGTCGACGAAGCCCGGCAGGACCGCCCGGCCTTCGGCGTCGACCCGGTTGTCAGTGGCGGGTGCTTTGCTTGATTCACCGGTCCACACGACGCGGTCGCCCTCGATGACGACGGCCGCGTCCCGGACCAGACCAAGGGGAGAACTGTCACCGAGGGAGGGGTCGTTGGTGACCAGCGTGGCGATGTTGCTGATGACGGTGCTGCTCATGGTGTCCTCGTGGGTGGTCGTCAGGCGCGCAGTGCTTCGACGGCCTGCGCGAGGGCTCCGGGCACATCGGGTACGAGCGTGTGCGCCCCGTCGCGTACGACGTGCCGGCCCGCCACGACGGTGTGCCGTACGTCAGCCGCTGTCGCGGCGAATACGGCCGTCTCGGCGCCGAGTCCGGGCGGCGGTCCCGCTGTTCTGACCGAGTCGAGCCCGATGGTGGTGAGGTCGGCGCGTGCCCCGGTCCCGATGCGGCCGGTGTCGTCCCAGCCGAGGGCGGCGTGCCCGTCGGCGGTGGCGGCCCGCAGCAGCGCGGCGGCCGTCCAATGGCCGCGGGTGCGGGTGCGCAGGCGCTCGTCGAGCTCCATCGCGCGGGCCTCTTCGAGCAGGTCGATCACGGCGTGGCTGTCGGAGCCGAGGGAGAGCGGGGAACCCTCGTTCTGCAGCGCGGCCGCGGGTCCGATGCCGTCGGCGAGGTCGCGTTCGGTCGTCGGGCACATGCAGGTGCCGGTGCCGCTGCCGCCGATGAGGGCGATGTCCTCGGCGGTGAGGTGGGTGTTGTGGACGCCGGTGGTGCGCGGTCCGAGGACACCGTGCAGGGCCAGGAGCTGCGTCGGGGTGCAGCCGTGGGCCTCCCGGCAGGCGTCGTTCTCGGCGGTCTGCTCGGACAGATGCACATGGAGCGGGGCCCGCCGCTCCTCGGCCCACCGCGCCACGGTCGCCAGCTGCTCCGCCGGCACGGCCCGGACGGAGTGGACGGCCGCCCCGATCCGTGCGTGATCCCGTTCCTTGAGAACTGAACAGCGCCCGGCCCAGGCGTCCGCGTCGCCGTCGGAGAAGCGGAGCTGGTGGGTGGTGGGCGGCTGTCCGAAGCCGGAGGAGAGGTAGGCGGTGTCGAGGAGGGTGATGCGGACACCGGCTTCGGCGGCGGCCTCGATGAGCGCCTCGCCCATGGCGTTGGGGTCGGCGTAGGGCGTGCCGCCGGGGGCGTGGTGGACGTAGTGGAACTCGCCGACCGCCGTGATGCCCGCCAGCGCCATCTCGGCGTACACGGCCCGCGCGAGGGCGTGGTAGGTGTCCGGTGTGAGCCGGTCGGCCGTGGCGTACATGATCTCGCGCCAGGTCCAGAAGGTGCCGGACCCCACCTGGACGGTGGAGCGCAGGGCGCGGTGGAAGGCGTGGCTGTGCGCGTTCGCCAGCCCGGGGAGGGTCAGTCCGCGCAGGATCTCGGCGCCGGGCGGCGGGGCGGGGGTGTCCGGGCGGACGGCGGTGATGCGGCCGTCCCGGACCTCGACGGCCACGCCCGGTTCGACGTGGGTGCCGAGCCAGGCGTGCTCCAGCCAGTACGTCCGCGGGATGGCAGTCACGTGCAGGCCAGTCCTTCCAGTACGTCGGCGAGGGCGAGGACCCCGGCCACGCAGTCGTCCTCGGTGGCGAACTCGGCCGGGGAGTGCGAGACGCCGGTGGGGTTGCGCACGAACAGCATGGCGGTCGGGACGCGTCCGGAGAGGATTCCGGCGTCGTGTCCGGCGCCGGTGCCGAGGACGGGCACCTTGAGGTCGGTGTCGCTGCCGAGGAGGCGGGCGAGCTCGTCGCGCAGGGCGTGGTCGAACTCGACGACGGGGGTGAAGGACTCGCGTTCGACGTCGAGTGTGACGCCGTGCTCCCGCGCGTGGGCGCGGGCGGCCTTCCGCACGCCCTCGACCACGGTGTCCAGGCTCTCCTGGTCGGCGGCGCGGGAGTCGAGCCAGCCGCGCACCAGGGAGGGGATGGCGTTGACGCCGTTCGGCTCGACCGCGATCTTGCCGAAGGTGGCTACGGCACCGGCGAGTTCCGCCTCGCGGCGGGCGGCGAGGACGGTCTCGGCGTACGACAGCATGGGGTCGTGCCGGTCGGCGAGCCGGGTGGTGCCGGCGTGGTTGGCCTCGCCCCGGAAGTCGAACCGCCAGCGGCCGTGCGGCCAGATGGCGGACGCGATGCCGATGCGGTCGCCGGACAGGTCCAGGGCCCGGCCCTGTTCGACGTGGAGTTCGACGAAGGCGCCGATGCGGCCGAGTCGTTCGGGGTCGGGGCCGATGGCGTCGGGGTCGTACCCGGTGGCCTCCATGGCCTCCGGGAGCGTGCTGCCGTCCCCGTCGGTGAGCCGGTGGGCCTGCTCGACGGTGAGCGCGCCCGCGGTGAGCCGGGAGCCGACGCAGGCGAGCCCGAAGCGGGCGCCCTCCTCGTCCCCGAAGTTGACGATGCCGAGCGGTTTGGCGAACCGTGCGCCCCTGCGGCGCAGTTCGTCGAGGGCGGCGAAGGCGGACACGACCCCGAGGGGCCCGTCGAAGGCCCCGCCGTCGGGCACGGAGTCCAGATGTGACCCGGTGACGACGGCGTCCCCCCGCGCGGGCTCCCCGAGCCAGGCCCACTGGTTCCCGTTCCGGTCGACCTCATGGACCAGCCCTCGGCCACGGGCCTGCTCCTCGAACCAGCTCCGGCAGTCGGAGTCGGCCCCGGTCCAGGCGAACCGCCGGTAGCCACCGGAGGCGGAACTGCGCCCGATGGGCAGCAACTGCCGCCACATCTCATGGAACGAGGGCGGTTCAGGCTGCGAACCGCTGCCCGGCTGACGGCCGCCGGGCTGTGGGCCGTCGTTCCGCAGGGCGACGGGGGTACCTCCCATGCTCCTCGCACCATGGGGGAGGGCGGGCGCAGCCGAACCCGCAGGCGGCGACGGTGCCCCCGCCCCCACCGAGGAGTCGCCGCCCTTCACTCCGAGCCACCCTCACGCATCGGCACGCGAACACCCCGCTCGCCCGCAACCGACTCCGCGATGTCGTACCCGGCGTCGACATGCCGGATGACGCCCATGCCGGGGTCGTTGGTGAGCACCCGCCGGATCTTCTCCCCGGCCAGCGCGGTCCCGTCGGCCACCGTGACCTGCCCCGCGTGGATGGACCGACCCATACCGACCCCACCACCGTGGTGGATGGACACCCACGACGCCCCCGAGGCCACGTTCACCATCGCGTTCAGCAACGGCCAGTCGGCGATCGCATCGGACCCGTCCAGCATCGCCTCGGTCTCCCGATAGGGAGAGGCCACCGAACCGCAGTCGAGATGATCACGCCCGATCACGATCGGCGCGGCCAGTTCCCCGCTCGCGACCATGTCGTTGAACCGCTCCCCGGCCCTGTCCCGCTCCCCGTAACCGAGCCAGCAGATACGCGCGGGCAGGCCCTGGAAGTGGACCCGCTCCCCCGCCATCCTGATCCACCGGGCCAGGGACTCGTTCTCCGGGAACAGCTCCAGGATCGCCTTGTCGGTCTTGGCGATGTCGGCGGCCTCACCCGACAGCGCGGCCCACCGGAAGGGCCCCTTGCCCTCGCAGAACAGCGGCCGGATGTACGCCGGCACGAACCCCGGGAAGGCGAACGCGCGGTCGTACCCGGCGAGCCGCGCCTCGCCGCGGATGGAGTTGCCGTAGTCGAACACCTCCGCACCGGCGTCCTGGAAGCCGACCATCGCCTCGACGTGCCGGGCCATGGACTCGCGTGCGCGGGTGGTGAAGCCTGCCGGGTCCTTCGCGGCGGCGTCGGCCATGTCGTCGAAGGCGACGCCGGTCGGCAGGTACGCCAGCGGGTCGTGGGCGGAGGTCTGGTCGGTGACGATGTCGATGGGAGCGCCCATGGCGAGGAGCTGCGGCACCAGCTCGGCGGCGTTGCCGAGGACCCCGATGGACAGGGGGCGGCGGGCGTCGCGGGCTTCGACGGCCAGCTGCAGGGCGTGGTCGAGCGAGTCGGCCCTCACATCGAGGTACCGGTGCTCGATGCGGCGTTCGATCGCGCGGGGGTCGCAGTCGACGCAGATCGCGACGCCGTCGTTCATGGTGACGGCGAGCGGCTGGGCGCCGCCCATCCCGCCGAGTCCTGCGGTGAGCGTGATGGTCCCGGCGAGGGTGCCGGCGAACTTCTTCGCGGCGACGGCGGAGAAGGTCTCGTAGGTCCCCTGGAGGATGCCCTGGGTGCCGATGTAGATCCAGGAGCCGGCGGTCATCTGCCCGTACATGGTCAGGCCGAGGGCCTCCAGGCGGCGGAACTCCTCCCAGGTGGCCCAGTCGCCGACGAGGTTGGAGTTGGCGATGAGGACGCGCGGCGCCCACTCGTGGGTCTGCATGACACCGACCGGGCGGCCGGACTGGACGAGCATCGTCTCGTCCTGTTTGAGGGTCCTCAGCGTGCGGACCATGGCGTCGAAGGAGCGCCAGTCGCGGGCCGCCTTCCCCGTGCCGCCGTAGACGACGAGCTTGTCGGGGTGCTCGGCGACCTCCGGGTCGAGGTTGTTCTGCAGCATCCGCAGGGCGGCCTCCTGCTGCCATCCCAGGGCGCTCGGTTCGGTGCCGCGCGGCGCTCGGACAGGACCAGGGGGCGGCCCGTAGGGACCCGCTTGAGGGTGGTGGCGGGAGACGGGCGGGCGGGGTCCGGACATGTCTGCCTCCTGTACTGCGGACGATTACTGCAGATATTCACATCCTCGCTACCTGAATAGAACTAGTCAATACGGGGATGGGGCGGCACGGCCGTACGAGGGGTGTTTGGCTGGCTTCATGCACGCGAACACGGAGAACGCCAAGGGGACGGGGGACACGGTGACCCACGACGACCGGACGGACGAGGTGGACGCGTACGCCGACGGGCGGGCGGCCCGGCGGAACGAGGCGGTGCGGGCCGCCGTGGAGCAGGGGCTGCTCGACGCCGGCAACCCCCTGGTGGCCCTGCTCGACGTGACCGGCATCCGGGAGTCGGCGGCCGAACTGCGGACGGCGTTCGACGCGGTGGCGGCGCCCGGCACACCCGTGCTGCACGCCTTCGCGGTGAAGGCGAGCCCGCTGGTGCCGGTACTGCGGCTGCTGCGCGCGGAGGGCATCGGCGCGGAGGTGGCCAGTCCGGGTGAGCTGGCGCTGGCGCGGGCGGCGGGGGTGGAGCCGGAGCGGACGGTCCTCGACTCGCCGGCCAAGACACCCGCCGAACTGCGGGAGGCGCTCGCGCTGGGCATCGCCGTCAACGCGGACAACCCCCAGGAGCTGGCCCGTCTCGACGCCCTGATGGCGGGGGCCGGTTCCCGCTCCCCCATCGGCATCCGGGTGAACCCGCAGGTCGGCGGCGGCTCCATCGAGGCGCTGTCCACGGCCACGGCGACCTCGAAGTTCGGCGTGGCGCTGCGCGACGAGGGCGCGCGGGAGTGGGTCGTACGGGCGTATCTGGACCGGCCGTGGCTGACCCGGCTGCACGCGCACACCGGCTCCCAGGGCATCGCGCTGACGATGATGGCGCGGGGGGTCGCCCAGACGTACGAACTGGCGGAGGAGATCAACCGGCGTGCCGGGCGCCACCAGGTCGACACCATCGACATCGGCGGTGGGCTGCCGGTGAACTTCGCCTCCGAGGCGAACACACCGACGTACGGGCGGTACGCGCGGCTGCTGAGCGAGACGGTGCCGGGGCTGTTCGACGGGCGGTACGGGCTGGTCACCGAGTTCGGCCGGTCGCTGCTGGCCAAGCACGGCACGGTGGTCGCGCGCGTGGAGTACGCCAAGAGCGCCGGCGGGCGTCCGGTCGCGGTGACGCACGCGGGCGTGCAGGTGGCGACGCGGACGGTGTACGCGCCGGCGTCGTGGCCGCTGCGGATCGCCGCGTACGACGCGAAGGGGCGGCCCAAGAAGGGTCCGGCGGTCGTGCAGGACGTGGCGGGACCGGCCTGCTTCGCGGGCGACCTGCTCGCCCAGGCACAGTCACTGCCCCTGCTGGAACAGGGCGACCACGCGGCGGCGCTCGACACGGGCGCGTACTACTTCGCCCACCACTACGCCTACAACTCGCTCCCCCGCCCCGGCGTCCACGGCTTCACCCCGGACGGCACGGGAGGCGTCACCTTCGCAACGGTGCGCACCCCCCAGACGATCGAGGAGATCGTGACCGAATCGGGCGCCGCCCACACCGACGCCCTGATCCTCTAGGGCGCGGGGCCGCCGCGCGGGCGCGATCATCCACGGCGCCCCGGAGGAAACCGCCCCTCAGACGAGGGCCGGCGCCCGCCGACGCGCACCGCCCGGCGCCGCGTCACCCGCCGCGACACCGGTCGTCCGGTACCCCTTGACCGTCTTGCCCGCAGGCCGACCCACCCCCGCACGGAGCCAGTCGACGCGTACCCACAGCAGAACCTCGTCCGCCTGCTCCAGACGCCCGATCCAGGCCGCCTTCAGCCACAGCCCCACCCCGCACCCGGCGAGCAGCAGACCACCGGCGGCGGGCACCGCGAACGCCGTGCCCAGCGCGGCGAGGAAGGCGAGCAACAGCCACCAACGGTGCCCGCGACGCCAGTTGCGGACGGTCACCGCCCGGTCCTGCAGCACGTCGTGCTTGCCCGCCCGGGCCGCCGAACGGGCCGGTGCGCGGTAGCGCCCCCGCCGCCCGTACGCCACGACGGCCGCCGCCACGAGGAACAGCGCGGCGCCCGCCAGTACACCGATCCTGCGCCCGGTCAGTCCCGGCACCAGCACTCCGGTGCCCGCCGCGACGACTCCCAGCCACCACAGTGGCGCGGCCCCGGCCCGCACCACGACGGCCACTCGGGCCAGTCCCTGTCCTCCGCGCGTCATGTCCGGCCTCCCGTCCTCCGATGCCTGTGCATGTCCTAGGGGACGGACGCTAGCGACGCAAGGTGAGACGAGTCTGAGAACACGGGCGGGCCCCCGCCGCCACGCGTGCCGTCAGTCCACGAACAGCCCGCGCGCCGCCGCCTTCGCGTCGAACTCCTCCAGCCGTGCCTGCGCGTCGGGCAGGTCGTCGCACATCGCCTCCAGCAGCACCCGGCCCAGCAGCATCGGCGCGCACGCCGTGTCGAAGGCCAGCCCGGTGCCGACGGCGGCGGGCAGCAGCAGGTCGGACACCTTGGCGACCGGCGCGAACGGGGAGTCCGCGACGGTGACCACGGTCAGCCCCGTCTCCTTCGCACGGGCGAGGGCGTCGAGGACCTCGCGGGGATGCCGGGGCAGCGCGAAGCACAGCAGGGCGCTCGCCCCGGCCCGCGCGGCGGCGTCGATCCGGTCGTGGAGCATCGTGCCGCCCTCGTTGAGCAGCCGTACGTCCGGATGGACCTTGGCGGCGAAGTAGGCGAATCCGTGCGCCTGGGCCGCAGCGGCCCGCAGCCCCAGTACGGGCAGCGGCCGGCTCCCGGCCAGCATCCGGCCCGCCCGCCGCACCGGCCGGGGGTCGGCCAGCACCTCCGCCAGATGCCGCAGGTTCTCGATCTCGGCCTCGACGGCCTGCTGGTACTCGTTGTACGAGCCGGTCTCCGGCGCCGGTTCGGCGGGCGCGACCTCACGCAGATGCCGCCGCAGGGCGGGATAACCGTCGAAGCCGAGGGCGACGGCGAACCGGGTCACGGACGGCTGGCTGACCCCGGCCAGCTCGGCCAGCTCCACGCTGGACAGGAACGGCACGTCGGCGGCGCGCCGCACCATGCTGTGCGCGATGCGCCGCTGGGTCGGCGTCAGCCGGTGCCCCTCGAAGAGCGCCTGGAGACGCGCGGCAGGGCTCTCGGTGCCGCTCATGACCTGACTCCCCCTCGACACCTCGGCACCTCGACACCTCGGCCTATTCACCCATCGAAATTCCTGCATACCGTTATACAGGCGCCCGCGGGGTCGCGCCGACCGGGCGTCGCGATGGACGGAGATCGCACACTGTGCCCCTTTCGGCGACAGATCCGGAACTCGACGATTTTGCTACGACGTCACCGCATCCGGAACGGGCCGGATAGCGTAACTCATCGAACAACAGAGCGTCTTGAGGCGCAGGCGACCCATGTGGCACCCGACGGAGGACTGGTAGAGGCGTGGACGCGCAGAGTCGTGGGCAGGCGGACGGAACCGACCCTGCCGACCAGTGGGTACTCAACCCGGATACCGGCGAATACGAACTGCGGCTGAACGATTCCGCAGCGCAGCCGAAGGCTCCCCGCCCCCGCCGGGCCTCCCGCCCCGATTCCCCCGCGCCCGCCCGCGTCCCCGGCCAGCGCGGCCGCCGCGCCGCACCCACGCCCACCCCCGCACCGGAGGACCCGCCCGGCCAGGACCGCCGCAAGCGCAAGCCGGGGAGGAGCGGCAGGAAGAAGGCGCTGATGTGGACGGGAGGCGCCCTCGGCCTGGTCCTCGTGGGCGGTTCGGCGTTCGCGTACTACTGGTACGACCGCCTCTACGGCAACATCAACACCGTCGACATCGGTGACGTGGGCAGTGACAAGGTCCTGGCGGACGGACCGGTCAACCTCCTGATCATCGGCAACGACGTCCGCACCGGCGAGGGCAACGAGGACTACGGCAACCGGACCAACGTCACCGGGCACGCCGACACCACGCTCCTCTTCCACGTGGCCGAGGACCGCACCAACGCGACCGTGGTGAGCATCCCCCGCGACCTGATGATCAAGATTCCGGACTGCACGTCCAAACAGTCCGACGGTTCCACCAAGGACATCCCCGGCTCGACGGTCGCCACCAGGTTCAACGAGTCCTACGGTGTGAACGGCCGCGATCCGGGCTGCACCATGCTCACGGTCGAGGAGATCACCGGCCTCGAGGTCGACCACTTCATGATGTTCGACTTCAACGCGGTCAAGACGCTGTCCACCGCGGTCGGCGGCGTCGAGGTGTGCCTGGAGAAGCCCCTCAAGGACCTGGACGGCGGCTCCGGCCTCGATCTGCCGGCCGGGGAGAGCACCGTCCAGGGCGAGGACGCGCTCTCCTTCCTCCGCAACCGGCACGGCCTGAAGAACGAGAGCGACCTGGACCGGATCGAGATGCAGCAGAAGTTCGTCGCGTCGATGATCCGCCAGCTCAAGGAAGACACACTGGACAGCCCGTCGAAGATGCTCGACGTCGCCGACGCGGCCACCAAGTCCCTCACCGTGGACAAGGGCATAGGCAGCCCCAGCAAGCTGCTCACCCTCGCCAAGGAACTCGGCAAGATCAACCTGAAGAACATCACCATGATGACCGTGCCGGTGAAGGACAACCCGGACGAGCCCACGCCCGTCACCGTCGTACTGGACCCGGACAAGGCCCCGAAGATCTTCAGCATGCTGCAGAACGACGTCTCCTTCACCGAGGTCGAAAAGAAGAAGAAGGACGCCAAGAACAAGCAGGCCAAGCTGCTGGAGGGCACACGGGCCGAGGCGTCCGAGATCCGCGTCGACGTCCTCAACGGCGGTGGCCCGCAGGGGGCCGCGCAGGACACCCTGGCCTGGCTGCAGACCGGCGAGGGCGTGGCCAGGTCCACCAACAAGGGCAACGCCCCGGCCGAGGTCGGCAAGACCCGGCTGGAGTACGCGCCGAACCAGGCGGACCAGGCCCGCAAGCTCGCCGACCTGATGGGCCTGCCCGCCTCGGCCATGAAGCCCGGCACGACCGACGCCGACGCGACGACACCGATGACGCTCACCCTCGGCCCCGACTTCACCGGGGCCGGTGTCCCCATCGCCCCGCCGAACAAGGTCGACGACGGCAAACAGTTCCGGGCCGACGAGAAGATGTGCAAGAAGTAGCGGCGCGGCGAACCCGAGGCCGAGAGGGGGGTTACCCCCAGTGTCATCGGCCTGCCGCCTCCCTACCGTGGAACGCATGACCGGAATGGACGCGCGGGACACCGAGCTGAAAAAGGAACTCGACGCCTCCCTGCAGGCCCGCAGGGAGCTGGGCGAGGAGTACGAGTCCGCGCTGGTCGACTCGTTCCTGGAGAAGGTCGATCAGCGCATCGACGGCGCGGTGGAGCGCCGGGTGCGCCGGCAGTTCGCCGAGCAGCAGATGACGGCGGCCCGGGACTCGAGGTCGCCGAAGGCCACGGACACCTGGGGCGAGCGCTTCGGCTTCGGCATCGTCTCGCTGGTCCTGGCGGTGCCGCTGTCCGCCATCGGCGGGGGCGTGGGCCATCTGCCCGGTCTGGTGGTCACCTGGCTGGGCATCGTCGGCGTCAACGTCGTCCAGGCCGCCCGTACCCATCCGGGCCTGTTCGGCCGCCGTGAGCCGACCCGGGACAGCGACTGGGAGGACTGAGGCCGGGTTGCGCGGGGACCGCCGCACCCCCGTCGCCGGGGGGCGGGACGACGGCGGTCCCCGCGGGGACGCGCGCCCGTAGAGGCGGGCTGCGCGTCCGAGGCGTCCATGGAGGTCCGGGAGCCGCTCCGGAGGTCCTTCGACGCCGTTCGGTCGCCGGCCGGAACGGGGAGCCTCCCCCAGGGCTGAACGCCTGGGAGGCGTCTCCGCCGTCCCGCCGACACCCACCAATCTGCCGGACCCGTGTTAAGCCGGTGCTGCGCGGACGTGACGCGCTCGTACCACTTCCGCGAAGTCCACGAAGAACATCACTGTGCCGGCACCCGGCCGTTCACGGCGGGTTCACCGGTGCTTCGCCCGACGTGTCGTCACTTCCCGGCCTTGGCGAGGAAGGACAGCAGGTCCTGGCGGCTGACCACACCGGTCGGCTTGCCCTCGACGAGGACGATCGCCGCGTCCGCCTTGCCCAGGACGGCCATCAGGTCCGCGACGGGCTCACCCGAGCCGACCTGCGGCAGCGGCGCGGACATGTGCTTCTCCAGCGGGTCGTCGAGCGAGGCGCTCTTGCTGAACATCGCGTCCAGCAGCTCCCGCTCCACCACCGAGCCGACGACCTCGGCGGCCATCACGTCCGGGTGACCGGCGCCCGGCTTGACCACCGGCATCTGCGAGACGCCGTACTCGCGCAGCACCTCGATGGCCTGGCCGATCGTCTCGTCGGGGTGCATGTGGACGAGGGAGGGGATGTGGCCGCCCTCCTTGTCGTTCAGGACGTCGGCGACGCGGGCGCTGGAGCCGGTGTCCTCCAGGAAGCCGTAGTCGGCCATCCACTCGTCGTTGAAGATCTTGCTGAGGTAGCCGCGGCCGCTGTCCGGCAGCAGGACGACGACCACGTCGTCCTCACCGAGCCGCGAGGCCACCTCCAGGGCCGCCACGACCGCCATGCCGCAGGAGCCGCCGACCAGCAGGCCCTCCTCCTTGGCGAGCCGGCGGGTCATCTGGAAGGAGTCCTTGTCGGAGACGGCGACGATCTCGTCGGCGACATCACGGTCGTAGGCGGTCGGCCAGAAGTCCTCGCCGACGCCCTCGACCAGGTACGGCCGCCCGGAGCCCCCGGAGTACACGGACCCCTCGGGGTCCGCGCCGACCACCTTCACGCCGCCGTCGCTGACCTCCTTCAGGTAGCGCCCGGTCCCGGAGATGGTGCCTCCGGTGCCGACGCCGGCCACGAAGTGGGTGATCCTCCCCTCGGTCTGCTCCCACAGCTCGGGGCCGGTGGAGTGGTAGTGGGAGAGGGGGTTGTGGGGGTTGGAGTACTGGTCCGGCTTCCAGGCCCCCGGCGTCTCACGCACCAGCCGGTCGGAGACGTTGTAGTAGGAGTCGGGGTGCTCGGGCGCCACCGCGGTCGGGCAGACGACGACCTCGGCGCCGTAGGCCCGCAGGACGTTGATCTTGTCCGTGGACACCTTGTCCGGGCAGACGAAGACGCACTTGTAGCCCTTCTGCTGGGCCACGATGGCGAGCCCGACGCCGGTGTTGCCGCTGGTCGGCTCGACGATGGTGCCGCCCGGCTTCAGCTCCCCGCTCTGCTCCGCCGCCTCGATCATGCGCAGGGCGATGCGGTCCTTCACGGAACCGCCCGGGTTGAAGTACTCCACCTTGGCCAGGACGGTCGCCCTGATGCCCTTGGTCACGCTGTTGAGCCGCACCAGCGGGGTGTTGCCGACGAGGCTGATCATCGAGTCGTGGAATTGCACCGTTGTCTCCGGATGCTGCAAAAGAGGTGGTCGTAGTGGTGCTGCCAGCCTAGGCCCTCACCGGTCCGAACCCGGCCGGGTCGTTCACTCGCCGTGGGGATTGGACCACGGTCCGTACGGGGCAAGCACTGGGTGTACGGGTTCGAGGAGGTGGCGGCGAGGCATGACGGGCTTGTCGAGGGCGAGGGTGGCCCGGCGGATCGCGGCCGGCGCGGCGTACGGCGGCGGGGGGATCGGTCTGGCCGGGGCGGCCACCGTGGGACTCCTGATGGCCGAGGCCCAGCTGGCGCGGCGCCGCGTGGGCAACGGCACGACTCCTCACGTACCGAACGCGGACGGGCTGTACGGCGCGGCGTACACGGTGCCGGGCGAACCGGCGCTGCGGCTGACGATGCTGGGCGACTCCACGGCGGCCGGACAGGGCGTGCACCGGGCCGGGCAGACGCCGGGCGCGCTGCTGGCGTCGGGCGTCGCGGCGATCGCGGAACATCCGGTGGGGCTGAGCACGGTCGCGGTGCCCGGAGCCTGTTCCGACGATCTGGACCGGCAGGTGACGCGGGCGCTGGCGGATCCCTCCCGGGTGCCGGACGTCTGCGTGATCATGATCGGCGCCAATGACGTCACCCATCGCATGCCGCCCACCCGTTCCGTACGTCATCTGTCCTCGGCGGTACGGCGGCTGCGGACGGCCGGTGCGGAGGTGGTCGTCGGCACCTGTCCCGACCTCGGCACGCTCCAGCCGGTGCAGCAGCCGCTGCGCTGGCTGGCCCGCCGGGCCTCACGACAGCTGGCGGCGGCGCAGACGATCGGGGCCGTCGAGCAGGGCGGGCGCACGGTGTCGCTGGGCGATCTGCTGGGGCCCGAGTTCGCGGCGAATCCGCGCGAGCTGTTCGGGCCGGACAGCTACCACCCCTCGGCGGAGGGGTACGCCACCGCCGCGATGGCGATACTGCCGACGGTGTGCGCGGCGCTGGGGCTGTGGCCGGCGGAGGAGGAACGGCCGGACGCCGCCCGCCGCGAGGGGTTCCTGCCGGTGGCCCGGGCGGCGGCGGAGGCGGCGGCGGAGGCGGGTACGGAGGTCACTGCGGCGATGCCTGCGGGTTCGCGGGGGCCGTGGGCCCTGTTGAAACGCCGCCGGCGCCGGCGGGTCGCGGAGGCGGAGCCGGAGCCGTCGGCCCAGCCGTCGTAGCGGCGCCCCGCTCAGCCGCGGGCGGTCGTACCTCCGTAGCCGTGAGCGGTCGCGCCGCCGTAGCCGCGGGCAGTCGCGCCGCCATAGCCGCGGCCAGTCGCGCCTCTCCGGTGCCTCGAGGGCCGGGGAGGCGCCCTCGGCCCGCCCGTGCGCCCCGCGGCACGACCCGCCCGCGGTGGACGCGAGGAAAAGCAAGCGCTTAGACAGTTGCGGTCCATGTCACATGACGTCACCCGTGACCCCGCCCATACGTCCGGGTAACTTCCCAAGAAGCCCCGCACCAACCACCCGGTACGCCCACCCGTCGCCCGACCACCACCCCTCGACGAGGCGCTACGCGCCGCACCTTCCCCCTGGAGCCGTGATGCCCGAAGCCGTGATCGTCTCAGCCACCCGCTCCCCCATCGGCCGCGCCTTCAAGGGCTCCCTCAAGGACCTGCGCCCGGACGACCTGACCGCCACGATCATCCAGGCCGCCCTCGCCAAGGTTCCCGAGCTGGACCCGAGGGACATCGACGACCTGATGCTCGGCTGCGGCCTCCCCGGCGGCGAGCAGGGCAACAACCTCGGTCGCGTGGTCGCCGTACAGATGGGGATGGACCACCTCCCCGGCTGCACCGTCACCCGTTACTGCTCGTCCTCGCTGCAGACCTCCCGCATGGCCCTGCACGCCATCAAGGCCGGCGAGGGCGACGTGTTCATCTCGGCCGGCGTCGAGACGGTCTCCCGCTTCGTCAAGGGCAACTCCGACAGCCTCCCGGACACCCGCAACCCGCTGTTCGCCGAGGCCGAGGCCCGTACCGCCGCCGTCGCGGAGTCGGAGGGCTCCTCCTGGCACGACCCGCGCGAGGACGGCCTGGTGCCCGACCCGTACATCGCGATGGGCCAGACCGCGGAGAACCTGGCCCGCCTCAAGGGCGTCACCCGCCAGGACATGGACGAGTTCGGCGTCCGCTCGCAGAACCTCGCCGAGGAGGCCATCAAGAACGGCTTCTGGGAGCGCGAGATCACACCGGTGACGCTCCCCGACGGCACGGTGGTCTCCAAGGACGACGGCCCCCGCGCCGGCGTCACCATGGAGGGCGTCCAGGGCCTCAAGCCGGTCTTCCGCCCGGACGGGCTCGTCACCGCCGGCAACTGCTGCCCGCTCAACGACGGCGCCGCCGCGCTCGTCATCATGAGCGACACCAAGGCCCGCGAGCTGGGTCTCACCCCGCTCGCCCGGATCGTCTCCACCGGCGTCTCCGGCCTCTCCCCCGAGATCATGGGCCTCGGTCCGGTCGAGGCGAGCAAGCAGGCGCTGTCCCGCGCCGGCCTCACCATCGACGACATCGACCTGGCCGAGATCAACGAGGCGTTCGCCGCCCAGGTGATCCCCTCCTACCGCGAGCTCGGCATCCCGCTGGAGAAGCTGAACGTCAACGGCGGTGCCATCGCCGTCGGCCACCCCTTCGGCATGACCGGCGCCCGCATCACCGGCACGCTCATCAACTCCCTCCAGTTCCACGACAAGCAGTTCGGCCTGGAGACGATGTGCGTCGGCGGCGGCCAGGGCATGGCGATGGTCATCGAGCGCCTCAGCTGAACCCTTCACCCCGCATCACAGGCGCACGGTAGCCGTCGCGGTACGGTCCGTGAGCCAACGGCCCGGTCCCCGGAGACTCCGGAGGGCCGGGCCGATTCGTGATCCAATCTCCCCCAGGATGTGACCTATCTCCCTCGCGGCGGGGATTCATACAGGTCAGGGCCGGACCCCTCGCGGACACATCCTCAAAGGCCTGCCCGTTTCGTGACGTTACGCACTGACAGATGGT
This sequence comes from Streptomyces sp. NPDC020731, assembly GCF_044334705.1. NCBI lineage: Bacteria > Bacillati > Actinomycetota > Actinomycetes > Kitasatosporales > Streptomycetaceae > Streptomyces > Streptomyces sp. NPDC020731. Next base: position 79,539 of record NZ_JBIRTN010000009.1, read on the forward strand.
TAGTCCACCCTTCAAGCTGATGTAGGAAGTCGGGGGTCGACTTTGAACCGGGAGTACGTCAGTGAGCGCCATGCCGATCGCCCTGCTGATCACCACGGCCGCCACCGGCGCCGTGGGCGTCGCTGTTCTGCGCAGCATCATGGTGCTGCGCCGACAGGTCGCGGCCCTGCACACCGTGCTGGCCGAGAACGGCGCCGCGACCACGCGCGCGCACGTTCCCTCCGCCCGCACGGCCGGCACCGACGAGATACGTGCCGCCGTGGCGGAGGCGCTCGCCGAGGAGCGGGAGCGCGAGCTCGCCGAGGCGCGGGCCTTCTGGGCCGCCCAGGAGGTGCGTGACGCGTCCGACGCGCCGTCCCTGCTGGGTCTGGCCGACAGCGAGCTGTTCCTGCCCCGGCAGGCCGATTTCGTGGGTCTGGAGCCGGTGAGCGAGCTGGGTGCGGACGTCGAGGAGCACTCCGGGGACTCCCCGGAGCTGGCCGCGGCCCGCCGCCGTCACCCCTCGCATCCGGACTTCGTGCCGAACCCCTCGCCGATCGTGAACGACCACGAGCGCACGTTGACCACCCTGGAGGAGCTGGCCGCCGCCCGGACCGAGCTGACCGACGTCCGTCCGGGCCCGCTGGGCACCCTCGACGTCTACGTCTTCGCCGACGGGACGACGCTGTGCATGACGCCGGGCCACCGCGAGACCGCGGAGCGCCTGGCGGCGGCCCTGCGCGCGGGCGAGACCCCGTTCCTGCTGGGCGGCTCCGGTATCTCGGGGGCGTACACGCTGACGTTCTCCTGCGGCGAGGAGAACGTCTACGTCCTGGCGGACCGCGTCATCGCGTCCCTCTGATCTCCGGACCGGCTAGACCCCGGCGCGCTCGCGTGCCTCCTCCACCAGTCGTACGGCCTCCCGCACCTCGTCCTCGCTCCGCAGTACGAGCGCCAGGTCGTGGCCGGCGACGGTGATCTGGTCGGCGGCGGCGAACATGCCCGCGTCGGGCATCTCGCGGGGCTCGGTGCCCGGCTCCTCGACGAGCTGGGTGCGCCGCGCCAAGTCCCTGGCCAGGGCGAGCGCCTCGGCTGCCCCGCCCCGCTGCAGCCTGCTCTGCGGCGCGGCCCGCAGGCGGTCGGCGAAATGATCCACGGCACGGGTGAAGGGCGTCGTATCAACCACGCGGCGAGCGTACGCGGCGCGGCAGGACTGTTGCCAACGGGCGACCGCTCAGGCACGGTGACCTGAAGGACCGGCTTACATCCCATGCGTCCGGAGGCGCCGATGTCCCAAGTCTTCTCCGCAGAGACCCATCGCAACATGCTCGCCCGCATCCCCCACTGCACCGGTCGTGAGATCGCCGACTGGCTGCGCACCGTCGAAGAAGGCCCGGCGCTCTTCCGCTTCGAGGAGAAGGTCAGCTGGCTCCGTCACGAGCACGACCTGGCGTACGGCCACGCCAAGGCGATCGTCCACGAGTACGACCTGAGGAGGGCCGCGCGCAAACTGCTCTGACGCGCGTCGGCACGACGAAGGGCCCCGGGTGGGAACCCGGGGCCCTTGTCCGTACTACTGGGACTGCTGGGGTGTCAGTCGCTGCTGTTGAAGATCGCGATGAGTCGCAGGAACTCCATGTAGATCCACACCAGCGTCAGCGTGAGGCCGAAGGCGGCGAACCAGGCCTCCTCGCGCGGCGCACCGTAGGCGATGCCGTCCTCGACCTGCTTGAAGTCCAGGGCGAGGAAGCAGGCACCGAGGATGATGCCGACGACACCGAAGATGATGCCGAGCGGGCCGCTGCGGAAGCCGAGGCCGTCACCGCCGCCGAACACCGCGAACAGCAGGTTCACGGCCATCAGCAGGATGAAGCCGAGCGCGGCCGCCATCACGAAGCCGTAGAAACGGCGGTTGACGCGGATCCAGCCGGCCTTGTACGCCACCAGCACACCGGCGAAGACCGCCATGGTGCCGAGCACGGCCTGCATGGCCGCACCGTCGGCGATGCGGTTGTCGACGATGCTGGAGATGACGCCGAGGAAGACACCCTCGAACGCGGCGTACGTCAGGATCAGCGCGGGCGTGGGCTTGCGCTTGAAGGACTGTACGAGCGCCAGGACCATACCGATCAGCGCGGCACCGATGCCGATGCCGTAGGACCGGCTGATGTTGGCGTCGTCGACCGGCAGCAGCGCCCAGGAGAGCGCGGCGGTCACGATGAGCAGGCCGAGCGTGCTCCCCGTGCGGATGATGACGTCGTCGATCGTCATCCGGCCGGTGGTGGCCGGCGCCTGCGGCGGTGCGCCGTACTGCTGGTCCGTCTGCGCGTAGGGGTTCTGGGCGTACGGATTGCCCGTCGGCTGCGCGTACGGGTTGGCCTGCGTGGCGACAGCGGGACCCCCGGCCTGCGGCGCGGTGTTGAAGCCCGCGTAGCCGTTGTCGCGGCTGAACCCCCGTCGCGAGAAGACCGGGTTTCTGCTCCTCATTTCACTCCTCCATGGCCACACAGCGCGGCCTTGGCTCAAGAGTAATAGGTAGGCAAAGGAATGACCCTAATGCTTGGGGAGGATCTTTCCCTCGTTGTGCTGCGCAACACGCTACGCGGCCGGGTGATTCCCTTCACCACGGGGAACCGAACCATGACCGACCCGGTACCTCCCCGGAACCGGCCGGAGATCACCCGTTCATCCCGCCCCGACGATCGCGTGGTGGCCCGAGACGTCCAGGGCGGGCCCGGGCAGCGGGATGCGCACCGGCCGGGCGGACTGCGGGACGTGGTCGCCGAGGGGCAGCCCGGAGCCCCAGGCCCACAGTCCGCCGGAGGTGTCGATGGCGTACCCGGTGAGCCCGTGGGCCGCGATCCGGCGGATCTCGGGCAGTCCGTTCACCCGGACCGGTCGTGCGGAGGTGTGGTCCGAGCGGTCCCCGTCGCCGAGGGCGCCGCTCGCACCCCGGCCCCAGGCCCGGACGGTGCCGTCCCGGTCGAGGGCATAGGCCACGTCCGATCCGCCGGCCACCTGGACGATGTCCTTCAGACCCCGTACGAGCAGAGGCCGCCCCGACTGTCCGCCGCGCGGCTCGACGCCCAGCAGTCCGTGGGCGTTGCCGCCCCAGGCGCAGACCCGGCCGTCCGCCGTGGCGGCGACCACGGCGCCGCCGGCCGAGGCCACGTCGACGACACCCTTCACCCCGTCGACCGTGGTGAGCCGGGTGCTGTCGCGGTCGCCCAGGACGTCGGTCACGTTGATGCCCCAGCCGAGGACCCGGCCGTCGCCGCGCAGCGCGAAGGCGTTGAGCGGGCCCGGTCCCATGGTGGCCACGCCCTTCGCCCCGGGCACCCGCTCGGGGGTGGCCACCCCGGCGTACCCCTCCCGCTTCCCGGCCCTGACCAGGAACCTGTCCGAGCCCCAGGCCGTCACGGTGCCGTCCCGCAGCACCGCGTAGAAGGTCGGCCCGCTGTTGTACACCGCGTGCGCGGGGCCGATCCCGGTCACCTGCCGGGGCTCGGCCAGGTAGTGGCGCTCGCGCGAGCCGTGCCCGAGGGAACCGTCGACGTTGGTGCCGTACGACCACACGGTGCCGTCACCGCGCACGGCGACCATGGTGTGCCCGCTGTCCGCGATCGACACCACGTCGGCCAGTCCGGGCACCGCGCCCTTCCGGGGCGTGCCCTCGGGTGCCCCGAAGAGCGGGGCCCAGGCCCACACCGTCCCCGCCGGCCGCCCCTCCTGCCGCTCGGGCCGCGCGGAGGCCCCCTCCGGGCACGCCGGCGCCTTGAGCACGGCCAGATCCGCCTTGCCGCACCCGGCCAGCGACACCACGGCCGCCCCGGTGACCACCACCCGCAGCCAGAACCCGGCGGCCATACGACTCCCCCGTCGACGAAGCGAACCCTCGCCCACAACGGTGCCGCTCACCCGTCCCGTCCGACATACGCGCTCCTGCTCAACCTCCCCCACCGCGGCTGAGTACGCGCACTCACCCCCACGCGGGAGCGTCCGGTCGGCGTAGGTGAGGCGCGGTTGTCGGGAGTGCCGGGTTCGCGGCCGGCGCGTGGGAGCGGCATGTGTAATGGTGCCCGGAGCCGGACTTGAACCGGCACGCCCGCTCAGGGGCAGCGAGGTTTAAGCTCGCCGTGTCTGCATTCCACCATCCGGGCAGGCCATGGGCTCCGCGTCGCGGTTCCGAGCCTATCGGTGGCCCTCCCGCGAGCAGCGGCGGGAGGGGCCGATCTTGTCTTATTTTATTGGCGCCTGAGGGTCCATCAGCACCGCGAACTCGCCATCAGTACGTGCCAACAGCCTTGCGTGTGACGTTCCGTCACGTACGCGGAATGACGGAATTTCACCGTCGAAACAGGGGCGCTCCACCTGTTCCACGCGCCCCCGCCTCAGGGGCCGCCGTCATCCCCAGGTATGACGCCGCGCCCGGTGGTCCCTCCCTGGTCGCCCCCCGGAACCGGAGCAGCGGGTGACTACACCGGGGGAAAGCGGCGGAACGATGGACGACGTACCCGAGAACACGTCGTCCCGACAGGAGAGTCCATCCCGTGACCACCGCATCCCTCGCCGACCGGACCACCGCCGTGGCCGCACGCGCCACGGAGCTTTCGAAGATCTACGGCCAGGGCGAGACCCAGGTGGTCGCCCTGGACCGGGTCTCCATCGCCTTCCAGCAGGCCGAGTTCACCGCGATCATGGGCCCGTCCGGCTCCGGCAAGTCCACGCTGATGCACTGCGTGGCCGGGCTCGACACCTTCTCCTCCGGTTCCGTGCGCATCGGTGAGACCGAGCTGGGCTCGCTGAAGGACAAGCAGCTGACCAGGCTGCGCCGGGACAAGATCGGCTTCATCTTCCAGGCGTTCAACCTGCTCCCGACGCTGTCCGCGCTGGAGAACATCACCCTCCCGATGGACATCGCGGGCCGCAAGCCGGACAAGGGGTGGCTGGACACCGTGATCGGGATGGTCGGGCTGTCGGACCGGCTGAGCCACCGGCCCTCGCAGCTGTCCGGCGGTCAGCAGCAGCGGGTCGCCGTGGCCCGGGCGCTGGCCTCCCGGCCGGACATCATCTTCGGCGACGAGCCCACCGGAAACCTCGACTCCCGTTCCGGCGCCGAGGTGCTGGGCTTCCTGCGCAACTCCGTGCGCGAGCTGGGGCAGACGGTGGTCATGGTGACGCACGACCCGGTCGCCGCCGCCTACGCGGACCGGGTGGTCTTCCTCGCGGACGGCCGGATCGTGGACGAGGTGTACGGGCCGACCGCCGACTCGGTGCTCGACCGCATGAAGCAGTTCGACGCCAAGGGCCGCACCAGCTGACACCCCCGCCCTCCCCTCCGCCCGCCCCCCTCCTCCGTACGTCTGGACTCGAGAAGACACCCATGTTCCGTACCGCCTTGCGCAATGTCTCCGCGCACAAGGCCCGGCTCCTGATGACCGTGCTCGCCGTGATGCTCGGCGTGGCCTTCGTGTCGGGGACCCTGGTCTTCACCAACAGCCTCTCCGACGCCCTGCAGAAGCAGTCCGCCAAGGGCTTCGACCACGTCGACGTCGCCGTCACGCCCAAGTGGAAGGAGGCCGAGGGCGACAAGGTCGGCGAGTACCGGGAACTGACCCGCGAACTGGTCGACGACAGCGCCGCCGTGCCCGGCGCCGCGCAGGCCATCGGCACCGTCCAGGGCTTCACCGCGATCGCCGACAAGGACGGCAAGCTGATCGGCGACGGCTTCCAGTCGCAGGGCGGCAACTACTGGGGCACCAAGGACCCCCGGTACCCGCTGGTCAGCGGGCGCGCGCCGAAGGGTGAGGGCGAGATCCTCATCGACTCCGAGACCGCGAAGCGGGCCGGTTACGAGGTCGGCGACACCGTACGGATGTCGGTCGACGGCCCCGTCCTGGAGCCGGTGATCGCCGGTGTCTTCACCACCGACGACGGCAATGTCGCGGCCGGCGGCAGCCTCACGCTGTTCGACACGGCGAGCGCGCAGAAGCTGTTCGGCAAGGCGGGCACCTTCGACGAGATCGCCGTCAAGGCGAAGGACGGCGTCAGCGACACCGCGCTGCAGGCCCAGCTGGAGAAGGCGCTGCCGTCCGACCTCGTGGAGACCACGACGGGCACGCGGCTCGCCGACGACCAGGCGGAGGCGATCGCCTCCTCGATGAGCGGCCTGAAGCAGGGCCTGCTGGTGTTCGCCGGGATCTCGCTGTTCGTCGGTACCTTCATCATCGCCAACACCTTCACCATGCTGGTCGCCCAGCGCACCAAGGAGCTGGCCCTGATGCGCGCGGTCGGCGCCTCCCGGCGTCAGGTCACGCGGTCGGTGCTGATCGAGGCGTTCGTGGTCGGCGCGGTCGCCGCCGTCGCCGGACTCGTCGCCGGTGTCGGCATCGGCGCGGGGCTGCGCTCCCTGATGGGGGCGCTGGACGCACCCATGCCCGACGGGCCCCTGGTGGTCAGCCCGGGCACGGTCGGCTCCGCGTTCGCGGTCGGCATCCTGGTGACCATGCTCGCCGCGTGGCTGCCCGGCCGCCGGGCCGCGAAGATCCCGCCGGTGGCGGCGATGAGCGCGCTGCACGCCGCGGCGACCACCAAGTCGCTGGTGCTGCGCAACACGCTGGGCGCGCTGTTCTCGGCGGCCGGTGTCGCGGTGGTCCTCGCGGCCACGACGATGGAAGGCGCCGACGGCCAGGCCCCCATGGGGCTCGGCGCCGTCCTGCTGATCATCGGCGTCTTCATCCTGACGCCGTTGCTGTCCCGTCCGCTGATCGCCGCCGCGGCCCCGGTGCTGCGCGTCTTCGGGGTCTCCGGCAAGCTGGCCCGGCAGAACTCGGTGCGCAACCCGCGCCGTACCGCCGCCACCGCGTCCGCGCTGATGATCGGGCTCACCCTGATCACCGGTATGACGGTGATGGCCGGCAGTCTGCAGAAGTCCATCGACAAGATGGCGGCCGCCGCGATCGAGGCGGACTACATGGTGTCCATGGCGAACGGGCACTCGCTGTCGCCGGACGTCGAGAAGAAGCTGAGGCAGGCCGGCGACGTCACCGCCGTCAGCCCGATGCGCAACGCGGACGTCCGCATCGACGGCGAGACCGAGTACCTGACCGGTGTGAACGGCGCCACGATCGGCGAGCTGACCGAGTTCCCGGTCGCGCAGGGCGCCTTCGAGGTCGGCGGCACGCGGGTCGTCGTGGACGAGGACACCGCGAAGTCGTACGGCTGGAAGGCCGGTTCGGCCTTCACCGTCGCCTACGAGGACGGCGAGAAGCAGAAGCTCACGGTCTCCGGTGTCTACCAGGCCAACGAGATGATCAGCGGCATCATGATCGACACCGCGATCCTCGACCCGCACGAGTCGGAACCGGCCGACATGATGGTCATGGTGAAGACCGCCGACGGCACGTCCGACGCGGCGAAGGACGCGCTGGAGAAGACCCTCGGCACCAACCCTGCGATCAAGGTCCAGGACAAGCAGGACCTCTCCAACGAGATCGCGAAGATGTTCACCCTGATCCTGAACATGGTCTACGGCCTGCTGGCGATGGCGGTGATCGTGGCGGTCATCGGCGTCATCAACACCCTGGCGATGTCGGTGTTCGAGCGCTCCCAGGAGATCGGCATGCTGCGGGCGATCGGCCTGGACCGCAAGGGCATCAAGCGGATGGTCCGGCTGGAGTCCCTGGTGATCTCGCTGTTCGGCGCGGTGCTCGGTCTCGGTCTGGGCGTGTTCTTCGGCTGGGCGGCCGGTGAGCTGGTGGGGGCGAGGATGGCGACGTACGAACTGGTCCTGCCCTGGGCCCGGATGGGGGTCTTCCTGCTGCTGGCCGCGGTGGTGGGTGTGCTGGCGGCGCTGTGGCCGGCCCGGCGGGCGGCCCGGCTGAACATGCTGCAGGCGATCAAGGCCGAGTAGCCGGGCAGGAGTCGTGGCTGTGGCGCGGGCCCCGTTCCGGGTGGAACGGGGCCCGTCGTCGCGTGCGGGCCGGTTCCGGGTGCGGGCGGCGCAGGGGAGGGCGCAGGCGCCGGACGCGGGGGTTCTGACGGCGAGGACCCGGTCGAGGCCGATGCGGTTGCGCTCGAAGGCGGGGATGGACGGACCCCGAATCGCACGCGCACCGGCGGCCCGGCGGAGGTCCGCCCGGGACGACGGCCTCCCGGCCCACCGAGCCGCGCGGGTGGGCCGGACCGGTCGGCCGCTCGGTGACGCCGAAGGGGCCGCCCGCACCACGGATGGCGGGCGGCCCCTTCGGGCAGTTCGGTGACCGGGGGTCAGGAAGCCTTGGCCTCGGTCTTCTTCGGTTCCTGCTTGACGGCCGCCGGGGCCGGCGCCGGCTTCGCCGCCTCGTAGAACTCCTCGCGCGGCGACTCGATCGCACCCAGGGACACGACCTCGCGCTTGAGGAACATGCCGAGGGTCCAGTCGGCGAAGACGCGGATCTTGCGGTTGAAGGTCGGCATCGCCATGCCGTGGTAGCCACGGTGCATGTACCAGGCGAGCCGGCCCTTGAGCTTGATCTTCATCTTGCCCATGACGATCATCGCCACGCCCTTGTGCAGGCCGAGGCCCGCCACCGCGCCCTTGTTGGCGTGGCTGTACTCCTTCTGCGGGAAGCCCCGCATGCCGGAGACCACGTTGTCGCCGAGGACCTTGGCCTGGCGCAGCGCGTGCTGGGCGTTCGGCGGGCACCAGGCGTTCTCGTTGCCGGCCTTGCGGCCGACGAGGTCCGGAACCTGGGCGTTGTCGCCCGCGGCCCAGATGTAGTCGGTGCCCTTGACCTGGAGCGTCGGCTCGGTGTCGACGTGACCGCGCGGACCCAGCGGCAGACCGAAGCGGGACAGCGCCGGGTTCGGCTTGACGCCCGCCGTCCACACGATCGTGTGGGAGTCGACCTCGAGGCCGTTCTTCAGCACCACGTGGCCGTCGACGCAGGAGTCCATCGACGTGGACAGGTAGACCTCGACGCCGCGGCTCTCGAGGTGCTCCTTGCCGTACGCGCCGAGCTTGGGACCGACCTCGGGGAGGATCTTGTCGGCGGCGTCGACGAGGATGAAGCGCATGTCCTCGCGGGACACGTTCTTGTAGTACTTGGCGGCGTCGCGGGCCATGTCCTCGACCTCGCCGATGGTCTCCGCGCCGGCGAAGCCGCCGCCCACGAAGACGAAGGTGAGCGCCTTGCGCCGGATCTCCTCGTCCGTGGTGGAGTCGGCCTTGTCGAGCTGCTCGAGGACGTGGTTGCGCAGGCCGATGGCCTCCTCGATGCCCTTCATGCCGATGCCCTGCTCGGCGAGGCCGGGGATCGGGAAGGTGCGGGAGACCGCGCCCATCGCGATGACCAGGTAGTCGAAGGGCAGCTCGTACGCCTCGCCGACCAGCGGGGCGACCGTGGCGACCTTGCGCTCCTGGTCGATGGTGGTGACCCGACCGGTGAGGACCTCCGCCTTGGGAAGCACGCGTCGCAGCGGGACGACGACGTGCCGGGGGGAGATGCTGCCGGCGGCGGCTTCGGGGAGGAAGGGCTGGTAGGTCATGTACGACCGCGGGTCGACGACGGTGACGGTCGCCTCGCCGTAACGCATCTTCTTCTGGATGCGCCGAGCTGCGTACAGGCCTACGTACCCACCGCCTACTACGAGGATCCTGGGACGCTCCGTGGTGCTCATGCCATCGAGTATCCACCCGCCTCAGGGGGGTACCTCGTGCGCCCCTTCACAAGCTTCGACAGGGCCTGTGTTACCATCCTCCGCTTCTTGATCCAGATCACAGAGCGAAGCGGGAACCGGCACCCCGTTCGGGACGTTGTCAATGCCGCGTGAGCTGCCTCTCTGTCCATCAGGAGGCGCCGTGAGGCCGGTCGGCGGGTCGTCGCGACCACCCCCGACAAAACACCCGCCGCCATCTTCTGAACGTGTTCAAAGGGGTGTTGAGGGCCCGAACGGGTCAACCGGATTCAGTTCTTCGTTCTCCCGGGGCCGATTCCTTGTGAAGAACTTCACGAACTTTCCCGGCGAGGCCCCGCCGGAGGGCCCGACAGGCCCCCCGGACGCCGCTCAAACGCTGTCCCGACTGCTCAGTGGAGTGCTACTGATCAGCGGTGAAGGGGGCCCGGGTCACGGACCAGGCGATGCCGTCGAGGATGTCGTGCTCCGACACCACGACCTCCTCCGCGCCGATCCGCTCCATGATCGAGAGAAGGACCAGCGCCCCGGCGCCGATCACGTCGACCCGGCCCGGATGCATGGAGGGCACCGCCGCGCGCTCCGCGTGGGTGGAGCGCAGCAGCCACCCGGTGATCTCGCGGACACGGTCGCGGGAGACGCGGGAGTGGTGGATGGCCCCGGAGTCGTACTCGGGGAGGTCCTGGGCGATCGCCGACACGGTCGTGACCGAGCCGGCCAGACCGACCAGGGTGCGCGCCTCGCGCAGCGGGACCGTCTCCTCGGCCTGGTCGAGGGCGGCCTCGATGTCGGCGCGCATCGCCGCGATCTGCTCCTCGGCCGGCGGGTCCGTCACGGCCCCGTCCCGCACCAGGTGCCGCTCGGTCATCCGTACGCAGCCGACGTCCACGGAGCGGGCGGCGCGGACGTGGTCGTCACCGACGACGAACTCGGTCGAGCCGCCGCCGATGTCCACGACCAGGAACGGGCGGTGCAGGTCGGTCCGGCCCGTCAGCTCCTTGGTGGCCCCGGTGAAGGAGAACCCGGCCTCCTGGTCACCGGTGACGACCTCGGGCTCCACGCCCAGGATGTCCCGCACCCCGCGCACGAACTCGTCGCGGTTCTCGGCGTCACGGGAGGCGGAGGTGGCGACGAAGCGCAGGTGCTCCGCGCCGTGCTTCCTGATGATCTCCGCGTACTCACGGCAGGCGGCGAACGTCCGCTCCAGCGCCTCGGGCGCCAGCCGGCCCGTGCGGTCGACACCCTGGCCGAGCCGCACGATCGTCATCCGCCGGTCCAGTTCGGTGAGTTCACCCGTCACGGGGTCGGCGTCGGCCACCAGCAGCCGGATGGAGTTCGTACCGCAGTCGACGGCGGCGACCCGGGTCACCGGCCGTCCTCCTTCGCGGGCAGCGTCACGCAGGCGCCCTTGCGCCACCACTCCGGCAGCATCGCCAGCGCCTCGTCGCCCAGCGGGTTGACCCCGGGGCCCGCGGCCAGCGAGTGGGCGACCAGCACGTGCAGGCACTTCACGCGGTCCGGCATGCCGCCCGCGCTGGGGAAGTTCTTGAGCTCCTCGATCTCGTCACGGCGCCGGACGTAGTCCTCGTGCGCCGCGCGGTACGCGGCCGCCAGCTCCGGGTCGGTGGCCAGCCGCTCCGTCATCTCCTTCATCACGCCGTTCGCCTCCAGCGTCCCGATCGCGGAGTTCGCCTTCGGGCAGGTGAGGTAGTAGAGCGTCGGGAAGGGGGTGCCGTCGGGCAGCCTCGGCGCGGTCTCCACGACGTCCGGCTGCCCACAGGGGCAGCGGTGCGCGATGGCGCGCAGCCCGCGCGGGGGCCGCCCGAGCTGCTGCTTGAAGGCCTCGACGTCCGCGTCGGTGGGCTCGGTGCGGGGAGTCGTGGGCGGGGGCGTTTCCATACTGTCTTTCTACGGCTTTCTGCGAAGGGTCACTGGTCGGCGGCGGCGTCGGCCTTGTCGACACCGTCCCAGACGTTCGCGTACCAGGGGCGGTCGGCGGCTTCGAGATCGGTACGGGACTTCTCCGCCGTACCCGGGTCGATGACGATGTAGCCGGTCTCGCCGGGCATGACGTAGTGCAGCCGCCGGCGGATCTCCTGCTCGGCGTAGGCGTCGTCCTGCCAGCGGGCCTTCATGTCGCGCAGCCGTTCGACCCGTCGGCGGGTCTCGTCCTGCTCCTGCTGGAGGTCGGCGATGTCCGCGCGCTGGGAGACGTACTGCCGCATGGGATAGGCGAGGGCGACGATCAGGGAGCAGACCACCAGGGCGAGCAGCGCCGCCCGGCCGGTCAGCCGGGAGCGGCGGGCCTGGCGTTTGGTCTGCGAGCGGTAGACCCGGGCCGCGGTCTGCTCACCGATCAGCCGGATCCTGGTCGCGGTGGAGAAACGGTCCCGGTCCTTGACCGCCATGTTCCCGCCTCTCGCTCACCGTCATACGCGCGTACGTCCCCGCACACGGTACGGGACCGGGTACGGGGACGTACGTACGACGCTGCCTACCGGAGCGGTGCTCAGCCCTTGAAGCGGGGGAACGCGCTGCGGCCGGCGTACACCGCGGCGTCGTCGAGGATCTCCTCGATGCGCAGCAGCTGGTTGTACTTGGCGACGCGCTCGGAGCGGGCCGGGGCGCCGGTCTTGATCTGACCGCAGTTGGTGGCGACGGCCAGGTCGGCGATGGTGACGTCCTCGGTCTCGCCGGAGCGGTGGGACATCATGCACTTGAAGCCGTTGCGCTGGGCCAGCTCGACGGCGTCCAGGGTCTCGGTCAGCGAGCCGATCTGGTTGACCTTGACCAGCAGGGCGTTGGCGGCGCCCTCCTCGATGCCGCGGGCGAGGCGCTCGGGGTTGGTGACGAACAGGTCGTCGCCGACGATCTGGACCTTGTCACCGAGCTTGTCGGTGAGGACCTTCCAGCCCTCCCAGTCGTCCTCGAACAGCGGGTCCTCGATGGAGACGAGCGGGTACGCGTCGACGAGCTCGGCGTAGTACTCGGTCATCTCGGCGGCCGTGCGCGTCTTGCCCTCGAAGGTGTAGGAGCCGTCCTTGTAGAACTCGGACGCGGCGACGTCGAGCGCGAGGGCGATCTGCTCGCCGGGGGTGTAGCCGGCCTCCTTGACGGCCTCGAGGATGAGGTCGAGGGCCTCGCGGTTGGAGCCGAGGTTCGGGGCGAAGCCGCCCTCGTCGCCGAGGCCGGTGGCCAGGCCCTTGCTCTTCAGGACCTTCTTCAGGGTGTGGTAGACCTCGGCGCCCCAGCGCAGGGCCTCGGAGAAGGACTCCGCGCCGATCGGGGCGATCATGAACTCCTGGATGTCCACGTTGGAGTCGGCGTGCGAGCCGCCGTTCAGGATGTTCATCATCGGCACCGGCAGCAGGTGCGCGTTGGGGCCGCCCAGGTAGCGGAAGAGCGGCAGGTCCGACGCCTCGGAGGCGGCGTGGGCGACGGCGAGCGAGACACCGAGGATGGCGTTGGCGCCCAGCGATCCCTTGTTGTCGGTGGCGTCCAGGTCGAACATCGCCTGGTCGATCAGGCGCTGCTCGGTGGCGTCGTAGCCGACGAGTTCCGGGCCGATCTGCTCGATGACGGCCAGGACGGCCTTCTCGACGCCCTTGCCCAGGTAACGGTTGGCATCGCCGTCACGGAGTTCGATGGCCTCGAAGGCGCCGGTGGAGGCGCCGGACGGGACGGCGGCACGACCCGTGCTGCCGTCGTCGAGGCCGACCTCGACCTCGACCGTGGGGTTGCCTCGGGAGTCCAGGATTTCCCGGGCTACGACGACGTCGATGGACGGCACGAGCATCTCCTTCATGGATGTGACGCGGGTGAGCAGGACCCCGGAGGGTCTTGCGAGACCGAGCCTAACCGGCTCCGGGCGATCGGCCAGCCGGTCGCCCGCCCCGTGGACAGAACCGAGAGTAAATTGTTTCCGAACGGAACAAAGCGGTTTCCGGAAACCCGGCCGTGAAAAACCCCGCCCCGGTGCGTACGGGGGAAGACGCACCGGGGCGGGGAGCAGGGGGCAGCCGCTTACTTGAGGTGCAGCTGCTGGCCCGGGTAGATGAGGTCGGCGTCGTCGACGATGTCGTCGTTCAGCTCGAACAGCTCGGCCCAGCCGCCCTCGACGTCGCGCTCGGCGGCGATGGAGCTGAGGGTGTCGCCCTTGACGACCTTGTACTCGCCGTCGCCCTTCTCGACCTTCTCGCCGGTCGGGGTGGTGACGGTCTTCTTCTCGGTCTTCTGCTCGGCGGCCGGGCGCTCGGCGGAGCGGGAGGCCTTCTGCTCGGTCTCACGGGTCTCGGTGGAACCGGTGCTCTGCGAGGAGCCCGCCGAAGAGCCGTTCGAGGACTCGTTCGAGGAGGAGCCGGTGTAGGCGGCGTTGGACAGGCCCGTGCCGCAGACCGGCCAGGCGCCCTTGCCCTGGCCCGCGAGGACCTTCTCGGCGATCTCGATTTGCTGCGCCTTGCCGGCCTGGTCGGCGCTGGAGGCGTACTGCGTGCCGCCGTACGCGGCCCAGGTGGAGGCGGAGAACTGCAGACCGCCGTAGTAGCCGTTGCCGGTGTTGATGGACCAGTTGCCGCCGGACTCGCACTGGGCGACGGCGTCCCACTCGGAGGCGGTGGCGGCGGAGGCGGTGCCGGCCGCCATCAGCGGGGCGGCGACGGCGGCGGAGGCGACACCGGCGACGGCGATCGCGCGGGTGGCCTTGGACGGACGACGGTGCTTGCCCTTGCCGGAAAACAGCATGGTTGGATCCCCTCACCGACGCCTACGAGGTGAGCTGTCGGGTTCGGGCCGGTTGAGTTGCCCGGCCACGTCCCTCACGGGACGCGGCTTCACCCCAAGCCCGATCCGGTGTCAACCACCGGAAAGGACACTTACCTTGGGTCCCCCGCTCCTGCCTACGGCGCATGACGCGACGACTGTTCCCGTGCTGCCACTGGCAGGATTCGGCGTGGCGGCAGCCGGGGCCCGCGGTGGCGAGCGGTCACGACCGTAGACACGCGATCCGCGGAAATTCAAAGACGATCAGGGCTTCTGAGACCTATCTCTCACGCCCTTTAAACCGGACATTCACCGCGAATCATGACGTCAACCACCGCCGGACACACGCCCTTTCGGGCGTCACTTTTCGCCCGGTTCGACCCCGACCTCAAGCTCCTGACCCGGCAGGATGAGGTCCGGGTCGACGCCGACGACCTGCTCGTTCTCGGTATAGAGCGACCGCCATCCGCCGTCGAGCTCAAGGGAGTCGGCGATGGACGAGAGGCTGTCCCCGGTGCGCACGGTGTACGAGCCGTCGGCGGCATCGCGCGAGGCGTCGGTGCCGCGCGAGGCGTGCCGGCCGGACGATTCCGACGTACGGTCCTCCGCCTCACCCTCCTCGGCACCGGTGCCGCGATGGCGGCCGGGGCCGGTGCCCTCGGCGTCGGTGAGCTCGGAAGAGCCGGTGGCCTGCCCGGACTTGTCCGACTCGTCACTCTTGGGAGTGGCCGAGGCGGAGGGGGAGGTGCCGGATCCGCCGTCGGAGCCGTTGTCCGAATCCGCGTCCGAGTCGCTCGACTTGCCGGGCTTGGCCGATTCACCGGCCTCGTCCTCTCCGTCGTCCGATCCCTTGGCGCCGGACGACGGAGAGGACGAGACAGACGGATTCCCGGATTCCGATGATCCGGACGAGTCCGAAGAGTCCGATGCGTCCGAGGTCGAGTCCTCCGCCACGCCCGTGTCGATGTCGGCCGACGTCGAGCCCTGGCTGAGGCCCGCCGTCAGTCCGCAGGTGCGCCACGCGCCGACCCCCTGCTGGGCGAGGATCCTCTCGGCCACGGCTATCTGCTGGCCGCGGCTGGCCTGGTCGGCGCTGGTCGCGTAGTCCAGACCGCCGTAGTTCTCCCAGTCGTCCTGGGTCAACTGCAGGCCGCCGTAGTAGCCGTTGCCGGTGTTCTGGCTCCAGGAGCCACCACTTTCACATTCGGCGACCCGGTCCCAGGTCGCGCCGTCGGCCGCGCTGGCGCTACCGGCTCCGAGGAGCGGGATCGCGATGGCGGAGCCGGTCACTCCGGCCGCGACGAGGAGAGCCGGAGCCTGGCGGGGGCGACGGTGCCGACCGTTCCCGGAGAGCATGCGGAGACCTTTCACAAGACAGCAATGACCGGCGCGGCGAGTGGAACCCGATGTGCCGCACTTGATGGGTGAACGTATCCGCAGACGATCACTTGTCACAAGTTCATGCCGCGCAGATCACGTGAAGATCACAGAGTTGAGAGCGCGTCATGTTTGCGCTGGTCCGCTCGGGGGCACGGCGGACGGCGGTTCCGTCCGTCACTTCCGCGGAGGAGTGAACTCCACCGGGAGCGTGCGCAGTCCGCGCATGATGAGCCCGCCCCGCCAACGGAGTTCGGCCGGTTCCACCGCGAGCCGCAGGTCCGGCAGACGGGTCAGCAGGGTGGCGAGCGCGGTCCGGCCCTCCAGGCGGGCCAGCGGGGCGCCCAGGCAGTAGTGGACGCCGTGGCCGTATCCCAGATGCTGGTTGTCGCGCCGGCCGAGGTCGAGCACGTCCGGGTCGGCGAACCGCTCCGGGTCCCGGTCCGCGGCGGCGAGTACGACGAGGACGGGGTCGCCGGCCGCGATGCGCTGCCCGCCGATGGTGACCGGCTCGGTGGCGAACCGCCAGGTGGCGAGCTCCACGGGGCCGTCGTAACGCAGGAGCTCCTCGACACCGGTCTCCAGCAGCCCGCGCTCCCCGGCGACGAGGCTCCGCTGCAGGCGGTCACGCTGTCCGGGGTGGGTGAGCAGGGCGTAGGTGCCGTTGCCGATCAGGTTGACGGTGGTCTCGAAACCGGCGAACAACAGGATGAACGCCATGGCGGCGGCCTCGTTCTCGGTGAGGTGCTCACCGTGGTCGGAGGCGCGGATGAGGCCGGAGATGAGGTCCTCGCCGGGGGCGGGTTCGGCGGGGAGCGCCTCGCGCTTGCGGTGGATCAGCTCGGCAAGGTAGCCGCGCATCTTCTTCACGGACCGGGCGACCCCGCCGCGCGGGCCGCCGCCGTGACGGATCATCATGCCCGCCCAGTCCCGGAAGTCGTCCTGGTCCTCGCTCGGGACGCCGAGCAGGTCGCAGATGGCGTAGATGGGGAGGGGGAAGGCAAACTCGTGGATCAGGTCGGCGGAGCCACTGTCCGCGAACCGGTCGATGAGCCCGTCGGTGAGCTCCTGCACGCGGGGCGCGAACTCGGCGACCCGGCGCGGGGTGAACGCCTTGCTGACCAGCCGGCGCAGCCGGGTGTGGTCCGGCGGGTCGATGTTCAGCAGATGCGTCATCAGCTCCGCCTGGCGCTCCCCGGGGATACCGGTCCTGCCCCTGGCGTGCGCGGGCTCGTCGTGGTGCGCGGGGTTCTTGGACAGCCGGTTGTCGGCGAGCGTCTGCTTGGCGTCGGTGTAGCGCGTGACCAGCCACGCCTCCACCCCGCTGGGCAGCCGCGTCCTGCGCACGGGCTCGTGCTCACGCAGCCAGGCGTAGGCGGGGTAGGGATCGGCGGCGAACTCCCGGCTGAACAACTCGGGAGTGGGTCCCTGCGGAGCAGGAGGGGTGGGCTGGTCATGCATGCGGCGACCCTAACGGGCGACGGGAGCAGGACGGCGCGGCAGCTCGGGTGTCCGGGGCCGTCGGGCGGCTGCGGGCGCGTGGTGGTTGTTCGCGCGGTTCCCCGCGCCCCTTCAGGGGGGCGGGGAACCGCGCGAGGGGGTCCGGGGGCGGAGCCCCCGGGGGACGGGACGGGACGGGACGGCGGGGGCGAGAAACCCTCCCGCGCCGCACCCCGCTCTCAGCCCTCGCCACCCTCCGCGGCACGGATCGCATCGCGGTACACCCGCGCGGCCGCCCGCAAGGCCGCCTCCGGATCGACTCCCGCCGCCTCCGCCCACACCGCAAGCCCCAGCAGCTCGTAACCGACCCCCTCCCCCACCGGCACCGGCACGTCCAGCCCCGCGGTCCGCGCCCGCGACCCCAGCTTCGCCGCCAGCGCCAGTCCGGGCTGCCCGAGCGGCACCCCCTCCGTCACCGAACTGCGCCGCTTCTCCTCCGCCTTGGTCCGCAGCCAGTGCGCCTTGACGTCCTCCGGCGTGTCCGCCGTCTCCCCGCCGAAGACATGCGGATGCCGGTGGATCAGCTTGGCCACGATGCCCCCCGCCACGTCGTCGACGGAGAACGGTTCCTCCGGGTGCTCCTCGGCGATCCGGGCGTGGAAGACGACCTGGAGGAGCACGTCCCCCAGCTCCTCGCGCAGCTCGTCCCGGTCGCCCTCCTCGATGGCCTCGACAAGCTCGTACGCCTCCTCGATGCCGTACTTGGCCAGGCCCTTGTGGGTCTGCCGGGACGACCACGGGCACTCCGCGCGGATGCGGTCCATGACCTGCACGAGGTCGAGCAGCCGGGCGCCCGGCAGGTCGTAGGAGGCGGGCAGCAGCTCCAGCTCGGGCATCCGCACCCTGCCGGTCCCGGCCAGCCGCGCCAGCCCGTCGGTCAGCGCGGGCTCACCCTCGCCCGTCGCCACGACCACCACCGTCCGCCCGCCCGCGCAGGCGTCGACGATCTCCTCGGCGGTCGGGGACGCCTCCTCGACCGGTATCCCCGCCTCCCGCAGATACGGCAGCTGCGGGTGGGCGCCGTCCGCGCACAGCACCCGGTCGGCCGCGTGCAGGGCCTGCCAGGCCGGCCAGGACAGCAGGCCGGGCGCGACACGGTGGCTGGTGGTGAGCAGGACGGCACGGCCGGGGGCGGTCGCGGAGCTCGGTGCGGGGCTGATTGCGTTCACGCTCCGAAACTAGCCCACCCCGCCGACAGCCCCCGGGTTGTCCACAGGCCGGTTGTCCGCAGGCGGCCGGTCAGAGCGTCTGCGGCGCCCCGGCCGCCGTGACGTCCCGTACCCACGGCGTCCTGGCGTCGACCCGGCTGCTCTTCTCGACGTCCCAGTCGCCGTAGCGCGGGTTGAGGTCGACGTCGAGCTCCTCGCCCGCCTCGGACAGCGCCTGCCAGAACTCGGGCCGGCTGGTGTCGGTGCCGAGTCGCTGGGCGAGCTTCTGGGCCTGGACCTGGAGGCGGAGGTTGGCCTCGAGGCGCTGCGGCGGGATGCCGTACTGCTGCAGCCAGGCCGCCTCCAGCGCCTCGGCGCCGCCGGCCTGCTGCTCCAGGCCGGACCGCATCCGCTGGACCTCACGGTCCGTGACCGTCACGCCGGCGTCCCGCGCGGCGCGCTCCAGCACCCGGTCCAGGACCATGCCGTGCAGGGTGTCGCGGGTGAGGCTGCCGGTCCGGGCGATGGCCTGCTGGTACTGGGCGTCGTCCGGTACGGCCGCCCGCTGGGCCGCGCGGACCTCGTCGACCCGGTTCTCCAGCTGCGACACGGTGATCCGCTCACCGCCGACGACGGCTGCCGCACCGGGGTGCGCGTCGTTCCCGCAGGCGGTGAGCAGGGGCGCCGCCGCGGCGATCGCGGCGGTGAGGAAGAGCGCGGTGCGACGGCGGCGGTGCAAGGAGACCTCCTGAGGAGAGCTTGTGCGGCGGTGCACAAAGTCTTGCGGTGATCGATGGTAGGCATCGGCCAAGCTCTGGCCAACCCATTCGACCAACGATTCACGGCGACTTCCGGCACCGGCGTCCGCGCCGTACAGCCGTACGCCCCGCCCACGTCCCCTTTGCGGCTTTACGGCCTTCGCGCCCGCTGCCCCGCTATCCGCGCACCTGTCCCAGCCACTGCAGCGTCCGCCGGATGTCGACGGCCAGCGGGTGCCCCGGTCCCTGCACGCGTTCCACGTCGTGCAGCAGCCGTATCAGCGTGTCGTGCGCGGCGGCCCGGTCGCCGAGGGCGAGCAGCAGATGGCCGATGCGGCGACGGACGTCATGGGCGAGCTGCGGGTCGCCGGCGGCCACGTACTGGTTCTCGTAGTACGCCAGCAGCGCCCGGTACTCGGCGAGCGCCGCCGCGGGTTCGCCGAGCTGCTCCAGGCACTGGGCGGCCTCGTAGCGGTGGCGCAGGGACTGCGGGTCGGCCTGGCCGGCCTCGGCGGCGCGTTCGTCGGCGAGGCGGCGCAGTTCGGGCAGGGCACGCCGGTACTGGCCGTCGTCCAGGAGCGTGGCCGCGTACTGCTTGCGCAGGGTGCGCACGACCGGGGAGTGCTCGCCGTGCTGGTCGGCGGCGACGGGCAGGATCGAGCCGAGGATGTCGACGGCCTGGGTGATGCGGCCCTCGCCGAGCAGCCGTTTCACCTCGTCCACGGCGGCGGCGACATCGGCCTTCTCCGCCACGGGCGCGGACGGCGCGGCGGGTGCCGGCTGTGGTGCGGGTGTGCGGGCGCGGTCCGGCCAGGGGGCGTGCGGGCGCAGGAAGGGGCGGGTGGGGTCCAGGGGCGCGCCGGTGGGCGTTCCCCGCGCGGGGAGCAGCTGCGCCAGGTGTTCGTAGACCTCCTGCGCGGAGTCCGGGCGGTGCTGCGGGTCCTTGGCGAGCAGGCGCAGCACCAGCGTCTCCAGGGCCTCGGGGACCTCGGGGCGGATCCGGCGCACGGGCACCGGCGGCTCGTACAGGTGCCGGTGCAGCACCCCGAGCGCCGTGGAACCCGCGAACGGCACGTCGCCGCTGAGCAGTTCGTGCATCAGCACCCCGAGCGCGTACAGGTCGGTGTACGGGCCGACCGCGCCGCCCATCGCCTGCTCGGGCGCCATGTAGGCGGGCGAGCCGATGGGCGAACCGGTGTGCGTCAGGCGCGTGGTGTCGCTGTCCATGACGGAGGCGACACCGAGGTCGAGCACGGTGACCGTGCCGTCCTGCTTCACCATCACGTTGCGCGGCTTGAGGTCGCGGTGGACGATCGGCACGGCGTGCACGGCGCTCAGGACGGCGCACAGCTGCGCGGCCACCGCCACGGTCCACTGCCACGGGTACGGGTCGTGTTCGGCGAGGTGGTCGCCGAGGTCGGCGCCGTCGACGTACTGCATGACGAGGAACAGCTCCTCGCCCTCGCTGCCCGCGTCGTGCACGGTGACCAGGCCGGGGTGGTCGACCTGTGCGGTCACCCGGCATTCGCGCACGAAGCGGCGGCGCAGTTCGTCGGCCTCCTGGCCGGCCACCTTGTCCGGGCGCAGCAGCTTCACCGCCACGCGCCGGTCCAGCCGTTTGTCGTAGGCCGTCCAGACCTGTCCCATGCCGCCCTGTCCGATGAGCGTGGACAGTTCGTAGCGGCCGGCGACGACACGTCCCGTCGTCACGCTCACCTTCCGCCCTCGTGGTTGCCGTGCCGGTCCTGCTGCCCGTCCTGGCGGCGCAGGTAGTCGCTGAGTTCGTCCAGCTCGGCGCGCACCTGGTCGATCCGGGCCGGCGCGGGGTGCTGCGGCGACTGCGGTGGCGGTACGGGGGTGGGGGGTGCCGGGGTGTGCGGTACCGGGGTGTGGGGGGCCTGGGGCTGCGGGACCGGCGTGGGCGCGTACGGCGAGCCCTGCTGCGGGTAGCCGTAGGGGGCGTGGGTGCCAGGGCCGTGCATCGTCGTGGCGTGGGACGGCGGCGGCATCTGGCCCGCGTACGGGTGCGGCCGCCGGTGCAGGCGGATGTCCACGGTCAGGTAGTACGCGGCCGCGCTCGCGCCGAGGATCAGGACGGCGGCCAGGGCCACGTCGGTCCGGTAGTCCGACTCCGGCAGCGAACCGACCACCGCCAGGCAGGCTATCGACAGCGGGATGCTCACCCAGGCCGCCGCCCAGTCGAGCAGCCGTCCCCGCAGGAACGCGACCCGGAACAGCGGCACGCAGGCCAGCAGGCCGCAGCACAGGACTCCGGCGGCGGCGTACAGCACGCGCTGCGTGATGACCATTGCCGCGCTGGGGGTGGGCGGCGCCGCGCCGTGGCCGTACATGACTGCTCCTGGACAGGTGTAGCCGATGGAAACTCGGAGTCCGAGCGTATAGGCCGACAGCGACAACCGGTCCCGGGATGTACCGAACCGTTGTCGTACCGGGGCGTCCTGGAGGCGCGCCGAGGGTGTTCCGCGGGCTCGGCCGGGGCTCACTCGGGGACCCGGTCGGGGGTGATCGTCCCGTCGGTCAGGCCGTCGTACATCCCGCGGACGAGTTGCTCACCGAGCCGGCCCGCCTGCCTGAGCGCCCGTTCGAACTCGTCCAGGGCCCGGAAGCGGGCGCCGTGGCGCCGCTGCTCGGCCGGTGCGAACCGGGGCAGTTGCAGCCGGCGTACGTCGAGCCGGGTGGCGGTGGACGCGTAGCTGCCGGCCTGGCGGTGGTTGGCGGTGCCGCGCAGGAACCCGGCGAGGAACCACGCGTCGAGCACCTCCGGGTCGGGGCGCAGCAGCACGAGGTTGCGGCCCAGGGCGGCCCCGGCGGTCGCGTCGTCGATCACCCGCGCGACGGCGCCCCCGCCGAGCACGGGCACGACGACGTCACCGGGTTCGGTGAGCACCGCCTCCTCGTCGCTCTCCGGGAGCGTGCCGGAGGGGCCGGTTCCGGAGAGGACGTCGTGGTCGGTGAGGACGGGCACGCGCGCGTGGCCGCCGTTTCCGCCTGTACGCATCACCAGGGCGCCCGCGCGGGCGAGTTCACCGACGGTGATGAGGGGCGGGCGCCCGGCGGCGCGCGGCGCGGGGGCGACGGGCGGCGGGGTGAGGCCGGTGGCCAGGCGCAGCGTCTCGCCGAGCCGTTCGCGTACGCCGGTGAGCCGGCCGGCACCGTCCGCGGCGGCCGGGGGCGGCAGACGCCGGGCCGGGGTGAGGTCGACGTCGTCGTCGAGGAGTTCGATGACGGGCACGGAACGGGCCAGTCCCGGCCGTTCGTCGAGCCGGCCGGTCCGGTCGAAGGCGCGCCAGGCGTCGAGGACCGTCTCCCGCACCCCCGGCCAGTCGGGCCCGCCGCGCCCCTCGCCGGTGAACCGCCCGGCGTCGGCGAGCAGCACCTCCGGCTGTGCGGGCGCCCGCTCGGGCCGGCGCAGCACCCACAGGTGCAGCGGGACGTTGTACGGGGGTGCCGCGCCGACCGGCAGCGCGACGACGGCGCGCAGCGCGCCCCGGCGCAGCAGGTCGGCCCTGATCCGGCGTCCGGAGCGGCGGGACGCGGCGGCGGGCGGCATCAGCAGCACGGCGATGCCGCCGTCCCGCAGCCGGGCCAGCGCGTGCTGCACCCAGGCCAGTTCGGACTCGGTGCGGGCCGGGAAGCCGTACTCCCAGCGCGGGTCGTAGGCGAGTTCGTCGTGCCCCCAGTTGCGCTCGTTGAACGGCGGGTGGCACAGGACGGCGTCGACCCGCAGCTCCGGGTGGGCGTCGGCGCGCAGGGTGTCGCCGGCGGCGGCGTGCACGGGGGCGCGGGTGTGCAGGGCGAGGCGGAGCGCGGTGAGGGCGGCGAGTTCGGGGGCGCTGTCCTGGGCGTACAGCCGCCGGTCGGGACCGTTGCCGGCGGAGCGCAGCAGGGCTCCGGTGCCGCAGGCCGGGTCGAGGACGGTGCGGGCGGTTCCGGCCAGGCCGGCCATGAGACCGGCGAGGTCGGCGGGGGTGAGCGTGTACTGGCGCGGGTGGGCGTCGAGGTGACGGCCGAGCAGGAACTCGAAGGTGTGCCGGGCGCCGAGTTCGGCGGCGAGTTCGGCGACGGCGCGGAGGAGGGGTACGGAGGGGAGCAGCTGGGGGGCGGTGGGGGGTTCGAGGGCTTTCCGGGTGGCCGGGGCGGCCGGGGCGGCGGGGGTGTGAACAGCGCCCGCGGTGTTCACAGGTGAGCCGTTCACGTCGCCGAGTCGAGGTGTGAGCACCTGCTCCAGCGCTCCGGGCAGCAGTGCGGCGAGTCGCTCGTCGGAGCCGGAGCTCACCTCGAGCCAGACCGGGGAGCGGTCGTGGATCAGCAGCAGGACGCAGCCTGCGTGGGTGAGGGCGGTGACCGGTCCGGCGGGGTGGCCGGCGAGCTGCTGCCGGACGCGTTCCCTCAGCGGGACCTCGGCGAGCTTGCCGTGCCTGCGCAGCCAGCCCTCGACCTCGGCCAGCGCGAACGAGGGGCTGGTCTCGGTGCCGCCGACCGGGCCGGGGAAGTCGGTGTGCCGCCGGCGCCAGTTGCTGACGGCGGCGCGGCCGACACCGGCCAGTCGTGCGATCCCGGCGGCGGTCACTTCTGTCGCGTTGTCCTGCATGCCCGGCACCCCGCCCGCTTTCCCTCTGTTCCGTGTGTGGCGACGAGCATACCGATGAGCGCAAGATTCGAGGATTCACGGACGTGTACCTACAACACTCTGTGAATTGTGTTGATTCAGTTCACAGAATCTGTTCTCATTGACCCCGCGAACGAGCGACCGTCGGCAGGCGGCGGTGGCCGCAGTGGAGGGACACAGCCATGGGCATGAAGAGCAAGATCGCGCTGGGCGCCTTCGTGGGGATCGTCGTCATCGGTGCCGTCTCGGCGAACTCCGGTGACCCGGACGGTGGTTCCGCCGACAAGGGCACCTCGGCGTCCGCCGAGCAGCAGCCCGGCAACACGAAGTCCGACGCGAAGTCCGACGCGAAGCCCGCCGAGGACAAGGGCACCGGGAAGGCGTCCCAGGCCGAGCAGTTCAAGGCGTTCGTGCAGAAGAACGGGACGCCGCAGGAGAAGGACGCCGCCGGGCACATCACCAAGGTCCAGGGCGCGGACGAGCAGAACGACATCCTGGACGCGGCCGACGTCTACACCGACTTCACCGGCGGGATCATGGGCGAGGGCACGGGTCCCGCCAAGCTCATCGCCTCCGCGTTCGCCGACTGGAAGCAGAGCGGCAACGGTCTCGTCACCGTGTATGACGCCGACGGCGAGATCATCGGCAACGGCAGCTTCTAGGGACCCGGGGGGAATCCGTCATGCGTCGCACCGCACTCACCGCCCTCTGTCTGGCCGCCGTGGCCACCGTCGGCCTCACCGGCTGTGGCGGCGAGGACAAGCCGGACAGCAGCACCTCGCGCGACTCGACCGCGCGGAACACCGCGAAGGAACACGAGAGCACCCCGAAGCCGGAGAAGGAACCCTTCGCCGGACTGACCGGCGGCGAGATCGCCGACAAGGCCTTCAAGGCCACGACCGGGGCGTCGTCCCTGCGGATGACGGGCGACGTCCCCGATGACGGGAGCGGCGGCACCATCCACGTCGACATGGCCCTGAACAAGCGGGGCGAGTGTGCCGGCACGATGGGGATGGACGGCCAGGGCGAGGCCGAGCTGATCAAGACCGGCGACACCGTCTACATGAGGTACGACGAGAAGTTCCTGCGGTCCCAGAGCGAAGGCGAGCCCGAGGAGAGCGTGGACGCGGCCGTGGCGCTACTGGCCGGGAAGTGGACCAGGATGTCCGCCGAGGGCTCCGACGTCAAGGACCTCGCGGGCTTCTGCGACCTCGACCAGGTCCTCGGCGGCGCGGAGGACGGCGACTCGGACGCGACCCGCGGGAAGACCACGACGATCGACGGCACGCCCGCGATCACGCTGAAGGCGCAGGACGGCGACGACCGCTTCACGCTGTACGTCGCCACCGAGGGCGAGCCGTACATGCTGCGGTTCGACAGCACGTCCACCGCCGAGCCGGGCTCCCTCTCCTTCAGCGACTACGACGAGCCGGTCCCGGTGGAGAAGCCCGCCGGCGACGTCCTGGACCTCGACTCCCTGAGCTGACGCCCGGTTGTTCACAGCGGTGCCGCTCAGCCGCCGCACTGCTCCAGCATCATGCGCTTGTCGGCCGGTGTCACCGGCATCTCGTACTTGACGGCGACCTGGGCGAAGCGGACCGCGTAGGAGCAGCGGATCCTCTTGCTCGGGGGCAGCCAGGATGCGGGTCCGGAGTCGCTCTTGGACGAGTTGGCGGAGCCGTCCACCGGGAGCAGGTTGAGGGGGTCGTTGGCGAGCTGCCGCCGCTTCTCCTCCTCCCAGCGCGAGGAGCCCATCTGCCAGCTGTAGGAGAGCGGCACGACGTGGTCGATCTGCACCTCGGCGGCCTCCTGCTTGCGCCACTCGATGGCCGTGCCGGTGTACGGGTCGGCCAGGGTCATGGCGACCACCACGCAGTCGGACCCGGACCGGAACCGCACGTCCTCACCGTCGCGCTGCAGCAGATCGTTGCGGGTGTCGCAGCCGTTCCTCGCGAGCGGCACTCCGTCCGCCGTGTCCATCCAGGCGTAACCGAACTCGTCGCGGTCGTAGCCCGTCTTCGGTCCGCGGCCCTTGGTCGTCACCTTCGATATGAGGTCGACGGCCTCGGCCCGGTCCGGCTCGCCGGTCACGGACGCGAGGCCCGGTTCGGTGCCGTCGGGGTTGTCCAGCGGGCTGACGGCGCGTCCGGCGCTGCCGTCCGGTTCCGCGTCCTGGACGCCCTCGCAGCCGGCGAGGAGGGCCACCGCGGCGATCACCACCGGTCCCGTGCGCCGAACCTGTGCGCTCCACCTCTTGCTCCGTGTCACCGCGCCCTCCCTCGTTCTTCTGATTCCTGCCCCGCCGGGGGCGGGTCGATCCGGACCTCACCGTAACGAGCGAGAGGTCCAGACCAATTCAACACTTCACGGGCATTCGTCGCAAAGCGCGCGTATCGTCGATTCCGAGTCATCTCCGGAAGGAGTTCCCGCATGGGCATCCTCGACAAGTTCAAGAGCAACAAGGCGGCGCGCGACAAGGCCAAGCAAGCCTCGGACGCCGCGGAACGGAAGATGAACGAGAGGACCGGCGGCAAGTACGAGCAGCACATCGACACCGGACAGCAACAGGCCGAACGCCGGCTCGGCATGGACCGCGATCGTCCCGACCGGCCGTAAGGCCTCGCGCACCTGTCGGGGCCGTCCACGGCGGCCTTCGCCGTGGACGGCTTCCCGTCCGCGGGTCAGGAACCCAGGACCGACGTCAGGAACTCCCCGACCCAGCCCAGCAGGTCCCGCCCGACCAGCGGCTTGCCGCCCACCTTCGCGGTCTTCGGGCGCGGGACCAGCACCTGGTGCGCGGTCGCCTTGATGACCGTGCCCGGGTACAGGCGCTTCAGGCGCAGTTCCTGGGACTCGCGCAACTCCACCGGCGCGAAACGGATGTTGCTGCCCTGGAGCACGACCTCGCCGACGCCGCACGCGCGGGCCAGCATCCGCAGCCCCGCCACCAGCAGCAGGTTCTCCACCGGCTCCGGCAACTTGCCGTAACGGTCGACGAGTTCCTCACGTACGGCCTTGACGTCCTCCTCCGAGTTCGCGGAGGCGATCGCCCGGTACGCCTGGAGGCGCAGCCGCTCGCCGGGCGCGTAGTCGTGCGGGACGTGCGCGTCGACGGGCAGCTCGATCTTGACCTCGAGCGGCGGCTCCTCCTCGGTCCCGCCGGTCTCCAGCTGGCGCCGGTAGTCGGCGACCGCCTCGCCGACCATCCGCACGTACAGGTCGAAACCGACGCCCGCGATGTGCCCGGACTGCTCGCCGCCGAGCAGGTTTCCGGCGCCGCGGATCTCCAGGTCCTTCATCGCCACGTACATGCCCGCGCCCATCTCGGTGTGCTGGGCGATCGTCGCGAGCCGTTCGTGCGCGGTCTCCGTCAGCGGCTTCTCCGGCGGGTACAGGAAGTAGGCGTACCCGCGCTCCCGTCCCCGCCCCACCCGGCCGCGCAGCTGGTGCAGCTGGCTGAGGCCGAAGTTGTCGCCGCGCTCGACGATCAGGGTGTTGGCGTTGGAGATGTCGATGCCGGACTCGACGATCGTCGTCGACACCAGCACGTCGAACTTCTTCTCCCAGAAGTCGACGACGACCTGTTCCAGCGCCGACTCCGACATCTGGCCGTGGGCGGTGGCGATCCGCGCCTCGGGCACGATCTCCCGCAGCCGGGCCGCCGCCCGGTCGATGGACTCGACCCGGTTGTGGATGTAGAAGACCTGGCCCTCGCGCAGCAGTTCGCGGCGGATCGCGGCGCCGATCTGCTTCTGCTCGTACGGGCCGACGAACGTGAGCACCGGGTGCCGCTCCTCCGGCGGGGTGGTGATCGTCGACATCTCGCGGATGCCGGTGACCGCCATCTCCAGGGTGCGCGGGATCGGCGTGGCGGACATGGTCAGCACGTCGACGTTGGCGCGCAGCTTCTTCAGCTGCTCCTTGTGCTCGACGCCGAAGCGCTGCTCCTCGTCGACGATGACCAGCCCGAGGTCCTTGAACTTGGTCTCCGAGGAGAACAGGCGGTGGGTGCCGATGACGACGTCCACCGAGCCCTCGCGCAGACCCTCCAGGGCCGCCTTGGCCTCGGCGTCCGTCTGGAACCGGGACAGCGCCCGCACGTTCACCGGGAACTGCGCGTACCGCTCGCTGAACGTCCCGAAGTGCTGCTGCACCAGCAGCGTGGTGGGGACGAGGACGGCGACCTGCTTGCCGTCCTGTACGGCCTTGAAGGCGGCCCGTACCGCGATCTCGGTCTTGCCGTAGCCGACGTCGCCGCAGATCAGGCGGTCCATGGGGATCGACTTCTCCATGTCCTCCTTGACCTCGGCGATGGTGGTGAGCTGGTCGGGCGTCTCCACGTAGGGGAAGGCGTCCTCCAGCTCGCGCTGCCAGGGCGAGTCGGCGCCGAAGGCGTGGCCGGGCGCGGCCATGCGGGCGCTGTACAGCTTGATCAGGTCGGCGGCGATCTCCTTGACCGCCTTCTTGGCGCGCGCCTTGGTCTTGGTCCAGTCGGCGCCGCCGAGGCGGTGCAGGGTGGGGGCCTCGCCGCCGACGTACTTGGTGATCTGCTCCAGCTGGTCGGTGGGGATGTAGAGGCGGTCGCCGGGCTGGCCGCGCTTGGCGGGGGCGTACTCCACGACCAGGTACTCGCGGGTGGCGCCCTGCACGGTGCGCTGCACCATCTCGATGTAGCGGCCCACGCCGTGCTGCTCGTGGACGATGTGGTCGCCCGCCTCCAGGGTGAGCGGGTCGATGGTCTTGCGGCGCCGGGCCGGCATCCGGGCGCCCTCGCGGCCGGACGCCTTCTGGCCGGTCAGGTCGGTCTCGGTGAGCAGGGCGAGCTTGAGCACCGGGTCGACGAAGCCGTGGTCGATGCAGCCGCAGGAGACGTGCACGACGGACGGGGTGATCTCGCCCAGGTCGTTGTCGAGGCGTGCGGCGATGCCCTCGCCGCCGAGTACCTCGACCGTGCGGGCGGCCGGACCGTGGCCCTCGGTGACGAACACCGTGCGCCATCCGTCGGCGAGCCAGCCCTTGGTGTCGGCGAGGGCTCTGGCGGTGTCGCCGCGGTAGGTCTCCGGGGCGTGCATGCCCAGCTTGAGGGTGTCCCCCGCCGCGTCGGCGGCATACGTCTCCGTGAGCTCCTCGTCCGCGGCGAAGGGCGACACCGACCACCACATCATGTCCAGCTCGCGGGCCCGGTCGCGGACGTCCGCGATGGACCGCAGGGAGGCCGCGCCGACGTCGATGGGCGCCTCGCCGCCGCCTGCGGTGGCCGCCCAGGACGCCTGCAGGAACTCCTGCGAGGTGGCCACGAGGTCCGACGCGCGCGTGCGCACCCGCTCCGGGTCGCAGACGACGGCCATGGAGCCCTTGGGCAGCACGTCCAGCAGCAGCTCCATGTCGTCGACGAGGACGGGCGCCAGGGACTCCATGCCCTCGACGGCGATGCCCTCGGCGATCTTCCCGAGCAGCTCGCCCAGTTCCGGGTGGATCTCGGCGAGGACCCGCGCACGTTCCCGTACGTCCTCGGTGAGCAGCAGCTCACGGCACGGCGGGGCCCACAGGCCGTGCTCGGCGACCTCCAGGGAGCGCTGGTCGGCGACCTTGAAGTAGCGGATCTCCTCGACGTCGTCGCCCCAGAACTCCACGCGCAGGGGGTGTTCCTCGGTGGGCGGGAACACGTCGAGGATGCCGCCGCGTACGGCGAACTCGCCGCGCTTCTCGACCAGCTCCACGCGCGCGTACGCGGCGGCGGCGAGGGCTTCGACGATCTCGTTGAGGTCGGCGCTCCGGCCGCTCCGCAGGGAGACCGGTTCCAGGTCGCCCAGGCCCTTGACCTGCGGCTGGAGCACCGAGCGTACGGGCGCTACGACGACGGAGACCGGGCCGGTCTCGGGGTCGTCCGGGCGGGGGTGGGCCAGGCGGCGCAGTACGGCGAGGCGGCGGCCGACGGTGTCGCTGCGGGGGCTGAGCCGCTCGTGCGGCAGCGTCTCCCAGGCCGGGTACTCCACGACTTTCTCGGACGGGAGCAGGGAGCGCAGGGCCGCCGCCAGGTCCTCCGCCTCGCGTCCCGTCGCCGTCACCGCCAGCACGGGGCGGCCGGTGTCACGGGCCAGGGCGGCGACCGCGAAGGGCCGGGCCGCGGGCGGGCCGACCAGGTCGACGTGCATGCGGTTGCCGTCCGCGGCGGCCGCGATCGCTTCCGCGAGGGCGGTGTCCTTGACTACGGCGTCGAGCAGACCGTGCAGGCTCATTCGGGGCGCTTTCCGTCCGGGGGTGTGCAACACGACGGGCCCGACGCGCGCTGCGGGCCGGGGGTGTCCAGCGTACGTCGCCGCGCCGGAGGGTGCCGGGGCTGTGGACAACGTGCGCCGGCCGGCGGGGCGGCGCCGGTGCTCGACTCCCAGGGGGCTCCCCCCTGGCCCCCGGCCTGTACCCACCCGTCACCCGACTCGGCCGGCCGAAGGCCGAGGGGCCGGGACATACGTACCCGGCGCCGGAAAGTCCCCCGAGGACTTTCCGGCGCCGGGTGTTTCCCCCGCAACCCCCGTGTGCGGTGGCTAATCGGTGGCGATGGCGTTCAGGACGTTCATGCGGCCGGCACGGAAGGCCGGGACCAGGGCGGCGAACAGACCCACGAAGGCCGAGCCGATGAACACGCCGATGATCGTCGGCCACGGGATGTCGAGGACCTTCAGGCCCTCCAGGGCGAGCAGCTGCTGCGCGGTGGCACCCCAGCCCATGCCCAGTCCCAGGCCCAGCAGGGCACCGAAGAGGGCGATCACGACCGACTCCATGCGGATCATGCGGCGCAGCTGCCGGCGCGAGAGGCCGATGGCCCGCATCAGGCCGATCTCCCGGGTGCGTTCCACGACCGACAGGGCCAGGGTGTTCACCACACCGAGGATCGCGACGACGATCGCCAGGGCCAGCAGGCCGTAGATCATGTTCAGCAGCTGGCCGATCTGGTCCTTCAGCGCCTCCTTGTAGTCGGTCTGGTCGCGCACCGTGTACTGCGGGTAGTCGTGCAGCGCGTCCTTCAGCGCCGTGTACGCGGCGTCGGTCCCTCCGTCCTTCGCCGAGGCGAAGAGCAGCGTGTCCAGCGGCAGTTTGTCGGCCGGCACATACGTGGCGAGGGTGTCGATGGACGTGTACATCGCGCCCGCGTCGACGACGCCCTCGCTGCTGGTGATCGCCCGGACCGTCAGCTCGCCCGTCTCGCCGTCCTTGAACGCGATCTCGATCTTCGAGCCGACGCTGATGCCGTGGTCCTTCGCGAAGTCCTCGTGGACGGACATCGAGTCGGGCTCGTAGGCGTCGTCGAGCTTTCCGGCGACCGTCTCGACCCGCAGGTCGGTCGCGTACGTCGGATCGGCCGCCGTGATCGCCGTGTCCTTCAGCGTCTTGCCGTCGGGCGTGGTGAAGTCGGCCTCGGTCCACTTGTACTCGGTGACCCGGTCCACCCCGGGTGACTTCTTCACGGCCTCGACGGCCTGCGGAGTGATCAGCTGGCCGTTGTCGGACTGGATGATGAAGTCCGTGCCCACGGCCTTGTCGAGTTCGTCGGTGGCGGACGCCACCATGGAGGAGCCGACCACGGACAGGCACGCCACCAGCGCGAGGCCGATCATCAGCGCGGCGCCCGTCGCTCCGGTACGGCGCGGGTTGCGCAGGGCGTTGCGCTCGGCCATGCGGCCCACGGGACCGAAGGCCCGCAGCAGGATCGCGCCGAGGACGCGCACCACACCGCTCGCCAGCACCGGACCGACGACGACGAAGCCGATCAGGGACAGCACCACGCCCAGGCCCAGCCACATCGAGCCGTCCGTCGCCTTGTCCGCGCTGCCCGCCAGGTACAGGGCGAAGCCGCCGGCGCCGGTGAGGACCAGGCCGATCCCGCCGCGTATCCAGCCGGCCCTGGCGTCCGCCGGGGTACCGGCGTCGCGCAGCGCGGCCATCGGGGAGATCTTGCCGGCCCGCCGGGCGGGCAGGTAGGCGGCGAGCACCGTGACGACCACGCCGAGGAGCAGTCCGAGCGCCGGGGTCGTCCAGGCCACCGTGAGGTCGTCCGTGGACAGCTCCATGCCCATCATGCCCATGAGCTTCATCAGGCCGACCGCGAGACCGACGCCCGCGCCGACCCCGAGGACCGAACCGAAGACGCCGAGCAGCAGCGCCTCGACCAGCACCGAACGGTTGACCTGCTTGCGGGACGAGCCGATCGCCCGCATCAGGCCGATCTCCCGGGTGCGCTGGGCGACCAGCATGGAGAAGGTGTTGATGATCAGGAAGATGCCGACGAGGAAGGCGATCCCCGCGAAGCCGAGCATCGCGTACTTCATGACGTTCATGAAGTCGCCGACGCTCTCCTGGTTGGCCTCGGCGGTCTCCTCGGCGGTCTGCACCTTGTAGGCGCCGCCGAGTTCGGCCGCGACGTTCTTCTTCAGCTGTGTGTCGCTGACGTCGGCCGCGGCGGTGACGTTGACGTTGGTGTAGACGCCGCTCTCGCCGACCAGGGTCTGCTGCGCGGTCTTCGTGTCCAGGTAGAAGATCGCCGCACCGGGGTTGGTGACCGTGAAGTCGGCGATGCCGGAGACCTTCGCGGTGTGCGTGCCGACCACGGTGATCACACCGATCTCGTCACCGAGCTTCAGGTCGTGCTTGTCGGCGGTGTCGGCGTCGACCATGATCTGGTCCGCGCCCTCGGGCGCCGCACCGGAGGTGATCTCCATGGTGCGGGCGTCGTTGCCGTTCCAGCTGCCGACGATGGTCGGGCCGCCGCTGGTCGGCGAGAGGTTGTCCTTGTCGCCGTCGACGACGGTCACCGAGGTGGAGAACACCGTGCCCTCGGCCGACTTCACGCCGTCCGCGCCCTTGACCTCATCGAGCACGGAGGCCGGTATCACCGGCGGCTTGCCGTTGTCCGCGGTCGTCTCACCGCTGTCGGAGGCGCCCTTGGCGCTCACCGTGACGTCCGACGACGTGGCGGCGAAGAGCTTGTCGAACGTCGTGTTCATGGTGTCCGTGAACACCAGCGTCCCGCACACGAACGCCACGGACAGCAGCACCGCCACCGCGGACAGTGCCATCCGCCCCTTGTGCGCGAAGAAGTTGCGCATGGAGGTCTTCAGGACGGTCATGACGTGCGCCCCCGGGCGTCGAAGTCCTTCATGCGGTCCAGGACCTGCTCGGCGGTCGGCTGGTGCATCTCGTCGACGATGCGGCCGTCGGCGAGGTACAGCACCCGGTCGGCGTAGGAGGCGGCCACGGGATCGTGGGTGACCATCACGATGGTCTGGCCCAGGTCGTCCACCGAGCGGCGCAGGAAGCCGAGCACCTCGGCGCCGGCGCGGGAGTCGAGGTTCCCGGTCGGCTCGTCGCCGAAGATGATCTCCGGCCGGGCCGCCAGCGCCCGCGCCACCGCGACCCGCTGCTGCTGACCGCCGGACAGCTGCGTCGGCCGGTGCTTCAGCCGCTCCGCGAGCCCGACGGTCTCCACCACCCGGTCCAGCCACACCTTGTCGGGCTTGCGGCCGGCGATGTCCATGGGCAGCGTGATGTTCTCGATCGCGTTCAGCGTCGGCAGCAGGTTGAACGCCTGGAAGATGAAGCCGATCCGGTCCCGGCGCAGCCGCGTGAGCTTCTTGTCCTTCAGGCCGGTGATCTCGGTCTCGTCCAGATGGATCTGACCGGACGTCACGGTGTCGAGTCCGGCGAGGCAGTGCATCAGCGTGGACTTGCCGGACCCCGAGGGCCCCATGATCGCGGTGAACCGACCGCGGGCGATGTCCACGTCGACGTGGTCGAGGGCGACGACACGGGTCTCGCCCGACCCGTACGCCTTCACGACCTGCCGCGCCCGCGCGGCAACGGCCGTAGTCCCTCCAGTGCCCCCGTGCCTGGGAATGGTCACAGCCGATGTCACGGTAAGTCTCCTATGTCGGTCAGCAGATGAAAGCGGTGCTCCGGCGCCCGCCCGTCGTACCCGGCGGCCGCTTCGTGCGTGTTCGTGCGACGTGGTTCAGTCTGGCGGCCGGCAGGGGTCCCGCGCCCTGGTGCCCAGCGCAGTCTTGTACTGAGGAAAACCCCACCCCCGCCGGTGTACCGCGCCACCCCCCAGCGGCGTAAAGCCAGGTTAAGGACCACCCCCGCCCCGTCTCGTCCTCCGTCGGTACGAACCCTCCCCGACCCGTAGTACGGAGGTACCCCTAGGGGCTCTCCTCCGGCAGGTGGACACCGTCTCGGGGTCGCTCCACCTGTCGGCTCATCCAGGCTCCGCCCTCCCGTGGCGTGAGGGTCAAGTGCGAAGCCGTGCGGCGGCAGACAGGTGCAAGGGGCACCCAACCGCGCGGAGGGGACTCCGGGTGGACGGCACCGGGCCGGTGACACGCGACCGCGGGCGATCCGCCGCGACCGGGCGACGCGGAGCCGTCGTCACCGCACCGACGCTCGCGACGACCCTGACGGCACTCGACTCCACCATCGTGTCCACGGCCGTCCCGCGGATCACCGGCGGCCTCGGCCGCGCGGACGACCTGGACCCCGTCACCCGCGCCCTGGACGCGGGCACCGTCCCCGAGGCGACCCGCCGGGCCGTCGCGGACGCCGTCCGCCCCGGCGCGGCGTGCGGCGGCACCGGCGTTCCCGGTCCTGCCGGTCCTCGCACCCCACGCGTTCCCGGTGCTCAAGAACCGAACGGGCCCCGCACTCCGAACGGACCCTTCCGCACCGGCCGTGCCCAGGAACTCACGCCCGGAGCCGGGTCACTCCACGGCCCGGCCCGTCAGCGCGCTGAGGCCGGCGCACACCTGGTCCAGTTGCGCCTGTACGTTCTCCCGCGTCCCGGCGTGCTCGCGCAGCACCCGCTCGGTCTCCCGCGCGACGCCCTCCGCGCGGACATGTGCCTCGGCGAGCAGTTCCGCCGCCCGCTCCCGCGCCTCCTCCGCGCGGCGCCGCGCGGTCTCCTCCGCGTCGGCGAACACCTGCCGCGCCTCGGCCAGCGCACGCTCGGCACGCTCCTCCCCCTCCGCGTGCCGGGCGTCCAGCGCGGCCACCCGCGCGGCCTCCTCACGCGCCACCGCGTCCAGCCGTTCCGCCTGCTCCCCGGCCGCCTCGGCGAGCATCCCGGAGGTGCGCTCCCGCATCTCCCGCAGCACCGCCAGGGTTTCCGCGCGCCGCTCCTTCACCTCGAGCCGGGCCTCGACCCGGATCCGGTCGGCCTCCGCGCGGGCCGCCAGCAGCACCTCCTCGGCGCGTTCATCGCTTTCGGCGCGTACGGCCTCGGCGTGCGCCTGCGCGGCCTCCCGCACGCCGGTCGCGTCGTCCCCCGCCAGGTCCGTCATGTCCCGCGCGTACTGCCGCGCCGACTCCCGTACGGCCGTCGCCTCCTCCCGGGCCAGCTCGAACAGCCGCCGCGCGCTCTCCCCGAGCGACTCGTACGTCTGCGGCGCCAGCCCCGCCACCCGCACCCGCAGCAGCTCCAGTTCCTCCTCCATCTCCCGGGCGAGGACGGTGAGCCGCGCGGCCCGCTCCCAGGCGGCGTCACGATGATCCGAGACGGCCTCGACGTACGCGATCACCTGCAAGGGACGGTAGCCACGCCCCCGTACGACCTCGAAGCCCTGCGACGACACCGATGCGCTGCTCACCCTGGAACCCCTCTCCACCGACGGACACGAAGCCCAGCACGAAAGACCGAGCACGAAATGGGATGAATCGCGCACATCTTGATGGATGACACGGAAGTGTTCATAACGCGACACTCCGCGAGAAGGGCACGCAAAAGCCGGGCCCGGTCGTCCTGACGACCGGGCCCGGCTCCTCGCGTCACACGGGGTTCAGCTGCGACGGGTCACAACAACCCGTCCCACATCTGCTCCAGCAGCACCGACCACCAGCTCTCCGGCGAACCCAGCGCCGCCGGGTCCAGCGCGGCCAACTGCGCCTGGAAGTCCACCGTCCAGCGGCCCGCCTGCTCCTGGTTCAGCCCGAACCGCAGCCGCCACATCCGGCCCAGCAGCGCCAGACAGCGCGCGAACTCCGGCAGACCGGTGTTCACGAACTGCGGCGGAACCGGCGCACCGCCCGGCCCGGACTCCACCGGCACCGCGACGATGTTCGCCGTGCCGTACTGCACGCAGATCGCCTTGCCGAAGTCGCTGCCCATCACCAGGTACGAACCCGCGTCCGAGGCCGGCTGCACACCACGCTCCGCCGCCAGCTCCGCCAGCGTCGGCACCGGCCGGCCCGGCTGGGCCTGCGCCCAGAAGAACGGACCCATGTCCAGCGGCAGCCCCGCCACCACCAGGGTGTGCGCCACGACCGGCGGCACACCCTGCCGGGACACCGCCGCCTGCTCGAACCGGAACACACCCGGCCCGAACGCCCCCGCCAGCTCCTGCGCGACGGCCTCCGGCGGAACCGGCGGCGCGGGCTGCACCGGCGGAATCGGCGCACGCACCGGCGCGGGACGCGCCGGACCGTCCGCCACCTGGTGCAACTCACCCTGGTGGGCGAGCAGCTGCCGCATGCCCTGCTGCCGGCTCGCGTGATCCGTGCCGTACGGGGCGATGGACGCGATCCGCGCCTGCGGCCACTGTTCACGGATCATCCGCGCGCAGTACGCGCCCGGCAGCTCGCACGACTCCAGCTCGGTGTGCAGCTCCAGCACCTGGTCCGGCGGCACGTTCATGGCGCGCAGCTCGTGGAAGATCTGCCACTCCGGGTGCGGCGTACCCGGCGCCGAACGCCGGATCAGCTGCCGCTCGGAACCGTCCTGCGCGCGGTAGCGCAGCACGGCCTGGTAGCCGGGGCCGACGGTCGGCCGGCCGGCGGGCGGCTGCGGATAGCCGTACGCCTGCGGCTGCCCCGGCACGGGAACTCCGGGCGGAGGCGTACCGGGGGACATCCCGCCGGGCGGCATCGGCGGAACACCGCCGGGCACCCCCGGGGGCGCCGGGGGCGGAGGCGTACCGGGCCCCGCCACCGGCGGCGCGGCCAGCACGGTCTCCGCGTGATGCACGGGCCCGCGCCCGCCTCCGGCGGTACCGGGCGGGCCAGGCGGCTGCGGAGCACCGGGAGCACCCGGGGCGGCAGGAGGACCGGGAGGCTGGGGGGCACCGGGCGGTGCCGGCGGTCGAGGGGCGCCGGGGGCACCCGGAACGCCGGGCGGCTGCGGAGCGCCCGGGGTGCCGGGAGGCGGCCCCGGAGGCTGGGGCGCGCCGGGGCCACCCGGGCCCATGCCTCCCGGATCGGCGAACATCGTCGCCGCGTGGTGGACACCACCGGGCGGCGGAGGCGGGGCCGGCGTACCGGGCGGCGGCGTCGAACCACCCGGCGTCCCCGGCCCGTCGGGGCCGAGCGGCGACACCATCTGCGTCGGCACGTACCCGCCCGCCGGAGCGGACGGCGGCGAAGGCGTGCCGCCCGGACGCGCACCCGGGGTCCCCGGGGCACCCGGCGGAGGCGGCGTCGTCGCACCCGGGCCGCGCCGCGGAGGCGGAGCCGCCTTGCTGGTCGCGGCGTCCGCGATGTCCCCGGCGTTCGGCGCGAGCGGCCGCTCCGGCGCGGCCGGCGGAGGCGTGGGCACATCGCCGGGCCCGTGCGGATGGCCGTACGGCGCACCACCCTGCGCGGGCTGCGGCGCACCCGGCGCCCCCTGCGGCACACCGGAATCCCGGACCGCCGGCGCGACGGCCGTCGGCGGAAGCCCGCTGCCGCCCGACATCAGCGCCGTCTTCGCCTCCGGCGGGGCCGCGGGCGGGGTGTCGTCGCCGAACTCGCTCAGCTGCGGCGCGAACACGGTCTCCGGCAGCGGCACGGAACGGTCCTCACCGGCATCGGCGTTGGTGTCCGTACCGGCCCACGGAGTCGCCCCGACCGGCGCACCGGCCCCCGCCCGGGAACCGCTCCCCCCGGCGGCGGGCCACGCGGCACCGCTCCCCGCCCCGACAGCCGCACCCGGACCGGAACCCGACTCCGACCCCGAAACGGAAGCCGCGGACGAAGCCGAAGCCGGACCAGCACCAGAAGCCGCGCCACCGGCGCCCGAAGCCCGACCCGAAGCCGCGGACGCCCCCGGGGCCGGACCCGAAACGGAAGCCGAAGAAGAGTCCGAACCCGCGGCCGGACCGTCGGCACCCGGGACCGACCCCGCGGACGAGCCCGAACCCTCCCCCCGCCGATCCGGAATCCCCAGCCGGTCCGCCGCCTCCTGCAACCACTCCGGCGGACTCAACAAGAACGACGTCTGATTCAGATCCACCCGCGCCGCCGGCGCCGGCTCGGGCACCACATCGTCACGGCCGTACTCCTCCTCGTACCGGCGGATCACCTCACCCACCGGCAGCGCCGGCCACAGCGTCGCCTCACCACTGTCACGGGCGATCACCAGCCGCTGCGCGCCCCCGTCCGAACGGGGCCCGTCCGCACGGTCCTCCGCCCACACCACGAACCCGAGGTCGAACTCCCGCACCCGCACCTCACGATGCTGGTACGACGGCACATCCCCGTTGACCCACTCCTCCGCACGCTCCTGCGCCTGCGCGAACGTCACCATCGCCGAAGCTCACTCCCCCGCGGAAGAAACCGGAACGGCACGCGCGAACCCGCCGTCCACCATCAGATTCGCCACCGTCTCCAGCTCCGGCGGAGACCCCGCCAGCCGGGACAGGAACACATCGAAATCGTCCCCGCACGACAACAGCAGCCGCTCCACCCGCTCGGCCGGCGGCCACGACGGATCCACGTCCCGCGCGTCGTCGTACGCGCAGAACCACACCGAACCCTGCCGCTCACCCCGCACCTTCACCGCCAGCAGACCACCCTGCACGAAGCCGACGCACAGATAGTCCTTGGTCAGATGGTCGCGAAGACACTTGTTGACGTACACGAGATCATTGACCGCCGCCTCGTCCCGCACCGTGAAGAACGGCTGGTCCACCAGCAGCCCCAGCTCCGCGTCCAACGCCGTCCCCACCGGCGCACAACCACCCGCCGCCTTCAGGAACGACCGGTACGCACCCGGCAGCCGGTACCCGAGATCCTCCTCGACCCCCAGCACCTGCGACTCCGTCACCGCCACACCCGACTTCGGCAGCCCGAAATGCGCCGGACGCGTCTCCTGCAACGGCCGCGTACCCCGCTTGTCATGGTCCACCGCCGACGTCACCACCCCGCCGTGATGCCGCAGCAGCGCCTTCACCTCGACCGGCACCAACTCCAGCCGCCGCGTATCCACCGCGTGGTGCCACGTCCAGCCGTGCGGCGTCGCCACCGCCGGCACCGTGTCCCACAACTCGTGACCGCTCGCCGCCAGCGCCGCGTTCGCCGACACATAATCCGTCAGCCGCAACTCGTCCACGCCGAAACCCTCCGGCGGCTCCGCCACCTCCGCCGCCGCACGCGCGTAGGGCGAGAAGTCGGGGTAACCACGATCGTCCACCCGT
The DNA here is from genome assembly GCF_044334705.1 of Streptomyces sp. NPDC020731. Classification (NCBI taxonomy): domain Bacteria; kingdom Bacillati; phylum Actinomycetota; class Actinomycetes; order Kitasatosporales; family Streptomycetaceae; genus Streptomyces; species Streptomyces sp. NPDC020731. The sequence continues at coordinate 118,795 of NZ_JBIRTN010000009.1, forward strand.
ACCCCCCTCGGGTGACGGGCCGCCCGCACCGGATCCGGGAAGTGCACGATCTGCCCGGCATAGGCCGCGTTCGGCGGCACGGCATCTCCCCCAGTCTGGCGGCCGGGAGGTGCCCCCAGCCCGAGCCGACCTGTCGTCATGGCGGTTGCCCCCTGCGGCACTCTGTACGTCCCGCACCGCCCACCTTCGGACCACTACGGAACGTGTTCGACTGTCACGTCTGTCTCGACTGCTTACCGCCACGACCCCCACGGCGCCCGCACGCACCACCGCGCGGATCACCGCATGGATCGCGGTGCCGACAGCCTATGCGGTACGACTCCACCGGTCACCGGCGCCGGTCGTCCACCCTTCCGCTTCCGTGACCGGCCGTCACCCTCTCGTGACAGCCCGCCCCGACCCGGGCGTGTCGCCCCGACCCAGCTTCCGTATCAGCCACCCCATTTGGCACTCTGTGACCTCCGGGGAGATGCCCGGGAGGGGATGATGATCATGAACGTGACGCAGACGGGGCCGCACAGCGGCCCATCCGGCGACCCTCGCTCCGGCGACCCCCGCGTCGGCTGGAGCGCCACCGACGCCCCCCACACCCCCACCCTCCACCACCGCCGCGACGGCATCCTCCCCACCATCGCCGCCGCCCTCTCCGTCCGCGGCGCCACCCTCACCTGCACCGCCGCCCGCGGCGACACACCCCCCGCCCTGCACCCCCTCGTCCAGGACTTCCTCGACACCCTCACCAGCGACCAACGCGACCGCTTCACCGGCCGCTGCGCCGAAACCATCCTCATCTCCCGGCACATCACCACCGCCGACGCCGCACGCAGCAAACGCGCCGCACGCAAACCCATGACCAACGGCGAAGCCCGCAGAACCCTCAAGCAGGCCAAACTCACCACCCGCCGCATCCGCGAGGACGGCGACCCCCTCCACGGCGCCTACGCCACCCCCTGCCGCGCCTGCACCGCCCTCACCGCCCACTTCGGCGTCCGCATGGTCGACCCCGCCACCAACGGCTGACCCCAGCCCCCGCCCCACCCACGACCTCGACGAACGAAGGGCAGATGCACACCGACCGCACCTCCTCCCCCAGTCTCGGCTCCGCTCGACCGGGGGGACCCCCATCCCGCTTCGCCGTACCCGTCGACGCCGCCCTGCGCACCGCCGGCTGGCAACCCGGACGATGGAACATCAAACAAGCGGAAATCTGGGCCGACACCCTCCGCGACCACACCTCACCCGCGGGGCACCGCCACACCGTCTTCCCCGCCGCCGTCGAGGCGTGGGCCGAGTTCGGCGGACTCCATGTCACCCCCGGCGGCCCCGGCCGCCAGATCGCCCCCGCGACCCTCCACCTCGACCCCCTCCACGGCCTCCACATGGCCCGCACCCTCGGCGACCTCGGCCGCGCCCTCGACACCGAGGTCTGCCCCCTCGGCGCCGAAACCGACACCCAAGCACTCCTCGCCATCGACATCCAGGGCCGCGCCTACGCCCTCGACCACACCGGCGACTGGTACCTCGGCCCCGACATCGACCACGCCCTCACCACCCTCATCTCCGGCATACAACCCGCACGCCTCACCGCGGGCTGACCGCGACGGACGGCCGGACTACGACGCCGGAATCACCGCCGACACCCGGAAACCCCCCGCGTCCGTCGGCCCCGACACGAACACCCCGCCCAACGCCGACACCCGCTCCCTCATCCCCACCAGCCCGTTCCCCCCCGACGGCAACCCCGCCGACGACGCGGCCTCCGACGGCGGCTCGTTCTCCACCTGCATCGCGATCTCCGACACCCGATGCGCAAGACGCACATACGTCTTCGCCCCCGCCGCATGCTTGTGCACGTTCGTCAACGCCTCCTGCACCACCCGGTACGCCGTCGACTCCACCTCCCGCGCATACGAACGCGACTCCCCCACCACCGACAGATCGACAACCATCCCCGCCGCCGCCGACTGCCCCACCAACTCGTCGATCTCCGACAGACACGGCCCCTCCCCCTCGTCCACCGCCCGGGACGCAGCAACAGCCGCGGCCACCCCCACCGCCGCCAACGGCACCGACGCCCGCTCCCGCCGCTGCCCCCCGTCCCCACCGGAACGCAGCACCCCGAGCATCTCCCGCAACTCCGTCAACGCCTGCCGCCCCATGTCCCCCACCAGAGCGGCGTTCTTCACGGCCTTCTCGGGATCCTTCCGCGCCACCGCCTGCAACGCCGCCGCGTGCACCACCATCAGACTCACCCGGTGCGCCACCACGTCGTGCATCTCACGGGCGATCCGCGTCCGCTCCTCGCCCCGCGCCCACTCCGCCCGCTCCTCGGCCCGCTCCGCGAGCAACTGGAGCTCCCGCTCCAGACTGTCCGCCCGCTCCCGCAAACTCTCCATCAACCGCCGCCGAGCCCCCACATACAGACCCAGCAGCAACGGCGGCGCCGTCACCCCGATCGCCGTCGTGATCGACGCGAACGGCACGATCCAGTCCCCTACGTCCAGATCCCCCCGCGCCAGGTTCTGCCGCATCCGCACGAACATCACGATGAGCACACCCACCGACTGCATCCCGGCCAGCGACGCGATGATCCGCCGCGGCACATCGGACGCGGCCAGCGAGTACAGACCGACGACGCCCATCAGGAAACCCATCGCCGCCGGCGTCACCGCGATCGCCACCAGCACCACCGCGATCGGCCACTCCCGCCGCACCAGCAGCACGGAACCGGCCAGCACGCCGAAAACGACCCCCACGCCGACCGGGATCCCCGCCTCCCACGCGAACGGGATCCCCTCCAGCCCGCACTCCAGCGCGGACACCACCGCGAGCCCCACATCGAACACGGCACTACGCCGTCTGTCCCACCACCACGGCCCTCCCCGGGCCGTCACCAGCTCTTCCCCCGTCGTGGTCATGCCTCCAGCCTACGGGCGGGAAGCTCCGCTTTTCCGGCGAGTTTCCACGCCCGTACCGCACCGCACAGGGTGACCGATCGGCTGCGGTACGGCCCGAAATCCCTCGAACTGCTGAATCGGACACCGTTCGAGAGGGGAACCGACCATTCCGCCCGGACGGTATGCGTGTGACACACGCACCCGGCAAATACGCCGACTTCGAGAACCTGCGGGAGCAGGCGGTGGCGCTGCGACGGGCGGGACTGAGCCGACGCCAGATCCGCGACCGGCTCCACGTCGACAACAACGACATCCTCAACCGTCTCCTCCAGGGCGAGCCGGCCCCGGAATGGACGAAACGACCGAACGCCAAGGACGACCTACGGGAGAAGGCGAGGGAGCTCCGGCTCCAGGGCTGGACGTACGACCAGATCCAGGTCGAACTGGGCTGCTCGAAGGGCTCAATCTCGCTGTGGGTGAGAGACCTGCCGAAGCCGGAGCGGAAGCGAAGTCGCGAGGAAGCCTCGGCGATCGCGAGACGCGGCTGGGAAGCCACGCTCCGGCGGCGCGAGGAGGAACGCCAGCGAACCAAGGCGGCCGCCGCGAGCGAGATCGGCACACTGACCAACCGCGAACTATTCGTTGCCGGCGTAGCCCTCTATTGGGCCGAGGGCGCGAAGGACAAGCCGTACGCCAGGCGCGAGAACGTGCAGTTCGTCAACAGCGACCCTGGCGTGATCCATACCTACCTGGCCTGGCTGGACTTGCTGGGAGTGGAGCGCAGCCGTTTGCGCTACAGGGTCATGATCCACGAGACGGCTGACATCGAGGGCGCCGAGAGCTACTGGGCCAACCTAGTGGGCGCAGACGTCTCGCTGTTCCAGAAAACGACCACCAAGAAGCACAACCCCAAGACCGTCCGCAAGAACGTCGGCGATGGCTATCGGGGCTGCCTCGTGATCAGCGTCCTGCAAGGTGCCGAGCTGTACCGTCGCATCGAAGGCTGGTGGTACGGCATAGTAGGTGCTGCCACCGCAGCCGATCTAGCAAATCGGACATAGCGGTAATCCCGGGTCGTCTAAGGGCAAGACGTCAGATTTTGGATCTGATCATGGGGGTTCGAGTCCTCCCCCGGGAGCACATGCTCAAGTTCGGGCCCTGACCGGTCACCCCGGTCAGGGCCCGCTCTCATGTCCCCCCACAAACGCCCCGGTATCCTGCGGATGTCACCCCCACCCCCATCACAGCCGAAGGGCATCCCGTGAGCACCAGTCGCCCGGCAGCCGTCGTCGTTCTCGCAGCGGGTGAGGGCACCCGTATGAAGTCGGCCACACCGAAGGTCCTGCACGACATCTGTGGCCGTTCCCTGGTGGGCCATGTACTCGCCGCAGCCGGTGAGCTCCAGCCGGAGCATCTGGTCGTCGTCGTGGGTCACGCCCGGGAGGAGGTGACCGCGCATCTCGCCGAGGTCGCTCCCGAGGTGCGTACCGCCGTGCAGGCGGAGCAGAACGGTACGGGGCATGCCGTACGGATGGGGCTGGGGGAGCTGGGTGGCTCCGTGGACGGGACGGTCGTCGTCGTGTGTGGTGACACCCCGCTGTTGACGGGTGAGACGCTGCGGCAGTTGTCGGCCACGCACACCTCCGACGGCAACGCGGTGACGGTGCTGACGGCCGAGGTGCCGGACGCGACCGGTTACGGGCGGATCGTGCGGGACGACACCGGTGCCGTCACGGCGATCGTGGAGCACAAGGACGCGTCGGAGGCGCAGCGGGCGATCCGGGAGATCAACTCGGGTGTGTTCGCGTTCGACGGGGCGCTGTTGGCGGACGCGTTGAAGAAGGTGCGTACGGACAACAGTCAGGGTGAGGAGTATCTGACGGACGTGCTCGGGATCCTGCGCGAGGCGGGGCACCGGGTGGGTGCGTCGGTGGCGGGGGATCACCGTGAGATCGCGGGGATCAACAACCGGGTGCAGCTTTCGGAGGCCCGGCGGATCCTCAACGACCGGTTGTTGACCGCCGCCATGATGTCGGGTGTCACCGTGATCGATCCGGCCTCGACGTGGGTCGACGTCACCGTGACGTTCGGGCAGGACGTGGTCGTTCATCCGGGGACGCAGTTGCACGGGGCCACGCATCTCGCCGAGGGGTGCGAGGTGGGGCCGAACACGCGACTGACCGACACGCGGGTGGGCGCCGGTGCGCGGGTGGACAACGCGGTGGCGGTGAGCGCCGAGGTGGGTCCTGAGGCGAGTGTGGGGCCGTACGCGTATCTGCGTCCGGGGTCGCGGTTGGCGCGCAAGGCGAAGATCGGTACGTACGTGGAGACGAAGAACGCGTCGATCGGTGAGGGGACGAAGGTTCCGCATCTGTCGTATGTGGGGGACGCGACGATCGGCGAGTTCTCGAACATCGGTGCGGCGAGCGTGTTCGTCAATTACGACGGACAGGACAAACATCACACGACGGTCGGGTCGCACTGCAAGACGGGTTCGGACAACATGTTTGTGGCGCCTGTCACGGTCGGGGACGGTGCTTACACGGCTGCCGGGTCGGTGATCACCAAGGATGTGCCGCCGGGTTCGCTGGCCGTGGCCCGTGGCCAGCAGCGGAATATCGAGGGTTGGGTGGCTCGTAAGCGTCCGGGGAGTGCGGCCGCGAAGGCGGCGGAGGCGGCTTCGCGGGAGCCGGCCGACGAGGACTGACCGGATTCGGCCCTCCCGGACAGGGCGTACCGTGATAAGTGCACTTCCGCACCCCCACCAGCTGCGACACCTCTGAGGAGATTGTGCTGTGACCGGGATCAAGACGACCGGCGAGAAGAAGATGATGTTCTTCTCCGGCCGCGCCCACCCCGAGCTTGCCGAGGAAATCGCCCAACAGCTGGATGTCGGGGTCGTGCCGACGAAGGCCTTCGACTTCGCCAATGGCGAGATCTACGTGCGGTACCAGGAGTCGGCCCGTGGTGCCGACTGCTTCCTGATCCAGAGCCACACCGCTCCGATCAACAAGTGGATCATGGAGCAGTTGATCATGATCGACGCGCTGAAGCGTGCGTCGGCCAGGTCCATCACGGTCATCGTGCCGTTCTACGGTTACGCGCGGCAGGACAAGAAGCACCGGGGTCGTGAACCGATTTCGGCGCGTCTGATCGCGGACCTGATGAAGACGGCGGGCGCGGACCGGCTGCTGGCCGTGGATCTGCACACGGATCAGATCCAGGGCTTCTTCGACGGGCCCGTCGACCATCTGTTCGCGTTGCCGCTCCTTGCGGACTACGTGGGCACGAAGGTGGACCGTTCGAAGCTGACGGTGGTGTCTCCGGACGCGGGCCGTGTGCGGGTGGCGGACCGTTGGTGCGACCGGCTGGGTGCGCCGCTGGCGATCGTGCACAAGCGCCGGGACAAGGACGTGGCGAACCAGGTCACGGTGCACGAGGTCGTGGGTGACGTGGAGGGGCGTATCTGCGTCCTCGTCGACGACATGATCGACACGGGTGGCACGATCTGCGCCGCGGCGGACGCGTTGTTCGCGCATGGTGCGGAGGACGTGATCGTGACGGCGACGCACGGTGTGCTGTCGGGTCCGGCGGCGGACCGGCTGAAGAACTCGCGGGTGAGTGAGTTCGTGTTCACCAACACGCTGCCGACGCCGGGTGAGCTGAGCGAATCGCTGGACAAGATCAAGGTGCTGTCGATCGCGCCGACGATCGCGCGTGCGGCGCGTGAGGTGTTCCAGGACGGCTCGGTGACGAGCCTGTTCGACGAGCAGTAGGCACGAGCGGCAGACACGTGCAGTAAGGGTTCTGCACCGGGTCTCCCGGTGATCGTTTTGGGTGCGGCCTCCTGGTCCGAGTAGACTGCTGAAGTTGCTCGGCGAGGGAGGCCGTTCCGCTTTGTACGAGGCGGATTCGGCGGTCCGTTATCGACGCGCTCTTCGTAGCAGGCCGTTCGTGGCCGGGTGACCACGTCCGTTTCTGACTTCGAGGAGTGACTATGTCCGAGGTGAAGATCTCCGCCGCGACGCGCACCGAGTTCGGCAAGGGGGCCGCGCGCCGTATCCGCCGCGACAACAAGGTTCCGGGTGTGCTGTACGGGCACGGTTCGGACCCGCTGCACCTGACCCTTCCGGGCCACGAGCTGCTGCTTGCGCTGCGTACGTCGAACGTGCTGATCGCGCTGGACATCGACGGCACGTCGAACGAGCTGGCGATCCCGAAGGCCGTGCAGCGCGACCCGCTGAAGGGCTTCCTGGAGCACATCGACCTGCAGCTGGTCCAGCGCGGCGAGACGGTCACGGTGGAGATCCCGGTCCACACCGAGGGCGAGCTGGCCCCGGGCGGCTACCTGCTGGAGCACGTGCTGGGCACCCTGACGGTCGAGGCCGAGGCCACCCACATCCCCGAGTCGGTCTCGGTGTCCGTCGAGGGCCTGGCGGCCGGTGCCTCCATCCACGCCAAGGACATCCCCCTCCCGAAGGGCACCAAGCTGGCCATCGAGGGGGACACGGTCGTCATCCAGGTGCTGTCCTCGCAGGCGGAGGAGGCGCCCGCCGCGGGAGAGGGCGAAGAGGCCACCGAGGCCTGATCCTCTTCCGGAGTCGTTTCGTCGGCCGCTGTTCCCGTGCGGGGCAGCGGCCGACGCGTATGAGGGAGGCATGGGCGTGACGACGGATGCGGCGGGTCCCTGGCTGGTCGTGGGGCTGGGCAATCCGGGGCCGGAGTACGCGATGAACCGCCACAACGTGGGGTTCATGGTGGCCGATCTGCTGGCGGAGCGGATCGGGGGCCGGTTCAAGCGGGCCGGTAAGGCGCAGGCGCAGGTCGTGGAGGGCCGGATCGGGCCGCCGGGGCCGGCGAACAGGCGGGTGATCCTGGCGAAGCCGATGTCGTACATGAATCTGTCGGGCGGGCCGGTGAACGCGCTGCGGGAGTTCTACAAGGTGCCGGTGGAGCGGGTGCTGGCGGTCCATGACGAGCTGGACATCGATTACGGGACGCTGCGGCTGAAGCTGGGCGGCGGGGACAACGGCCACAACGGGCTGAAGTCGATGACGAAGGCGTTCGGGCGGGATTACCACCGGGTGCGGTTCGGGATCGGGCGGCCGCCGGGGCGGATGCAGGTGGCGGACTTCGTGCTGAAGGATTTCTCGTCGGCGGAGCGCAAGGAGCTGGACTACTTCGTGGACCGGGCGGCGGACGCGGTGGAGTGTCTGGTGATCGAGGGGCTGGAACGGGCGCAGGGCACGTACAACTCGTGACGTGCTGATGGGCACATCGGTTGACTTGTCCCCCTCCTCGAGGCCTGCCGGGCCCACCCGGGTTGACCGACCGCAAGGTCATGGCCAAGGATCTCGGCCATGTCTCCCGCTGCCCGCTCCTCCCGTGGCTCCTCCGCCCTGCGGTTCGGCCGGTTCGCGGCGATGGGCACGGTCACCGCGCTGATCCTGATCGCGGGTGTGTGGGCGTCGTGGGGTACGGCGCAGCACGCGATGCTGACGAAGGGGCGCGAGCGCGGCACGGTGGAGGTGACGCGGTGCGGCGCGAAGACGTGTACGGGGCCGTACACACCGCTGTCGCAGGGGTCGCAGCCGCGTGCGCAGGTCGTGCTGGAGGAGTCGGTGGCCGTGGCGGAGGGGCGGACGTACGCGGTGGTGCTGAAGCCGGATGGCACTCGTGCGGTCCGGTCGGGTCCCGCCGGGGTCCTGTACGCGTGGGTTCCGCTGGGCGGCGCGCTGCTGCTCGCGTCGGTCGTGGTGGCCGGGGGTCTGCTGCGGACGCGGGCGGCGTGGGTGCTGGGGCTGTCGGGGGCGGCACTGCTGACGGCGGCTTTCCTGGCCGTATAGGGCATAGGACATAGGACAAGGGGGTGCCCCCGGTCGTACGAGGCCGGGGGCACCCTGCGTTCTGTCGGGGTCAGCCGGTGTTGCGCAGACCGGCCGCGACACCGTTGACGGTGAGCAGCAGGGCGCGGGAGAGCAGCGGGTCGGGCTGTTCGCCGGTGCCGGCCTCGTCGCGCTGGCGCTTGAGGAGGGCCACCTGGAGGTAGGAGATCGGGTCCAGGTAGGCGTCGCGGATGGTGAAGGTCTGCTTGAGGACCGGGTCGGCGTCGAGGAGTTCCGCCTCTCCGGTGACGCGCAGGACCTCGCGGACCGTGAGCTCGTGCTCGGTCCTGATGGCGTCGAAGACGTGCTTGAGCTCGTCCGGGACGAGGGTGTCGACGTAGTGCTGGGCGATGCGCAGGTCGGTCTTCGCGAGGGTCATCTCGACGTTGGAGATGAAGTTGCGGAAGAAGTGCCACTGCTGGTGCATCTCGTCCAGGACGGTGTCCAGGCCGGCCTCGCGCAGTGCCTTGAGGCCGGAGCCGACGCCGTACCAGCCGGGGACGATCTGCCGCGACTGGGTCCAGCCGAACACCCACGGGATGGCGCGCAGTCCGTCGAGCGAGACGCCCGAGCCGGGGCGGCGGGAGGGCCGCGAGCCCAGGTGCAGGTCGGCGAGCTGGTCGACCGGCGTGGAGGCCAGGAAGTACGTCGGCAGGTCGGGATCCTCGACGAGCTTCCGGTAGGCCGTGTGGGCGGCGTCGGAGACGACGTCCATGGCGGCGTCCCAGCGGGCGAGGGCCTCGTCGGACTGGCGGGGTGCGGTGTGCAGGGCGGACGCCTGGAGGGTGGCCGCGACGGACAGCTCCAGGTTCTCCCGGGCGAGGGCCGGGATGAGGTACTTGTCGGAGATGACCTCGCCCTGCTCGGTCACCTTGATCTCTCCCTCGAGGGTGCCCCAGGGCTGGGCGAGGATGGCGTCGTGGGTGGGGCCGCCGCCGCGGCCGACGGTGCCGCCGCGGCCGTGGAAGAGGCGCAGCCGGACGCCGTAGCGGTGGGCGACGTCGCGCAGGCGGCGCTGGGCCCGGTGGATCTCCCACTGGCTGGTGGTGATGCCGCCGAACTTGGAGGAGTCGGAGTAGCCGAGCATGACCTCCTGGACGTCGCCGCGCAGTGCGACGAGGCGCCGGTAGGAGGGGTCGGCGAGCATGTCCTCGAGGATGGTGTCGGCGGCCTTGAGCTCGTCGGTGGTCTCCAGCAGGGGCACGATGCCGATCTTCGCCCAGCCGGCGTGCAGGTCGATCAGTCCGGCCTCGCGGGCGAGGAGGGCGGCGGCGAAGACGTCGTCGGCGCCCTGGCACATGGAGATGATGTACGACTCGACGACCTCGGGTCCGAAGACCTCCAGGGCCCGCTTGACGGTCTGGAACACGCCGAGGGTCTTCTCGCCCGCGGCGTCGACGGGCGCCGGGGTGGGGGCGAGCGGCCTCCTGCTGCGGAGCTCCTTGGCGAGGAGCTTGGACCGGTAGTCGCGGGGCATGTCGGCGTAGCGCCAGGATTCCTCGCCGAGCCGGTCGAACAGCTGGCCGAGGGCGTGGTGGTGGGCGTCGGCGTGTTCGCGTACGTCCATGGTGGCGAGCTGGAGGCCGAAGGCGGCCAGGGTGCGGATCGTACGGGCGAGGCGGCCGTCGGCGAAGAGGCCGCCGCGGTGTTCGCGCAGGGAGGCCTGGATGATCCGCAGGTCGGTGAGGAGTTCGCCGGTGCCGAGGTAGTCGCGGCCGGTCTCGTGGGGGGTGCCCTTGGCGAGGCGGAGCTTGGTGTTCTCCAGCTTCTGCCGGATGCAGGTGGCCTTGAGCCGGTAGGGCTCCTCGGCGTTGAGGCGCTTGTAGCGGGGGCTGATCTCGGGGAGGGCGTCGAGGTCGGCCTGGAGGGAGGCGAGCAGTTCCCCGGTGGCTCCGGCGTAGCGGATGGAGTTGGAGAGGAAGCCGCGCAGTTCGTCGATCATCTCCAGGGCGTCGTTGATGCCGTGTTCGTGCTGGAGGATGAGGACGTCCCAGGTGACCTGGGGGGTGACGTTGGGGTTGCCGTCGCGGTCACCACCGATCCAGGTGCCGAAGGTGAGGGGGCGGGTGTCGTCGGGGAGGTGGACGCCGACGCGCTCCAGCTCGGCGGTGAGGTCCTCCAGGACGTCGCCGACGGCGCCGGCGTGCAGCTCGTCGAGGTAGTAGATGGCGTTGCGGGCCTCGTCGGCGGGCTCGGGGCGGACCACGCGCAGTTCGTCGGTCTGCCAGACGAGGTCGATGTTCTCGGCGAGCCGGGTGTCCAGGCGGCGGCGGTCGGAGGCGATGACCGGGGTGTCGAGGAGGGCCGCGATCCGGCGGAGCTTGTTGAGGACGGAGCGGCGGGCGGCCTCGGTGGGGTGCGCGGTGAAGACGGGCCGGATGTTGAGGTTCCGGACGGTCTCGCGCAGGTGCTCGGGGTCGGCGTCCTTGAGGCGGTCGGCGGTGCGGGAGAGCAGTCCGCCCTCGGCGGCGCGGCGGGCGCGCAGTTCGCGGCCGCGGTGGACCTGCTCGGTGACGTTGGCCAGGTGGAAGTAGGTGGAGAACGCGCGGACCAGCTTGGCCGCGGTCTGCAGTTCGGTGCCTCGCAGCAGCTCGGCGGCGGCCTCGCCGTCCTCACGGGTGAGTCGGCGGACCTTCTCGACGAGGTCGAGCAGCTCCGGGCCCTCCTGCCGGACCAGGGTCTCGCCCAGGAGGTCGCCCAGTCGGCGGATGTCGGCGCGCAGCTCGCTGCTCGTGGTCGCCGTGGATACGGCCTGATCGTCGGCACTGCTCACAGGTGCGGCTCCTTGCAGTGTTGAAGCTCGTCTGGGAGGGAACCCGGACAGCGTCCCGCGCGGCGTGTGCCGCTTGCGGGCCTGACGTCCGGGAAGAAATCAGAGCGGACCGCGCTGTCCGACCGACTTCAAGGATAGGTGTCGACCCGGACGCGCAGGCTCACGGGCTCTTGCCGCCGGGCGACGCACTGCAATACTTACGTTGCCGTAGGTTACGGAGGCGTAGGAACACCGTACGGTTCCGGCGGCCCGGCACCCACCCTCAGTCCGCATACCCCACAGGGGACACGCATGACCTCAAGCTCCGACGTGATCGATGAAGCCCCGAAGCAACCCGGACCCGACGACGCCGTGCCCTCCGCCACACTGGGCGGTGAGCGCAAGCGCTCCATCGAGCAGATCACACTGCTGCTCTTCATCACCGTCCCCTTCCTGGCGCTGGTGGCGGCGGTGCCGCTGGCGTGGGGGTGGGGGGTGAGCTGGCTGGACCTCGGCCTGCTGGTCTTCTTCTACTACCTCGGCTGTCACGGCATCACCATCGGCTTCCACCGTCACTTCACGCACGGTTCGTTCAAGGCGAAGCGGCCGCTGAGGATCGCGCTGGCGATCGCGGGGTCGATGGCGGTGGAGGGCCCGCTGGTGCGGTGGGTGGCCGACCACCGCAAGCACCACAAGTTCTCCGACGCCGAGGGCGACCCGCATTCGCCGTGGAAGTACGGGGAGACGGTGCCGGCGCTGATGAAGGGCCTGTGGTGGGCGCACATCGGCTGGATGTTCGATGAGGAGCAGACCTCGCAGGAGAAGTACGCGCCGGACCTGATCAAGGACGGGACGCTGCGGGCGATCTCCCGGCAGTTCGTCCTGTGGACGATGCTGTCGCTGGCGCTGCCCGCGCTGATCGGCGGTCTGGTCACCATGTCCTGGTGGGGCGCGTTCACCGGGTTCTTCTGGGGGTCGCTCGTCCGGGTGGCGCTGCTGCACCACGTGACGTGGTCGATCAACTCGATCTGTCACGCGGTCGGCAAGCGTCCCTTCAAGTCACGGGACCGTTCGGGCAACGTGTGGTGGCTGGCGGTCCTGTCGTGCGGCGAGTCCTGGCACAACCTGCACCACGCCGACCCGACGTCCGCGCGGCACGGTGTGGAGCGCGGGCAGTTGGACTCGTCCGCCCGTCTGATCCGCTGGTTCGAGCAGCTGGGCTGGGCGTACGACGTGCGGTGGCCGTCACGCTCGCGTATCGATTCACGCCGTGACACCTCGGAAGGCGGCGCCCGGCAGGGGACGGAGTCCGTCGAGGCGGCATGATGGTCGCCGTGGCGACCGACTCGAGCAGCACCCCCAGCAATGACAAGCCGCGGCGAGTTCGTCGCACCCGGATGACCGGTGCCGAGCGGCGTCAGCAGCTGCTGGAGATCGGTCGCACGCTCTTCGCCTCGAAGGGCTTCGAGGGCACGTCGGTGGAGGAGATCGCGGCGAAGGCCGGGGTCTCCAAGCCGGTGGTGTACGAGCACTTCGGCGGCAAGGAGGGCCTGTACGCGGTGGTGGTGGACCGCGAGATGCGGCGCCTGCTGGACATGGTGACGGGTTCGCTGACGGCCGGTCATCCGCGCGAGCTGTGCGAGCAGGCCGCGTTCGCGCTGCTGGACTACATCGAGGAGTACACGGACGGCTTCCGCATCCTGGTCCGTGATTCCCCCATCCCCCAGTCGACGGGCACCTTCGCCTCGCTGATCTCGGACATCGCCACCCAGGTGGAGTACATCCTGGTCCGCGAGTTCAAGAGCCGCGGCTTCGACCCCAAGCTGGCCCCGCTGTACGCGCAGGCCCTGGTGGGGATGGTCGCGCTGACGGGTCAGTGGTGGCTGGACGTCCGCAAGCCGAGGAAGGCGGAGGTGGCGGCCCACCTGGTCAACCTGGCCTGGCACGGCCTGGACGGCCTGGAGCCGAAGCCTCGGCTGATAGGTCACCGGAAGAGCTGAACGCACGGCCCACCGTGTGGAATCGTGCGGGCGTGACCGAAATGACGATCGGCGAGGCCGCCGCCCGGTTGGACGAGCTGGTCCGCCGACTGGCCGGCAGCAACGAGCCCGTTGTGATCACCGACGGCAGCGGCGCGACCGCACTCCTCGTCGCTCCCCGGGTGATCAAGGGCATGGAAGACGCCCTGGCCGTCGCCGATCACCGGCGGCGGCAGGCGGAGGGACCCCTCTGACAGCGGGACCGTCAGCCGACCGGCTCCAGGAACTCCAGCCGGTTGCCCACCGGGTCCTCGGAGTAGAAACGCCTGTGGCCCGGGAGGTTGTCGTCCCAGGTGACCGGGGCGCCGTGGGCGGCCAGGCGGGTGGCGTACGCCTCGATGCCGGTCACCAGCAGACCGGGGTGGGCCTTCCCGGAGGGGCGGAAGCCGTCCTCGATGCCCAGATGGAGACGTACGTCTCCGGCCTCGAACCAGCAGCCGCCGCGCGCCGCCAGGACCGGCGGCTTCGGCGTCTCGGTCATGCCGAGGACATCGGCGTAGTACGCGCGCAGCCGCTCCTCGGAGCCGAACGGGGCGGCGAGCTGCACATGGTCGACGGCGGTGAGCATCACGCCTCCCTGACGGCGACCGCGAAGACGCGGCGGAACGGGAACGGGGTGCCGTGGGGGCCGGCCGGATAGGCCGCTCGCAGGGCGGACCGGTACGCGTCGACGAACGCGTCGCGGGCCTCGGGATCGTCCGCCAGAGCCGTCAGGACGGGACGCAGGCCCGTGCCCTTGACCCAGTCGAGGACCGGGTCCTTCCCGGTCAGCAGGTGGACGTACGTCGTCTCCCAGGCGTCGGCCGTGCAGCCGAGGGCGGTCAGCCGCTCCAGGTAGACCTCCGGCCGGAGTACGGCGTCGTCGTGGCGCGGGACGCCGGCCAGACGGCCCCGCCAGCGCGGGGAGGCGGTGAGTTCGCGCAGCAGGGTGTGGCTGGGGGCGTCGAAGTTGCCGGGCACCTGGAAGGCGAAGGTGCCGCCGGGGGCGATCCCTTCGACCCAGTCACGGAATCGCTCCACATGACCCGGAACCCACTGCAGCGTGGCGTTGCTGACGATCAGGCCGTACGACCCGTCCGGCACCCAGGTACGGACGTCGGCGTGGGCGAAGTCGAGCCTGCCGCCCTCGTGGTCGGCGCGGGCCCGGTCGAGCATCTCGGGCGAGTTGTCGTAGCCGGTGATGCGGGCGGCGGGCCAGCGGTCGGCGAGCAGGGCCGTGACGTTTCCGGCGCCGCAGCCGAGGTCGGCGATGCGGGGCGGGTCCCCCGGGAGGTCCGGGACGCGGGCGAGCAGGTCGGTGAAGGGCCGGGTGCGGTGACCGGCGTGACGCAGGTACTGGGCGGGGTCCCAGACAGGGGTCACTGCGGACATGGGGCCTCCCGAATTCCGGTGGACGGGTACCCAGCCTCACCCTCCACTCATCTCGACGTCAAGAGACTCGACATCAAGAGACTTCACATCGACACAACCACTACACTGATCGTCATGGAGGACGAGGTCGATCGGCTGGTCGCAGCATGGCGCCGGGAGCGCCCGGACCTCGACGTGGAACCGCTCGAGGTGCTCAGCCGGGTGAGCAGACTGGCCCGGCACCTGGACCGGGCACGTCGGCTCGCCTTCACCGAGCACGGGCTGGAGTCCTGGGAGTTCGACGTCCTGACCGCGCTGCGCCGCGCGGGCACCCCGTACCAGCTCTCGCCGGGGCAGCTCCTCACGCAGACGCTCGTCACCTCGGGCACGATGACCAACCGCATCGACCGCCTCACCAAGAAGGGCCTGGTGGAGCGGCTGCCCGACCCCAGTGACCGGCGCGGTGTCCTGGTCCGGCTCACGGACGAGGGCCGCGACCGCGCCGACCAGGCACTGGCCGGGCTGCTGATGCAGGAGCGGGCGATCCTCGGGGAACTCACCCACGCCCAGCGCAGCGAACTGGCGGGGCTGCTACGCCAGTTGACCGCCCCGTTCGACAACGTCCCCGGTTAGGTCGACGGGTCCGACACCCGCCCGCCGGGCGAGGGCCACCGCGGCGAGGGTGGAGTGCACGCCCAGCTTCCCGAGGACGTTCTGCATGTGGGTCCGCACGGTGTGCGGGGACAGGTACAGGCGCTCGGCGACCGCCTTGCGCCCCAGCCCCGCGACCATGCACCGCAGCACCTCCCGCTCGCGCGGGGTCAGGGACTCCACGAGCCGTTCGCTCTCCGTGCGGTGCCGCCGGGCGGCGGTCAACTCCCGCAGCACACCCGTCAGCAGCGCGGGCGGCAGATGCGTCTCGTCGCGCAGCACTCCCCGGATGACGGTGAGCAGCCGGTTCAGCGAGCAGTCCTTGGCCACCCACCCGGAGGCTCCCGCCTGCAGGGCGAGCGCGGCCCGGGCCGGATCGTCCTTCTCGGCGAGGACGACGATCCGTACCTGCGGCTGTGCCGAACGCACCCCGGTGACCAGCGACATCCCGTCGACGAGTCCGTCCTCGTCACCGGCCTGCACGGGGACGGCCGGCCGGCCGCCCGGCACCTTGCCGCCCAGGTCGGCGTCGACGAGCAGCACGTCGAACCGCCGTCCCTCGGCAACCGCCCGCTCCAGACAGCGCAGCGCGGCCGGGCCGCTGCCCGCCGCGGACACGTCGACGTCGGGCTCTGCGGCCAGGGCCGCGGCCAGTGACTCGGCGAAGATGCGATGGTCGTCGACGACCAGGACTCGAATGCGAACCACGAAACCCCCTTCCCCGAGCTCCTCACGGAGCAGGGGATTACCCCATCGTCGGAAGACGACACCGGCGCGGGTACGACGCCGAGGCCCCTGTCACTTCACTGACCGGACGTGGGACGGGCCACCGCAGCCGCACGGCCGCCGCCGCGCGACAACCGCCACCCCACCTCGGACGCCGTACCCGACTGTCTCGCCCCCTGAACGGCGCCGGCCCCCACCGGCACCGTTCATCAGGGTACGGGCGGGGGCCGGGAGCGGAAGGTTATTTGCAGAACTGGCGGCCTTACGCGTTTATGGTGAGCCGCATGTTTCGTCTTGAGACAGAAGTCGACAAGGCCCGACGTGATCTGCTCCGCAGGCGGCTGCGGGACACGAACACCGCGGCCTCCCCGATCCTGCGGGCGCTGCGCGGAACCCCGGGCGAGCGCGAATCGCCTTTGCACGTGTGGGCGTTGGATGCGAACGGCGAACTGGCCGGCGGCCTGGTCGGCCACACCTGGACGGCCTGGCTGCACGTGACCCACCTGTGGGTCGACGCCCCCCACCGGGGAGCGGGCCTGGGCTCCGGGCTCCTCGCGGAAGCGGAACGCATCGCCGCCGCCGAACGCGCCTGCGCGGCCTCCCGCGTGGAGACCTGGGACTTCCAGGCCCCCCACTTCTACCGGCGCCAGGGCTACGAGGTGGTCTGCGTGATCCCCGACTACCCGCCGGGGATCACGGAGTACACCCTCACCAAGCGGCTGGCCTGATCCGGACGGTCGGAGCCGTTTTGGCGTCTCGTCCACGCGCGGCTCGCCCTCACGCGCCTCCGGGTGCCGTGCCACGGACACCGCGGAAGGGGCCGCCACGCCATGACCGCGAACCCGGCCCGATCCGCATCGTCCTCGTGTCACCCGTACGCTTCGCGGGCGGTGACGCCTGGCTCCGGCCGGCGCCGCCGCCCCGCCTCAGCCCACCCGGCGCGCCCCCGCCGCCGGCACCGCCCCGAAGACGCGGGGAGCGGTGAAGCCGGCCGCCGCGAAGGCTTCCTCCACCGCCTTGGTGACGGCGGGTACGTCGGCCTCCTCCGCCAGGACGATGGCCGAGCCGCCGAAACCGCCGCCGGTCATGCGGGCGCCGAGGGCGCCGGCGGCGACGGCGGTGTCCACCACCAGGTCGAGCTCCGGGCAGGAGACGCGGAAGTCGTCACGCAGGGAGGCGTGTCCCTCGACCAGGACCGGGCCGATCGCGCGGGTGTCCCCGGCCTCCAGCAGGGACACGACCCGCTCGACCCGCTCGTCCTCCGTCACCACGTGACGGACCAGCCGGCGGACCTCCTCCTCGTCGCCGAGCCGCTCCAGCGCCGTGTCCAGTTCGGCGAACGGGACGTCCCGCAGGGCGTCGACGCCCAGCAGGGCCGCGCCCTTCTCGCAGCCCGCGCGGCGCTTGCCGTACTCGCCCTCGCTGTGGCTGTGCTTGACCTGGGTGTCGACGACAAGCAGGCGCATGCCCTCGGCGGCCAGGTCGAAGGGGATCTGGCGCTGGGAGAGGTCACGGGTGTCGAGGAACAGGGCGTGGCCGGTCTCGCAGCAGGCCGAGGCCGTCTGGTCCATGATGCCGACGGGGGCGCCGACGTAGACGTTCTCCGCGCGCTGGGACAGGCGGGCCAGCTGCCAGCCGCACAGGTCCAGGCCGAACAGGTCGTTCAGCGCGAGCGCGACCACCACCTCCAGGGCGGCCGAGGACGACAGGCCCGCCCCCGCCGGAACCGAGGAGGCGAGGTGGATGTCGGCACCGGTCACCGCGTGCCCGGCCTCGCGCAGCGCCCACACCACGCCCGCCGGGTAGGCGGTCCACCGCTTGTCGGACTCGGGGGTGAGGGCGTCCACCGTCAGTTCCACGACCGGCCCGTCCACGTCGGCGGAGTGCAGACGCAGGACGCCGTCGTCCCGCCGGGACACCGCCGCGACCGCGGTGTGCGGCAGGGCGAACGGCATGACGAAGCCGTCGTTGTAGTCGGTGTGCTCGCCGATGAGGTTGACCCGGCCCGGTGCCGCCCACACCCCGTCCGGCGCGGCCCCGTACAGCTCCTCGAACCGCTCGGCGACGGACCCCGCGACGGCCTCGCTGGACTCGCTCATGCCCTGACCCCTGCCCCTTCGTGACGTTCTACTTGACCTGCTCGGCGCGCTGCTGCGCGAACTCCCACGCGTCCGCGACGATCCCCGTGAGGTCGGCGCGCGACGGGTTCCAGCCCAGCTTCTCGCGGGCGGTGGCGGCCGACGCCACCAGGGCCGCCGGGTCGCCGCCCCGGCGGGGGGCCACGACCTCGGGGATCGGGTGGCCGGTGACCTGGCGGACCGTCTCGACGACCTCGCGGACGGAGAAGCCGTTGCCGTTGCCGAGGTTGCAGATCAGGTGCTCGCCCGGCGCGGCGGCGTTCAGCGCGAGCAGATGGGCCTCGGCCAGGTCGGCGACGTGGATGTAGTCGCGCACGCAGGTGCCGTCGGGCGTCGGGTAGTCGTCGCCGTAGACGGAGATCGCCTCGCGCCGGCCCTGGGCCACCTGCAGCACGAGCGGGATGAGGTGCGATTCGGGGTCGTGCCGCTCGCCGTACTGCCCGTACGCGCCGGCCACGTTGAAGTAGCGCAGGGAGACCGCGCCCAGACCGTGCGCCGCCGCCTCCCCGGTGATCATGTGGTCGACGGCGAGTTTCGAGGCGCCGTACGGGTTGGTGGGGCTGGTCGGCGCGGACTCGACGATCGGGACCCGCTCGGGTTCGCCGTACGTCGCCGCCGTGGAGGAGAACACCAGCCGGCGCACGCCCGCCTCGCGCATCGCGCCGAGCAGCGCCATGGTGCCGCCGACGTTGTTGTCCCAGTACTTCTCCGGCTTCGCCACCGACTCGCCGACCTGGGAGAACGCGGCGAAGTGCAGCACGCCGTCGTAGGAGGGGTCCAGCCATTTGGCGGCGTCGCGGATGTCGCCCTCGATGAAGGAAGCACCCGCGGGGACACCCTCCCGGAAGCCGGTGGAGAGGTTGTCGAGCACGACGGCCTCGTGGCCGGCCTCCAGCAGATGCTGGGCGACCACACTGCCGACGTAACCGGCCCCACCCGTCACCAGGTACTTCCCGCTCATGAACTCGCTACCTCTCGCAGTCGCTCGGCCGCGCGCTCCGGCGGCACGTCGTTGATGAACACGTTCATGCCCGACTCGGAACCCGCGAGGAACTTCAGCTTGCCGGATGTGCGGCGGATGGTGAAAAGCTCCAGGTGGAGCGCGAAGTCGTCACGCGTGACGCCCTCGAAGTCCTCCAGCGTGCCGAACGGCGCCTGGTGCCACGCCGCGATGTACGGCGTCGGGGGCTCACCCTCCCCGAAGATCCGGTCGAAGCGCTTCAGGAGTTCCAGATACACCCGGGGAAACTCCGTGCGCGCCGCCTCGTCCAGTCCGAGCAGGTCGGGCACCCGGCGCTTGGGGTAGAGGTGGACCTCGTAGGGCCAGTGCGCCGCGTACGGCACGAAGGCCACCCAGTGTTCACCCTCGAGGACGATCCGCTCGTCGGCCCGTTCCCGCTCCAGCACGGCGTCGAAGAGGTTCTCGCCGCCCGTCGCCTCCTTGTGTGCGGCCACTTGGCGCAGCATCAGGGCGGTGCGGGGGGTGGTGAAGGGGTAAGCGTAGATCTGCCCGTGCGGGTGCTGGAGGGTGACGCCGATCTCGGCCCCCCGGTTCTCGAAGCAGAAGACCTGTTCGACGGAGGGCAGATGCGACAGCTCGGAGGTCCGGTCGGTCCAGGCGTCGAGCACCAGTCGCGCCTGCCGCTCGCTCAGACCGGCGAAGGAGGAGTTGTGGTCGGAGGTGAAGCAGACGACCTCGCACCGGCCCGAGTCCCCGGCCAGCGAGGGGAAACGGTTCTCGAAGACGGCCACGTCGTACGACGAGTCCGGGATCTCGCTCAGCCGGTCGCCCTCGGAGGGGCACAGCGGGCATTCGTCGGCCGGTGGGTGGTAGGTGCGTCCCTGGCGGTGGGAGGCGATGGCGACGGAGTCGCCCAGCAACACGTCCCGGCGGACCTCGGACGTGGTGACGGTGGCGTCCAGCGGACGGCGGTCGACGGCGTCGCGGACCGTGTCGTCACCCAGGTCGTAGTAGATGAGCTCGCGGCCGTCGGCCAGCCGGGTCGAGGTCTTCTTCACTGCCGCACTCCTCCGCACCCGCCAATCAATCAACACAATCAAACATAACACATCACAACTCACCAGCGAGCCTCGCTGATCACGATCAAACAAAGAACGTCACGGGAAGTGTTCAACTACTGAACACGAAGGCATGGGTTCCGCACCGGATCAGTTCGCGAACGAAGCGAGTGTGTATGCAAACCCCCACATATCTAGCCGCAGAGCTTCGGCTCCCCACCAACTGGCTGGACTACACGATCCTCGGGATCTACTTCGTCGTCGTGCTGGGCATCGGCCTCGCCGCCCGCCGCTCGGTCAAGACCAGCCTCGACTTCTTCCTCTCCGGCCGCTCCCTGCCCGCCTGGGTCACCGGTCTGGCCTTCATCGCGGCCAACCTCGGCGCCACCGAGATCCTCGGCATGGCGGCCAACAGCGCCCAGTACGGCGTCTACACGACCCACTGGTACTGGATCGGCGCCATCCCCGCGATGGTCTTCCTCGGCCTGGTGATGATGCCGTTCTACTACGGCAGCAAGGTCCGCTCGGTCCCCGAGTTCCTGCTGCTGCGCTTCGACAAGGCGGCCCACCTGTTCAGCTCGATCCTCTTCGCGGCCGCCGCCATCCTGATCGCCGGCGTGAACCTGTACGCCCTCGCGATCGTGGTCGAGGCGCTGCTGGGCTGGCCGCAGTGGGTGGCGATCGTCGTCGCCGGGGCCTTCGTGCTGGCCTACATCACCCTCGGCGGTCTGTCCTCGGCGATCTACAACGAGGTCCTGCAGTTCTTCGTCATCCTCGCCGCGCTCATCCCGATCACGGTGCTCGGCCTGAGGAGCGTGGGCGGCTGGGACGGCCTGTCCGACTCCCTCACCGAGTCACGCGGCGACGACTTCATGACCGCCTGGGGCGGCACGGGCATCGGCAGCGACAACCCGCTCGGCGCCAACTGGCTGACCATCGTCCTCGGACTCGGCTTCGTCCTCTCCTTCGGCTACTGGACGACGAACTTCGCCGAGGTGCAGCGCGCCCTGTCCGCCAAGAACCTCTCGGCGGCCCAGCGCACCCCGCTCATCGCCGCGTTCCCGAAGATCTTCATCGTGTTCCTGGTGATGATCCCGGGCCTGGTCGCCGCCGTGATGGTCCCCGCGATCGGCACGGGCGACTCGGACCTGCAGTACAACGACGCGATCCCGTACCTGATGCAGCAGCTCCTGCCCAACGGCGTCCTGGGCATCGCCGTCACCGGCCTGCTGGCCGCGTTCATGGCCGGCATGGCGGCCAACATCTCGTCCTTCAACACCGTCTTCACCACCGACATCTGGGCGAAGTACGTGGTGAGGCACCGTGAGGACGAGTACTACGTCCGCTTCGGCCGCCTGATCACCGCGGTCGGAGTCCTCGCCTCCATCGGCACGGCGTTCCTCGCGTCCTCGTTCTCGAACATCATGAGCTACCTGCAGACGCTGTTCTCCTTCTTCAACGTGCCGATGTTCGTGGTCTTCATCATCGGCATGTTCTGGAAGCGGGCGTCCATGAAGTCCGGCTTCTGGGGCCTGCTCGCCGGCACCACCGCCGCGATGATCAACTACTTCGTCATCTACAAACAGGGCATCATCGACATCCCCTCCGACCAGGGCGCCAACTTCGTCTCCGCGATCGCGGGCTTCGTCGCGGGCGCGGTGGTCATGGTCGCGGTGTCCCTCTTCACCGCGCCCAAGCCGACGGAGGAACTCCAGGGCCTGGTCTACGGCACGCGCTCCCCGGGCATGGCGGAGCCGCCCGCGGAGGGCGACGACGCGTGGTACCGGAAGCCGGCGTTGCTGGGCTGGGGTGCGGTGATCCTGGCCGCCGCCTGCTACATCCCGTTCTCGTTCTGATCGCGGGAGGATGGAGAGAGCATGTCCGAGCACTATTCCGAGCGTGATCTTCAGCGGGAGGTCTCCGAGCTGGAGACCAAGTCCACGACGGCCGCACGATTGTTCGACATCCGGCGGATCATCGGCGGGTTGTTCGTCGTGTACGGCGTGATCGTGACGATCGCGGGATTCACCGCGTCCGATGCGGACATCGACAAGGCGGAGGGGGTCAACATCAACCTCTGGACGGGGTTGGGGATGCTGGTCCTCGGCCTGCTGTTCCTGCTCTGGCTGAAGCTCAGGCCGACGGCTCCGCCGCCGCCGGATGTCGTTCCGGGGGAACGGGAGGAGTAAGCGGCGCTGTACGGGAGGTGCGGCCCGGCGCGTTTGCAGGTGCTCCGCGCCGGTGTGGGCGGGGGGTGTTCACGCGGCCCGGCGCCTGCGGGGTGCCGTCGCGCCCACCCGTGCCGCCCCAGCGGCACGACTGCCCGCGGGAACGGCGGCGCGGCTGCCCGCGGGAACGGCGGCAGCTGCCCGCGGGAGTGGCGGCGCGGCTGCCCGCGGGAACGGCGGCGGCTGCCCGCGGGAGTACAGCCGTCTGTGACGGGGTGGGAGTGGCCGTCCGCAGAGGTCGGTGCGTGCGCGCCCCCGATCCACCCACCGGACCCCGGACCCGGACCCGCACCGCAGGTCTAAGCGCTGCCCCCCACCGGGCCCGCGCGGTCGAGCAGGCCCGTCCGGGCGGCCAGGGCCGCCGCCTCCAGGCGGGAGCCCACGCCCAGTTTCATCAGGACCCGCTGGACATGCGTCCGGGCCGTGGACGGTGCGATGCCCATGCCCGCCGCGATCAGCCGGGTGTCCTCCCCGTCGGCGACCCGCACCAGCACCTCCACCTCCCGAGGCGTCAGCATCTGCAACAACCGCGCCCCCTCGTCGTCCGGCTGCGCCGCAGGATTCAGCAGTTCCCCGAACGCCCCCTGCAACAACTGCGGCGCCACGGCGGCCTCCCCCGCCCGCGCCTTCATGATCGCCCGCTCGACCCCCTCTATGCGCTCGTCGTGCCGCACGTATCCCGACGCCCCCGCCGCGAACGCCGCCGCGATGCCCCGCGGCGACGGCACCGGCCCCAGCACGACCACCGCCACCTGCGCCCGCTCCCGCTTGATCTTCACCACCGGGTCGAACGCCCCCGCCTCCGCCGGCGCCGCCGTACCCAGCAGACACACCTCGGGCGCCCTGCTGATCACCAGATCCGCCGCCCCGGAAGCCGGCGCCGCAGCCGCCAGCACCCGGTGCCCCCGCAGCTTCAACGCCGAGGCCAACGCCTCGGCGAGCAATCGGTGGTCGTCGACCACCATCAGCCGCACTCCCATCGAACAACCAACCCCCCATGACAACGCACCCCCGGATGCCCCCGGAAGCTACACGCTTGTTCGACGTTGCGCTCCCCCTACCGGCGAGAATCGCCCCGGATCGCCGAAATTCTCGCATTCGACGGCGATGGGCACCTGATGAGCGATAAGCCCGCGGCCCCGTCCCTGACCAGGGACGGGGCCGCGATGACAAAGAAACCGAACGATCAACTCGTACCGAAAGCGATCACCGAATACTCCTTCTCGTCCGAAGACGACGAGAAGTCACTGGCGTACACACCGGACATGTACAGACCGCCCTTCGAGAACAGGATCTCCGCGTATTCCGGGGACATCCGCGCCTCCACGTCCCGCACGGCCTCCGTCGCCGGATTCTCCATCAGCTTCGTCTGCTTGAAGGTCCCGCCGTCGATGCTGACGATCTGCCCGCCCTTGTCGTACGGCGGGCGCTTGTACGCCAGCACGTTGCCGCCGTCCATCCGCAGCGGAGTGATCGTGTAGCCGTCACCCGCGTCGGCACGCTGACCGGTCTGCTTGCCGGTCGCCAGGTCGAAGGCGACGACCTCGTTGGTCTGGCTGTACGACTCCCCGGCGCCGTCGTGCTCCTCGGTCGCGATGTACAGCCGGTCCTTGCCGACCGCCAGCCCGCTGCACTTCTCCAGCTTGTAGATGGCGTCGCAGCGGGCCGCGTACTCCTCGCCCGGTGCGGAGATGCGCGTGCGCAGCTTGCCGGTCTTGTTGTCGATGGAGAAGAAGTCCGAGATGCCACTGCCGTCACCCGCGGAGTCACCGACGTCTGCGGCCACGACCAGCGGATCGGTAGAGACGACGGCGGCGTACTCGATGCCCTCGTCCATCTTGTACTCGGTGATCACCTTCCCGGTCTTCGGGTCGATGGTCTGGATGTGCAGCTGCCGCTGCTCGTACGTGCCGCACTTGCGCACCGCGACGAGCTTCTCGCCGCCGCCGTACCCGGAGTCGTAGCAGGAGTCGGACGTCTTGGGCGCCCACAGCTGCTTGCCGGAGGCGATCTCCCAGGCGGCGCCGCCGCTGGTGCTGCCCCCTGCGACGGTACCGCCGCTGATCGTGACGTTGTTGAAGCTGATCGGCATGGTGCCGGACTTGGCGTTCTTGGCCCACACCTGCTTGCCGGCCTCCAGGTCGATCACCGCGACCTGCGTGCAGGACTGCGGGTTCTCCTTGGTCGGCATGGCGGGCTTGAAGGTGATCGCCGTCTTGTTGTCCTCGGTGACGCGGTTGGTGGCCTCGCACACCGGTCCGGGCAGGTCGATCGTCCATTTCTCGGTGCCCTTGGCACGGTCGTAGCCGACGATCTCGGCGATCCCGCTCTTGGCGTACACCGTGTCGGTCAGCCAGGAACCGGAGGTGGAGATGCTCGTGACGCCCTTGGGGACCTTGGGCGCGGGCACCTGGAACAGCACCTTGGAGCCGGTGTCGGCCGGCGCCTTCTCCTCGGCGCCGGAGGAACTGTCGCCTCCCCCGCCGCCGTTCGTCCTGTTCTTGCCCTCGCCGGTCTCCGCGGTGTTCTTCTTGTCGTCGTCCTTGCCGGACGACGACGCGTACCAGACACCGCCACCGACGATCAGGGCGATGGCCACGACCGCCGAGACGATGATGGCGGCCTGCGCGTTGAACTTCTTCCCGCCACCCCCCGGTTGCGGCTGCATCGGCATGGTCGGCGGCTGCGGGTACCCGTACCCGGGCTGCCCGTAACCGGGCTGCCCGTATGCCCCCGGCTGCCCGTACGCCCCCGGCTGCGGCTGCCCCGGATACCCGTACCCGGCGGCCGGCGGCTGCTGCGGGTACCCGTACCCGGGCCCCTGCGGAGCCGGCGGCGGCGTGGCCGGAGGGGTCTGCGGGGTCGGCGGGGTCTGCGGATACCCGTATCCGGGCTCGGGGGCCTTGTTGAGATCAGGCCCACCGGGAGCGGACGGCGGCTGCGCGGACGGCGGCTGCGGCGGCCCGAACCCCGGCTGCTGCGGAGGCTGGTTGGGCGGCGGAGGCGGTGGCTGGGTCATGACGTGAGTACCTCGGAGAAGGGGACGACGGGCGACGGAAAGGGGACGGGTACGACCCTCACTTGCCGTAGGCGAGCATCAACTTCTCCTTCGACTCGTCATTGCCGGTCAGTCGTGTGGTCGAGATGTAGAAGCGTCCGTCGACCCAGTCGATCGACTTGCTGAAGAAGCTGTTCTCGACGTCCGCGACGCCCTGCGGGTTCTGCATCAGCTCGGCCGGCTTGTGGTCGCTGCCGCTGACGGGGATGGCCACGACCTGCCCGCCCGCGTCGTACGACGGCTCGACGTAGGCGATGAGCTTGCCGCCCTCGACCTTCACGGGCTGCATGGACTCCTCGGCCGGGGACTTGACCCGCCACCGCTCCTTGCCGTTGTCGAGGCTGATGGCGACGATCTCGTTGGCCCCGGTGGTCGCCTCGGTGGGCAGGTAGAGGGTGTTCCCGTCGACGACGGCGCCCTCGCAGCCCTGGAGGTCGCGCGCGAGGATGGCCCAGCCGCAGCCGGGGGCGAAGTCCTCGTCGACGGTGACCTGGGAGCGGAACTTGCCGCTGCCGGTGAAGGCGGAGATGTTCCAGGCCTTCTTGTCCTCGTTGGTGCTGTAGATGACCACCGGGTCGACGGAGTAGGCGCGCTCGATGCGCCACCCCTTGTCGAACGGCTGGGTCCACTTCACCTTGCCGGTCTTCGGGTCGAGCTCCCGGAGCTCGTCGTGCTCGTTGGTGCCGCCGGCGCCGCAGGACGCGACCTGGAGCAGCCGCTCACCGCCCGCGAAGGCGGCGGGGAAGCAGGGGGCGTCGCCGTACTTCTTCGCGTCGAACAGCTTCTTGCCGCTGGTCACGTCGTACGCCGTGCCGGACTGCGAGCGGCCCACCATCAGTGTGTTGCCGGTGAGGGACATCTCGATGGAGAGCACGGAGTCGAACAGCGCGCCCTCGGCGACTTCCTGGGTCCAGCCCTTCTCGCCGGTGTTGAGGTCGACGAGCTGCAGCTGGTTGCACTTGGCGCTGTCGCTCTTGCCGCTCTTGTAGGCGATGACGACCTTGTCGTCGGCCGTCTTCGCCTCCGTGACCGCGCATATCTCCTGCGGGAAGGCGATGGTGTCCCAGGTGGGCTCGCCGTCACCGACGTTGTAGGCGGAGAGCTCCTTGTAGGCGGCCTTCACGGCCGTCTTCTCGGTGACCCACATGCCGGGGGCGTCGGCGCCGGAACCGGGCGCGTCGGGCGCCTCCTTGTACCAGAGCACCTTGGACTCACCGTCCTGGCGGCCCTCGTTGAGGTTCTCCGGGTCCTCGCCGCCGTCACCGCTGCCGTCGCCCGGGTTGACCGGGGCGCCGGACGAGCCACCCGGCTCGGGGGCGTCGGTCTGCTTGGCGACGGGCTTCTTGTCCTTCTTGCCGTCGTCACCGGAGACGGCCCACACGGTGCCGCCGATCACCAGCAGCGCGGCCACGGCGGCGCCGATGATCATGGCGGGCTTACCCTTGAAGGGGCTGCGGGAGCCGGGCCCGCCGGGCGGTGGCGTGCCGGGCGCCCCGGGGAACTGCGGCTGCGGCGGGTATCCGTACCCGGGCTGCTGCCCGTACGGCCCCGGCTGCTGCGGCTGTCCGTAGGGCCCGGAGGCGTACGGCCCGGAGTTGTACGGTCCCGGCTGCTGCGGATACCCGTATCCGGGCTGTGGCGGACCCTGCGGAGGCGGAGGGGGCGTCTGCGGAGCCCCGAAGCCACCCCCCGGCGGCGGATCCTGCGGTGCTCCGAAGCCACCCTGCGGCGGCTGGTTCGGCGGCTGCGTCATCAGCGCGTCCCCCCTTGCTCACTGATTTTTAGCCACGCCCTGAGGTACGCGATGAACCCAGAGTCGTCTTCAGACGTTTCTCAGACGGGCCCCTTTCTATCACCCGGTACCGACACGCCACCGGGCCGCGTCCTCCCCTGTTCCCAAGGGAGGACCGGCCCGTGATGCCCCTGTTACGCGCGGGGGTCCGGGGGGGGGATCCCCCCGGAAAGCACAGCACGCCCTCTTCACTCCACGCGCGCCCCCGGCACGCGGACGGGCCGGGTGGCTCAGGCGTCCTCCGCCAGTTCCAGCCAGCGCAGTTCCAGCTCGTCCCGCTGTCCGGCCAGTTCCCGCAACTCGGCGTCGAGTCCGGCCACCTTCGCGAAGTCGGTGGCGTGCTCGGCGATGGCGGCGTGCAGCTTGGTCTCCTTCTCGGAGACCTTGTCCAGCTGCCGCTCGATCTTCTGCAGTTCCTTCTTGGCGGCGCGCTGGTCGGCGGCGCTCCTCTCCGGCGCGGAACCCTGAGGCACCGCGGCCAAAACGGCGGCCGCGGCAGCCTCCTCCATCCGCTTGCGGCGCTCCAGGTACTCGTCGATCCCGCGCGGCAGCATCCGCAGGGTGCCGTCGCCGAGGAGGGCGAACACCCGGTCGGTGGTGCGCTCGACGAAGAACCGGTCGTGGGAGATGACGATCATCGAGCCGGGCCAGCCGTCGAGGACGTCCTCGAGCTGGGTGAGGGTCTCGATGTCGAGGTCGTTGGTGGGCTCGTCGAGGAAGAGGACGTTGGGCTCGTCCATCAGCAGCCGCAGCAGCTGCAGCCGCCGCCGCTCACCGCCGGACAGGTCCCCGACCGGCGTCCACTGCTTGTCCTTGTTGAAGCCGAACGTCTCGCACAGCTGCCCGGCGGTCATCTCCCGCCCCTTGCCGAGGTCGACGCGCTCCCGCACCGCCTGTACGGCCTGGAGCACCCGCCAGGTGGGGTCGAGTTCGGCGACCTCCTGGGAGAGATAGGCGAGCTTGACCGTCCTGCCCACCCGGACCCGGCCGCCCGCGGGCTGGACCTCGCCCTCGCTGCGGGCCGCTTCCGCCAGCGCCCGCAGCAGGGACGTCTTCCCGGCGCCGTTGACCCCGACCAGACCGATACGGTCCCCGGGCCCGAGCTGCCAGGTGATGTGCTCGAGCAGCACCTTGGGCCCGGCATGGACCGTGACGTCCTCCAGGTCGAACACCGTCCTGCCGAGCCGCGAGGAGGCGAACTTCATCAGCTCGCTGCTGTCGCGCGGCGGCGGCACGTCCTTGATCAGCTCGTTGGCGGCCTCCACGCGAAAGCGCGGCTTGGACGTCCGCGCGGGAGCGCCGCGCCGCAGCCAGGCCAGCTCCTTGCGGACCAGGTTCTGCCGCTTGACCTCCTCGGTGGCGGCGATGCGCTCACGCTCCGCGCGGGCGAAGACGTAGTCGGAGTAACCGCCCTCGTACTCGTACACGTCACCGCGCTGCACGTCCCACATGCGGGTGCAGACCTGGTCGAGGAACCAGCGGTCGTGGGTGACGCACACGAGCGCGGAGCGCCGCTCGCGCAGGTGCTGGGCGAGCCAGGCGATGCCCTCGACGTCGAGGTGGTTCGTCGGCTCGTCGAGGACGACCAGGTCCTGCTCCTCGATGAGCAGCTTGGCGAGCGCGATCCGCCGCCGCTCACCGCCGGACAGCGGCCCGATGACGGTGTCCAGGCCCTTGGGGAACCCGGGCAGGTCCAGCCCGCCGAACAGCCCGGTCAGTACGTCCCTGACCTTGGCGTTCCCGGCCCACTCGTGGTCGGCCATGTCCCCGATGACCTCGTGCCGGACGGTCGCCCCGGGGTCGAGGGAGTCGTGTTGGGTGAGCACCCCGATCCGCAGCCCGCCGGAGTGCGTCACCCGCCCGGTGTCGGCCTCCTCCAGCCGGGCCAGCATCCGGATGAGGGTGGTCTTGCCGTCCCCGTTGCGCCCCACGACCCCGATCCGGTCCCCTTCGGAGACGCCGAGGGAAATTCCGTCGAGCAGCGCACGCGTCCCGTACACCTTGCTGACGTTCTCGACATTGACCAGATTGACGGCCATTACTCTCCTGCCCGGTGGATCGATCAGCTTTCAAGCGTAGGCCCTGCCGGAGGGCGGCCGGAACGCGAGGGGACGGTCACCCCCTGTAATGACGTGATCGGAAACGGACGGCTACCGTGGAGGGCAGGCAGCAGGATCCCGTCCAGGGACGGAACCACCGGCCGCCCTCTCATCCATGTCTACGAGCTCGACCCGATGACGCAGTCCTACGTACACATGGGTTGGCATCGCGACCGGATCAAGGTCGACAAGCCTTCCACCATCGCCATCGGCCTGGGCCCGGTCGAAACGCGGCCCTGAGCGCTTCAGACGACCGTCGCACCCGGTACGGGACCTGCCGCCGCACGCACCGTGCGGCAGGTGCCGGAGGCCCGCAGGGCGTCCGCGATCCCGTCCGCCGCTTCCGCGTCCCGGGCGAGGAACGCCGTGGTCGGCCCCGACCCCGACACCAGCGAGGCCAGCGCCCCCGCCGCCCGCCCCGCCGCGAGCGTGTCCGCCAGCTCGGGGAACAGCGACAGCGCAGCCGGCTGAAGGTCGTTGGAGACGGCGGCGGCGAGCGCGTCGGCGTCCCCCTTGGCGAGCGCGTCGAGCAGTTCCTGCGAGGCCACGGGCTCGGGAATCTCCGACCCCTCCCCCAGCCGGTCGAACTCCCGGAACACCGCCGGTGTCGACAGCCCCCGCGAGGCCATCGCGAACACCCAGTGGAAGGTGCCCCCCACCTCCAGCTCCGTCAGCCTCTCGCCCCGCCCGGTGCCCAGCGCCGCCCCTCCCACCAGGCTGAACGGCACATCACTGCCCAGCTCGGCGCAGATGTCGAGGAGCTCTTCGCGCGAGGCGCCCGTCCCCCACAGCGCGTCGCACGCGAGCAGCGCGCCCGCGCCGTCCGCGCTGCCGCCCGCCATGCCACCGGCGACGGGGATGTCCTTGGCGATGTGGATGTGCACGTCCGCGTCACGGCCGTACCGCTCGGCGAGCACCAGGGCGGCGCGGGCGGCGAGGTTCGTGCGGTCCAGGGGGACCTGGCCGGCGTCGGGGCCGGCACAGGTCACACGCAGCTCGTCGGCGCCGGTGACCGTGACCTCGTCGTACAGCCCCACCGCGAGGAAGACGTTGGCCAGGTCGTGGAAGCCGTCGGGCCGCGCCGCGCCGACCGCGAGCTGGACGTTGACCTTGGCGGGGACGCGAACGGTGACGCTCACTGCTGACCCTGCTCCTTGTTCCCGGCGTTCTTGGCGCTCTTGGCGTTCCCGGCGTTCTCGGCGATGCGCGCGAACTCCTCGACGGTCAGCGACTCGCCCCGGGCCTGCGGCGACACCCCGGCGGCGACCAGGGCGGCCTCCGCCGCCGCCGCCGAACCGGCCCACCCGGCCAGCGCGGCCCGCAGCGTCTTGCGGCGCTGGGCGAAGGCCGCGTCCACGACGGCGAACACCTCGCGCCGGGAGGCGCCGGTCTTCAGCGGCTCCGCGCGGCGGACCAGCGAGACCAGCCCGCTGTCGACGTTCGGCGCGGGCCAGAAGACGTTCCGCCCGATGGCCCCGGCCCGCTTGACCTCCGCGTACCAGTTGGCCTTGACCGAGGGCACTCCGTACACCTTCGAGCCGGGCGGGGCGGCGAGCCGGTCGGCGACCTCCGACTGGACCATGACGAGGGTGCGCTCGATGCTCGGGAAATTCTCGAGCATGTGCAGCAGCACCGGGACGGCCACGTTGTAGGGCAGGTTCGCGACCAGCGCGGTCGGGGCGGGGCCCGGCAGCTCGGTGACGTGCATCGCGTCGGAGTGGACCAGGGCGAACCGCTCGGCCCGTCCGGGCATGCGGGCGGCGACGGTCGCGGGCAGCGCGGCGGCGAGGACGTCGTCGATCTCGACGGCGGTGACCCGGTCGGCGGCCTCCAGCAGCGCCAGCGTGAGCGAGCCGAGCCCCGGGCCGACCTCGACGACCACGTCGTCGGGGCGGACCTCGGCGATGCGCACGATACGGCGGACCGTGTTGGCGTCGATGACGAAGTTCTGGCCGCGCTGCTTGGTGGGCCGCACGCCGAGGGCGGCCGCCAGTTCGCGGACGTCGGCGGGGCCCAGGAGGGCGTCGGGGGTGGGACTGGTCACGGGACAAGGGTACGGGGCACGGGGACCCCGCAGGTCACGCCTGTGGATAACCGAAGGCGCGGGCCGTGTTCGCTCCGAGGGCGGCGGCGAGGGTGTCCTCGTCGACGCCCCGTACGGCCGCCATGGCGCGCACGGTCACCGGCACCAGGTACGGGGCGCCCGGCCGGCCCCGGTACGGCACCGGCGTCAGGAACGGCGCGTCGGTCTCCACCAGGACCAGCTCCAGCGGGGCCACGGCGAGCGCGTCCCGCAGGTTCTGCGCGTTCTTGAAGGTGACGTTGCCGGCGAACGACATGTAGTACCCGGCGCTCGCGCAGATCTCCGCCATCTCGGCGTCCCCGGAGTAGCAGTGGAAGACGGTGCGCTCGGGGGCGCCCTCCTCCTTCAGCACGCGCAGGACGTCGGCGTGGGCGTCGCGGTCGTGGATGACGAGGGCCTTGCCGTGCCGCTTGGCGATCTCGATGTGGGCGCGGAAGGACCGCTCCTGCGCCTCCTTGCCCTCCGGTCCGGTGCGGAAGTGGTCGAGCCCGGTCTCGCCGACGCCCTTGACCTGGGGCAGCGCGGCCAGCCGGTCGATCTCGGCGAGCGCCTCGTCCAGTGCCGCGTCCCCGCCCGGCTCGCGGGCACCCTGCCGGGACCAGCCGTCCGGGTCCCCGTGCACGATGCGGGGCGCTTCATTGGGGTGCAGCGCGACGGTCGCGTGCACGGCGCCGTGGGCCGCCGCCGTCCGAGCCGCCCACCGGGACCCCTCGAGGTCGCAGCCGACCTGCACCACGGTCGTCACACCCACCGACGCGGCCTTGGCGAGGGCCTCCTCCACGGTGCCGGACTGCATGTCGAGGTGGGTGTGCGAGTCCGCGACCGGCACCCGCAGGGGCTCCGGGAGCGGCGGGGCGGCGTTCTTGTCGGGGGCGTTCGAAGACATGCCCCCGATCCTACGGAAGCGGCGCGGGCGTCAGCCGGCCCTGCGGAAGGGGTGCAGCAGCCTGGAGAGCCGCCAGTGGTGATGCTCCTCCACCGGCCCTGCTCCCCCGGGCTCCCACACCGCCTCGACGGGCCCGGCGGGCGGCACCCGGCGCTCGCGGTGGGCGGCGTCCCGCGCGGAGGCGACCCGGCCCGGCCGCATGATCCGTACGACGTGGCCGTCGCAGTTCTGGCACGTCGGCCGGTTCAGCGGGGAGGGGACGATCCGGCCGTCCGCCACGTACATCACGAAGTCGTGGCCGTCGGCGTCGGTGTGGTGCTCTATCTCGTACGACTGCTCCCAGCCGTACCCGCAGCGCATACAGGCGAAGGAGTACGACTCGTTGACGACGGCGGTGGCGCCCGCGCGCAGCGCGGCCTGCCCGGTGATCTCGGTCATCCCGACTCCTGTCGGTCCGCTGGAGGGACGGATCCGTCCCGGTTCCCAGTGGACTGCTCCACGGCCGCGAGCGCAGGAGGGGCAGCCGAGTGTTGGCGACGATTTGGTGTCCCCTTGTCCGACCGCCGCGTGGACGGTGCCGGAGCTTTGCCTTCCGCCGGGCCGCTTCACCTGCCCGTGGGGCGCCCGCTCACCGGAGAAGCGACCTGCTCGGAGGCCGCTTCGCGCCCCTGGAGCCGGTCACGCCCCCGCGTTCTTGGCGGCCACCACCGCATCGAAGACCTGCCGCTTCGGAACCCCCGCTTCCACCGCCACCGCCGCGATCGCCTCCTTGCGCCGCTCACCGGCCTCCTCCCGCACCCGCACCCGCCGCACCAGCTCGGCGTCGTCGGTCTCCCCGGCCCCCTTCTCCGGCGCCCCCTCGACCACCACGGTGATCTCCCCGCGCACCCCCTCCGCCGCCCAGGCGGCCAGTTCGGCCAGCGGGCCCCGCTTGACCTCCTCGTACGTCTTGGTCAGCTCCCGGCAGACGGCGGCCCGGCGTTCCCCGCCGAACACCTCGGCCATCGCGGCGAGCGTGTCGTCGAGGCGGTGCGGGGCCTCGAAGTAGACGAGGGTGCGCCGCTCGTCGGCGACCTCGCGCAGCCGTCCCAGCCGCTCGCCGGCCTTCCGGGGCAGGAACCCCTCGAAGCAGAACCGGTCCACGGGCAGCCCGGACAGGGCGAGCGCGGTGAGCACCGCGGACGGCCCCGGCACCGCGGTGACCTTGACGCCCCGTTCGACGGCCGCGGCGACCAGCCGGTAGCCGGGGTCGGACACGGACGGCATCCCGGCGTCCGTCACCAGCAGCACGCGCGCGCCGCCCGCCAGCTCCTCGACCAGCTCGGGCGTGCGGGCGGACTCGTTGCCCTCGAAGTACGACACGACCCGTCCCCCGGGTGTGACGCCGAGCGCCTGGGTGAGGCGCCGCAGCCGCCGCGTGTCCTCGGCGGCGACGACGTCGGCGCCCGCCAGTTCCTCCGCGAGCCGGGGCGGGGCGTCGGAGACGTCGCCGATGGGGGTGCCTGCGAGTACGAGGATTCCGGTCACTCCCCCATCCTCCCAGCACCGGACGGAGGCGGGGCATACCGGCCATGCGCGGGACTCACACAGCGCTGTTCCCTACGATGGCGCGGTGACCAGTACCGCGTCCTCCAGGGACACCCGGCAGGACCGGCCGCCGTACGAAGAGCGGCCGTCGTGGCAGCAGCGGCTGCGCCGTTTCGGCTATCCGGTGTCGGGCCCGGCCAGAAATGACGCCCGCGAGACCGATGTCCGTGCGGACGACGTCCGCGACCGCCTGGTCCCGCCGTACACGGAGCCGTCGAAGCGGCTGTGGGACACGTTCGGGGTGCCGCCGGTGCTCGCGGAGCGCATCACCCGCTGGTCGGGGTGGGGCGGCCCGCTCCTGGTCACGCTGCTGGCGGGCGTGCTCCGGTTCTGGAACCTGGACAGCCCGAAGGCGGTGATATTCGACGAGACGTACTACGCCAAGGACGCGTGGGCGCTGGTCCACCGCGGGTTCGAGGTCAACTGGGGCAAGAACGCCAACGATCTGATCCTCTCGGGCGGTCCCGTCCCCGTCCCGACGGACGCGGCGTACGTCGTGCATCCGCCGGTCGGCAAGTACGTGATCGGGCTGGGCGAGCTGATGTTCGGCTTCGACCCGTTCGGCTGGCGGTTCATGACGGCCCTGCTCGGCACGCTCTCCGTGCTGATGCTGTGCCGGATCGGCCGGCGCCTGTTCCGCTCCACGTTCCTCGGCTGTCTCGCGGGCGCGCTGATGGCGGTGGACGGGCTGCACTTCGTGATGAGCCGGACCTCGCTGCTCGACGGCGTGCTGATGTTCTTCGTGCTCGCGACGTTCGGTGCTCTGGTGGTCGACCGGGACCGGGCGCGGGAGAAGCTCGCCGCGGCGCTGCCCGTGGACGCGGACGGCCGGATCCGCCCGGACGCGTACGTCGCCGAGAACACCCGGATCGGCTTCCGTCCCTGGCGCCTGGCGGCGGGTGTGACGCTGGGTCTGGCGATCGGCACGAAGTGGAACGGCCTCTACATCATGGCCGCGTTCTGTGTGATGGCGGTGCTGTGGGACGTCGGCGCGCGCAGGGTGGCGGGCGCCCGGCGCCCCCGGGTTGCGGTGCTGCGGCGCGACCTGGGCTGGGCGTTCCTGTCGACCGTGCCGGTGGCGGTGGTCACCTACCTCGCCTCCTGGATCGGCTGGATCCTCTCCCCGGCCGACGGCACCGGCGGCTACTACCGCGACTGGGCGGCCAAGGACGGCAAGGACAGCGACTGGTCCTGGCTGTTCCCCGACTGGTGGCGCAGCCTGTGGCACTACGAGAACCAGGTCTACGACTTCCACGTCGGCCTGTCCTCGCCGCACACCTACGAGTCCAACCCCTGGAGCTGGATCGTCACCGGCCGCCCGGTCTCCTACTTCTACGAGTCCCCGGCCCCCGGCACGGACGGCTGCCCGGTCGACGCGGGTGAGAAGTGCGCCCAAGAGGTGCTGGCCCTCGGCACCCCCATGCTGTGGTGGGCGGCCTGCTTCGCGCTCCTGTACGTCCTGTGGCGCTGGCTGCTGCGCCGCGACTGGCGGGCCGGCGCGATCGCCTGCGGCATCGCGGCCGGTTACGCACCCTGGTTCCTGTACCAGGAGCGCACGATCTTCTTCTTCTACGCCGTCGTCTTCCTCCCCTTCCTCTGCCTGGCCGTGGCGATGCTCCTGGGCGCCCTCGTCGGCCCGCCCCGCTCCACCGACACCCGCCGTGTCGCGGGCGCGACGGCGGCGGGCGTGCTGACCCTGCTGATCGCGTGGAACTTCATCTACTTCTGGCCCATCTACACCGGCACCCCGATCCCGATAGACGACTGGCGGGCGCGGATGTGGCTGGACACCTGGGTTTGAGCCGTTCCGGTCGCCGGGTGGATCTCTGTTCGGACAACAAACGGAAACAGCCGCCCCGGTCGTCACCCCCTGCGCATACAGTGCTCACTCACCGGTCTTTTTGAACACGTTCACAAGACGTGGGGGGCCGGCGGAGGGGGAGCGTCCGATGAGCAAGGGGGTCAGGACCGCCGTCATCGGCGGTGTGTTCGCGGTGATGGTGGGCGGGGCCGGGTACGGCGTCTACAACATCGTGTCGGCCGTGAACGGTGACGGGGGGAGCGGCGCGAGCGCCGCGGAGACGAAGAAGTCCGGGCCGCCGGACGCGGCGGAGGTCGAGGAGACCACCAAGAGCTTCTTCGCGGCCTGGGAGAAGGGGCAGGCGTCGCAGGCGGCGTCGTACACGAACAACGCGCAGGAGGCCGGCGCGCTGCTGACGGCGTACGGCGACGACGCCCGCGTGGGCGACGTCGAGATCACGCCCGGGAAGGCCACCGGCACCACCGTGCCGTTCGACGTGAAGGCGACCGTCTCCTACGACGGGAAGTCCGAGCCGCTGAGCTACAGGAGCGAGCTGACCGTCGTGCGCGGGCAGACCACCGGGCGGGCGCTGGTCGGCTGGAAGCCGTCCGTCGTCCACCCGGATCTGAAGGAGGGCGACACCCTCGTCACCGGGGAGGCCGCGCAGCCGCCCATCGAGGCGGTGGACCGTGACGGCACGGTGCTGACGAAGGAGAAGTACCCCTCGCTCGGGCCGATCCTGGACACCCTGCGCCAGAAGTACGGCGAGAAGGCGGGCGGCACCCCCGGCGTCGAGCTGGTGATCAGGCATGCCGAGGGGGCCGCGGGCGAGGCCGCCGCCGACACCCCGCTGCTGACCCTCACCGAGGGCAAGCCGGGCAAGCTGCGCACCACCCTCAGCGCCGGGGCACAGGCCGCGGCCGAGAAGGCGGTGAAGCAGTACGCCAAGTCGTCGGTGGTGGCGGTGAAGCCGAGCACCGGTGAGGTGCTGGCGGTGGCCAACCACCGCGACGACGGGTTCGACGCGGCCTTCCAGGGCCGGGTCGCCCCCGGCTCCACCATGAAGATCATCACCGCCGCCATGCTCATCGACAACGGCGTGACCTCCATGAACGGTCCGGCGCCCTGTCCGTCCACCGCGACCTGGCAGAGCCAGACCTTCAAGAACCTCACCGGCATGCAGCCGAACGAGGGCGCCAGCCTCGCCAACAGCTTCCTGCGCTCCTGCAACACGGCCTTCATCAAGCTCGTCGACGAGGAGCCGCTCGGCGACGCCTCGCTCACCCAGGAGGCGCAGGAGCGGTTCGGGCTCGGCCGGGACGACTGGAAGACCGGCATCGTCTCCTTCGACGGCAGCGTCCCGGCCGTCGCCGGACCGGACCGCGCGGCGAACGCCATCGGCCAGGGACAGGTGCAGATGAACCCGCTGAACATGGCCTCCGTGACGGCCACCGCGATCACCGGCGCCTTCCGCCAGCCGTACCTGGTCTCCCCCGACCTCGACGGCCGGCAGCTGGCGCGGGCGAAGGGGCTCCCGGCGGGCACCGCCACCCAGCTCAAGCAGATGATGCGGCTCACCGCCACCCAGGGCACCGCGCAGGAGGCCATGTCCGGGCTCGGCGGCGACATCGGCGCGAAGACCGGTTCCGCCGAGGTCGACGGCAACGCCACCTCCGACAGCTGGTTCACCGGCTTCCGCAACGACGTGGCGGCGGCGGCCATGGCCCAGCAGGGCGGCCACGGCGGCGACGCGGCCGGCCCGATTGTCGCAGCCGTGCTACGAGCGGCCGGCTGACCGCGCCGGGCACCGGGCGGGACTCTAGGGTGGTGGCCGTCGTTGGCACACGTGAGCGGCACGAGGGCCACGGGGAGCCCGGCGGACAGCGGAGGAACGGGAAGCAGTGGGGAACAGAAGGAACGCCGAGGGGCGCAGGACGAGACCCGCCGTGCTCGGCGGAGTGATCGCCGTGGTCGTCGGCGGCGCGGGGTTCGGCGCCTACGCGCTGCTCGGCGGCGCCTCCGCCGAGGACGGCACCCGGACGTCCTCCGCGCAGCAGGCGGAGGACGTCAGGACCGGTCCGCTGTCCGCCGGTGAGGTCACCGACGCGGCCGAGCGCTTCCTCACCGCCTGGCAGGCCGGGAAGGTGAGCGAGGCGGCCGCCGCCACCGACGACCCGAAGGCCGCGGCCGCCCTGCTGACCGCCTACGCCAAGGACGCCCGGGTCACGGACGTCACCCTCACCGCGGGCACCCCCGCCGGCGGCAAGGTCCCCTTCGCCGTCAAGGGCACGGTGTCGTACAAGGACGTCGGCAAGCCGCTGGCGTACGACAGCGCGTTGACCGTCGTACGCCGGGCCGGGGACGGTGAGCCGCGGGTGGCCTGGCAGCCGGCCGTCGTGCATCCCGAGCTCAAGGACGGCGACAAGCTGGTCACCGGCGAGGCGGGCACCCCGCCGGTCAAGGCGCTGGACCGGGACGGCGGCGAGCTGACCACCGCCGCCTACCCGTCCCTGGGGACGGTGCTGGACGGGCTGCGCGAGAAGTACGGCGAGAAGGCGGGCGGCAAGGCCGGCGTCGAGCTGCGGATCGTCCGCGGCAAGGCGTCGAAGAAGGCGGAGCTGTCCGACAAGACCCTGCTGGAGCTGAGCGAGGGCACGCCCGGCACGGTGCGGACCACGCTGAGCCCCGCCCTGCAGGCCGCCGCCGAGGCGCAGGTGGCGAAGAAGGAGCGGGCGTCGGTGGTGCTGCTGCGCCCGTCGACCGGCGAGATCCTGGCGGTGGCGAACTCCTCGCACGGTTTCAACACCGCGTTCCAGGGTTCGCTCGCACCGGGCTCCACCATGAAGGTGATCACCTCCTCGATGCTGATCGAGAAGGGCCTCGCCTCGATGGACGAGAAGCACCCGTGCCCGAAGTACTTCAGCTACGGCGGCTGGAAGTTCCAGAACGACGACAAGTTCGAGATCAAGGACGGCACGTTCAAGGCGAGCTTCGCCCGCTCCTGCAACACGGCCTTCATCAGCCAGGCGCCCGAGCTGAAGGACGACGACCTGACCAAGCAGGCCCAGCAGGTGTTCGGGCTGGGGAGGAACGACTGGCAGACCGGCGTGCCGACCTTCGACGGCTCGGTACCGGTGCAGTCGGCGGCCCCGATGGCGGCCTCCCTGATCGGCCAGGGCGGGGTGCGGATGAACCCGCTGAACATGGCGTCGGTGTCGGCGACGGTCCAGTCGGGCGTCTTCCACCAGCCGTACCTGGTCTCCCCCGAGGTCGACGGGCGGAAGCTCGCGACGGCCTCGCGCACCCTGTCGGCCGGCACGCTGGCGCAGCTGCGGGAGCTGATGTCGTACACCGCGGCCCACGGCACGGCGGCGGAGGCGATGGCCGGGGTGAGCGGGCAGACCGGTGCCAAGACCGGGTCGGCCGAGGTCGACGGGCAGAAGCAGCCCAACGGCTGGTTCACCGCGTACCGCGGGGACCTGGCGGCCGCGGGCGTGGTCCAGAAGGGCGGTCACGGCGGTTCGACGGCCGGACCGATCGTGGCGGCACTGCTGAGGAGCGCCGGCTGAGCAGGCCGGGGGGTCAGTGCGGGACGGGTTCGGCGGCCGCGTAGGTCCGCCGCAGGAACCGGGTCAGGGTCTTGGTCTCGAACTGCACCACCGACACGCCCCGCGCGGTGTGGAACTCGATCACGGCCTGGACCCGGCCGCACGGCCACACCCGTATCTCGCCCCGGCCCGTGGGGGCGAGCAGGCCCTGTTCCAGCAGCTTCCGGTCGACGACCCACTCGCGGGGCGCGGCGCCCGGAAGGGTCACGCGGACGCAGAGGGGGTCCCGCTCGGGGTCGTAGCGCAGTACCACGGGTACCGCTCCGCGGTCCTCTTCCAGGACGTCGGTGACGATGTGGGCTCGCGCGTACTGCTCGACTACGGACATCGGTGGCCCCTTTGCGCTGCGTCAATCTGCATGAAAGGCGTGCAATCCGTATACCCACCCCCCGTTCAATCGTGCACCCGATCCGGAATTGGCGCGTCCGGGAGGCGCATATCACAGACGAGGTACGCGTGAGGCAGAACAAGCCGCTCGCTCTTGCGCAACGTTTGCAACAGGCCACATCATCGAGTCCGTGCACGCACCTGACGGATTCATCAACGCCCCCGTGTCCGCCGCGGCCGGACTCGTCGCCGCCGGCGCGGTCGCCGTGAGCCTGCGCGGCGCGCGCCGCGAACTCGACGAGCGGACCGCGCCCCTGGCCGGCCTGGTGGCGGCGTTCATCTTCGCCGTACAGATGCTGAACTTCCCCGTCGCGGCGGGAACCAGCGGCCATCTGCTCGGCGGCGCCCTCGCCGCGATCCTCGTCGGCCCCTGCACCGGCGTCCTCTGTGTCTCCGTCGTCCTGCTGATGCAGGCCGTCCTCTTCGCCGACGGCGGGCTGACCGCGCTCGGCGTGAACATCACCGACATGGCGATCGTCACGACGGTCGTCGCCTACGCGCTCTTCCGCGGCCTGGTGAAGGTGTTGCCGCGCACCCGCCGCTCGGTGACCGCCGCGTCCTTCGTCGCCGCCCTCGTCTCCGTCCCGGCCTCCGCCGTCGTCTTCACGCTGCTCTACGCGATCGGCGGCACCGCCGACGTCGCCCTCGGCAAGGTCGCCACCGCCATGGTGGGCGTGCACGTCCTCATCGGCATCGGCGAGGCCGTGATCACCGCCCTGACCGTCGGCGCGGTCATCGCCGTCCGCCCGGACCTGGTGCACGGGGCGCGCGGGCTGACGCAGAAGCTCAAGCTGCGGGTGAACGGCGAGCTGGTCGACGCCCCGGACTCCTCGGAGCCGGAGCCCGTCCCGGCCGCCGCCCGCTCCCACCGGAAGGTCTGGATCACCGGCCTGGTCACCTCCCTGGTCCTCGCCGGGTTCGTCAGCTTCTACGCCTCCGCGAACCCGGACGGCCTGGAGAAGGTCGCCACCGACCACGGCATCGACGAGAAGGCGGAGGAGCACGCGACCGCCGACTCCCCGCTGGCCGACTACGGCGTCAAGGACGTCGACGACGCCCGCCTCTCCGGCGGTCTGGCCGGCGTGATCGGCGTGGGCGTGACGGTCGTCGCGGGCACCGGCGTGTTCTGGGCGGTCCGCAGGCGCCGTACGGACGACACGGCCGACGCCACGTCGCCCACCAACACGAGCGTCTGACGTGGGAGCGGGCCACACCCACCGGCTCTACCGGCACGGGCACTCCCCCGTGCACGCCCTGCCGCCGCACACCAAGCTCGCCGCCGTCTTCGCCTTCGTGGTGGTGGTCGTGTCGACCCCGCGCGAGGCGGTGTGGGCGTTCGCGGTGTACGCCGGACTGCTCGCCCTCGTCGCGTACACCGCCCGCGTCCCGGCCGTCTTCCTGCTCAAGCGGCTGCTGATCGAGGTCCCGTTCGTCGCCTTCGCCGTCCTCCTGCCGTTCGTCGCGGAGGGTGAGCGGATCGACGTCCTGGGGCTGTCGCTGAGCGTGAACGGACTGTGGGGCGCCTGGAACGTGCTGGCCAAGGGCACCCTGGGCGTGGCCGCCTCGGTCCTCCTCTCCTCCACCACCGAGCTGCGCGAACTGCTGCTCGGCCTCCAGCGGCTGAGACTCCCGCCGCTGCTGGTGCAGATCGCCTCCTTCATGGTCCGCTACGGCGATGTCATCGCCGACGAGATGCGGCGGATGAAGATCGCCCGCGAGTCCCGCGGCTTCGAGGCGCGCGGGGTGAAGCACTGGGGCGTCCTCGCCAAGTCGGCGGGCGCGCTGTTCATCCGCTCCTACGAACGCGGCGAGCGGGTGCACCTGGCCATGGTGAGCCGCGGGTACGCCGGTTCGATGCCGGTGATCGACGAGGTGACCGCGGACCGGGCGCAGTGGTCGTACGCCCTCGCCCTCCCCGTGGCCGCCCTCGTCGTCTGTCTGCTGGGATGGACCCTGTGAGTACTGCTTCCCTGGAGGTCTCCGGCCTCGCGTTCGCCTACCCCGACGGCCACCAGGCCCTGTTCGGCGTCGACTTCTCCCTCGCGCGCGGCGAACGGGCCGCGCTGCTCGGCCCGAACGGCGCCGGCAAGACCACCCTCGTCCTCCACCTCAACGGCATCCTGACCGGCGGCACCGGCACGGTGACGGTGGCCGGTCTGCCCGTGGGCAAGCGGCACATGGCGGAGATCCGGCGCCGGGTCGGCATCGTCTTCCAGGACCCCGACGACCAGCTCTTCATGCCGACGGTGCGCGAGGACGTGGCGTTCGGCCCGGCGGCGGCCGGACTCAGGGGGCCCGAGCTGGAGGAGCGGGTGGACCGGGCGCTGGACCGGGTCGGCATGGCGGAGTTCAAGGACCGCCCGCCGCACCACCTCTCCTTCGGCCAGCGGCGCCGGGTGGCCGTGGCGACCGTCCTCGCCATGGAGCCGGAGATCCTGGTCCTGGACGAGCCGTCCTCCAACCTGGACCCCGCCTCCCGCCGCGAACTCGCCGACATCCTGCGCTCCCTGGACGTCACCGTCCTGATGGTCACGCACGACCTGCCCTACGCCCTGGAGCTGTGCCCGCGCTCGCTGATCCTCAGCGACGGCGTGATCGCGGCGGACGGTGCCACGGCGGAGCTGCTCGCCGACGACACCCTGATGCGCGCCCATCGCCTGGAACTTCCCTACGGTTTCGATCCGCGTTCCGTATCTGTCACGCCGGGCCGTCCGTAGACAATGGGCGCGTGACGAACGAGGAGACAGAGGTCTCACTGCTGCTCGACGAGCAACTGTGCTTCGCGCTGTACGCCGCCCACCGCGCGGTGACGGCCGCGTACCGTCCGCTCCTCGACGGACTGGGGCTGACGTATCCGCAGTACCTGGTCCTGCTGGTGCTCTGGGACCGCGGCGAGACGACGGTCAAGGAGCTGGCGTCCGCCCTGCGTCTGGACTACAACACGATGTCGCCGCTGCTGAAGCGGCTGGAGGCGGCCGGTCTGGTCCACCGGGAGCGCGCGGCGCACGACGAGCGCACGGTGCTGATCGCGCTCACCGACCGGGGCGAGGAGCTGCGCGAGCGGGCGGCCGTCCTGCCGAGCGCGCTGCTGTCGGTGGCGGAGCTGACAGGACCGGAGGTCACGCACCTGCGCGAGACGCTGTGGCAGCTGGCCCGCCGCGCGGACGCGGCAGTGGAGCAGGCCCCCTGACCCCCGCCGCAACATCGGCGTAACGATCCCGCCCGGCCGGTGCGGCCCAGGAATCGCAGGCGGAACAAGGCTGTTGAACCCACCGTCAAAGGCGGGCGACGGGAAGGGACCGAGGGACGTGGACGTGCACGGCACTGTGGCCGGGGGCTTCGAGCCGGTCGGGGAGGCGTTCGCGCGGAACTTCGACACGCTCGGGGACCGGGGCGCTGCCGTCGCCGTGTACCGGGACGGACGCAAGGTCGTCGATCTGTGGGCCGGGGTGAAGGACGTCGACGGCACCGAGCCCTGGCAGCGGGACACGGTCCAGGTCGTGCGCTCGGCGACCAAGGGAGTCGCCGCCGCCGTACTCCTGCTGCTGCACCAGCGCGGCGAGCTGGACCTGGACGCGCCGGTCGGCCACCACTGGCCGGAGTTCAAGGCGCACGGCAAGGAGCGGCTGCTGGTCCGGCATGTGCTCGACCACCGTGCCGGGCTCCCCGTCCTCGACCGTCCGTTCACCCCGGACGAGGCGGCCGATCCCGTGCGGGCCGCCGAGGCGGTCGCCGCACAGGCCCCCGTGTGGGAGCCGGGCACCGACCACGGCTACCACGCGCTGACCTACGGCTGGCTGGTCGACGAGCTGGTGCGCCGCGTGACCGGCCGGGGCTGCGGCGAGTGGATCGCGTCGGAGATCGCCGGTCCGCTGGGTCTGGACCTGTGGGTGGGGCTGCCGGACGCGCAGGCCCACCGTGTGGGGACGGTCGGCAGGATCGAGGCGCCCGCGCCGTCCGGGACGCTCCGCGCCCGCCCCAAGCGCTCGGTCACCGACGCCTACGCCGACCCGTCCTCCCTCACCCGCCGCGCCTTCGCGGCGATCACCCCCTTCCCGGACCAGAACGACCCGGTGTTCCGCGCGGCGGCCCTGCCCGCGGCCAACGGGATCGCGACGGCGGACGGACTGGCGCGCTTCTACGCGTCACTGATCGGCCCGGTCGACGGCGTGCGCCTCCTCGAACCGGCCACCGTCGCACTCGCCCGCGCCGAGGAGTCGGCGGGTCCCGACCGGGTGCTGGTCGTCGGCACCCGCTTCGGGCTCGGCTACATGCTGCACGGCGGTGCCTCCCCCCTCCTGGCCCCGGGCTCCTTCGGTCACCCCGGCCGCGG
This sequence comes from Streptomyces sp. NPDC020731, assembly GCF_044334705.1. Taxonomy (NCBI): domain Bacteria; kingdom Bacillati; phylum Actinomycetota; class Actinomycetes; order Kitasatosporales; family Streptomycetaceae; genus Streptomyces; species Streptomyces sp. NPDC020731. The sequence goes on from NZ_JBIRTN010000009.1 coordinate 163,114, forward strand.
CGGCTCCCTCGGCTTCGCCGACCCGGAGTCGGGCATCGCCTTCGGCTATGTCACCAACGGCTTCCGCAGGACGGTGACGGCGGACCCCAGGGCCCAGGCGCTGATACGGGCGGTACGGCAGGCCCTGACGGCCTAGGAGATGTCGTTTGGATCTTGCCGGGGTCGCGGGGCCCGGCTCGGCTGTGAGGCGCCGTCGCCTGAAGCCGGCCTGATCCAGACGAATCTCCGACTCAGGTCACTAGACGTGGATCGGGTGCGAGATGCGGCCCGACGCGTCGTCGATCTCGCCGTGCGCCTTGGTCAGCATCTGCATGGCGAGTTCGTTCAGTGCGCGTGCGCCGGCGATCTCCTCCCCGACCCGGGGCTGATTCGAGTCGGTGTGGTGCCGGTTCGCGTGGCCGTTGGCCCGGACCTCGCTCCCGTCGGGCAGCCGGACCATCGCGACGGCGCGCGTCTGCCGCTCGTCCTCCTCGAACTCCATCTCCACGTGCCATCCCACTGTGGTGTGCATCATGACGATCACCTCCGGAACATTCTCATTCCAGGGTGCGCCTCGCACCGCTGCCGTGCACCCGCCCGTGCGACGGTGAAACGCGCTACCCCGCGCGCAGCATCAGCCCGATCCCGACGACCAGCAGCCCGGCCGCGGCGATCCGCGGGGCACCGAACCGCTCCTTGAAGAACAGCGCCCCGATGGCGGCGCCCACGATGATCGACGACTCCCGCAGTGCCGCGACGGGGGCGAGTTCCGCGCGGGTCTGGGCCCACAGGACGAGTGCGTACGCGGCGACGGACAGTACGGCGCCGAGCAGGCCGAGACCCGCGTGCGGCCGGAGCCGGGCGCCCGTCTCCCGCCGCCAGCGCCAGAGGGCGTACGCCGGGATCACCGTGCCCTGGACCGCCATCAGCCAGGCGATGTAGCCGAACGACGACCCCGAGACCCGTACGCCGAGCCCGTCGACGACGGTGTACACGGCGATGGTCAGGCCGGTCGCCAGGGCCGCCCCGATCGCCGCCCAGTCGGGCCGGCGCCCGCGCAGTCCCCACAGGGCGACACCGGTCAGGCCCGCGCAGGACAGGGCGATCCCGGCGGTGGCCCAGCCGTCGGGCACCTCGTGCGCGAAGACGGCGGCCAGCACCGTGACGACCAGGGGAGCGCTGCCGCGGGCGATGGGGTACGCCTGGCCGAAGTCGCCCAGCCGGAAGGACTTCATCAGCAGCGCGTAGTACGCCATGTGGATCGCCGCCGAGCAGAACAGGTACGGCCACGCCCCGGCCGCCGGGAACGGCACGAACGGCACCGCCGCCAGCCCGATCAGCAGACCGCCGCCGGAGATCAGCGTGAACCCGACCAGCTTGTCGGTGATCCTGTGCGCGATGGCGTTCCAGCCGGCGTGGGTGACCGCGGCGAGCAGGACGGCCACGGTCACCAGCGGGGTCACGGGGTGCGCTCGCGCACGTCGCCCCGGGGCGACGTGCGCGAGCAGCAACGAGCCAGTGTGTACACATGGAACACCATGTACCTTTGGCGCATGACGCAGATGCCCATAGAGTCCATTCGTGACGTGCGCGCCCACCTGGCCGAGGTGGTCGAGCGGGCCGACCGTGACGACACACCCACGGTCATCACCCGGCGCGGTAAGCAGGTGGCCGCGGTCGTGTCGATAGAGGTCCTTCGCAGGTACCAGGAGTGGGAAGAGCGCGAGATCAACCGGATCATCGACGAGCGCATGGCGAATCCGGCGGCCGGCATCCCGATCGAGGACGTCATGAGGGAAACACTGGAGCGCGGTGAGTAACGCATGTCGCACCGTCTTCCGGCCGGAGGCCCAGGCTGAGCTGCGCAAGATCCCCCGGGACATGGCGCTCCGGATCCTGGTCAAACTGACGGAACTGGAGACCGACCCGCTCGGCTTCAACACCACGGCGCTCGTCTCCCAGCCGGACCGGCGCCGGCTCCGTGTCGGCGATTACCGCGTCATCTACACGGTGGACAACGGAGAGTTGGTGGTCTGGGTCGTTCACGTCGGACATCGCTCCACGGTATACGGCACCTGACACGGAGTCCCGGAACCCCCGCGGAAGGAAGCCGGTGAGGGCGCCCCGTCCCCACGGAGCCCTCACCGGCTGGTTCTGTGATCGTTCAGGCCGTCAGGCCCGGACGAGTTCCCGGTCCTCGTCCTTCCGGTCGCCCTCCGTGCGCAGGGCCTCGCCCTCGACGTCCACGTTGGGCAGGACCCGGTCCAGCCACTTCGGCAGCCACCAGGCCTTCTCGCCGAGCAGGGCCAGTACCGCCGGGACGATCGCCATGCGGACGACGAACGCGTCGAAGAGGACGGCGACCGCGAGACCGAAGCCGATCATCTTGACCATCGAGTCGCTGGAGCCGATGAAGCCGGAGAAGACCGCCATCATGATGACCGCCGCCGCGGTCACCACCCGCGCGCTGTACTTGAAGCCGGTCACCACGGCCTGGGCGGGCTTCTCACCGTGGACGTAGGCCTCCCGCATCCGGGTCACGAGGAACACCTCGTAGTCCATGGCCAGTCCGAAGACCACGCCGACCATGAAGATCGGCATCATCGACATGATCGGGCCGGTCTCCTCGACGCCCATCAGGCCGGACAGCCAGCCCCACTGGAAGACCGCGACGACCGCGCCGAGGGCCGCCATGACGGACAGCAGGAAGCCGAGGGCCGCCTTCAGCGGGACCAGGATCGACCGGAAGACCACGATCAGCAGCAGGAAGGCCAGGCCGACCACCAGGATCAGATACGGCACCAGCGCGTCGTTGAGCTTCTGCGAGACGTCGATGTTCATCGCCGTGGCGCCGGTGACCAGGACGTCGGCCTCGGTGTCGGCCTTGATGTCCACGCCCGTGTCACGGATGTCGTGCACCAGGTCCTCGGTGGTCACCGAGGAGGGCTTGGAGTCGGGGACGACGGTGATCGTCGCCGTGTCGCCGGCCTTGTTGGGGGCCGCCGGGGCGACGTTCACGACGTTGTCGAGGGCCTTGATGTCGTCGCCGGTCTGCTTGAAGACGGCATCCGGGTCGTCACTGTTCCTGGCGTCGACCACGACCACCAGCGGACCGTTGAAGCCGGGGCCGAAGCCCTCGGAGAGCAGGTCGTAGGCGCGGCGCTGGGTCGTGGACGTCGGCTGCGAGCCGTCGTCGGGCAGGCCCAGTTCCAGCGAGGCCGCCGGGACGGCCGCGGCACCCAGGCCGACGACGCCGAGCAGCAGGACGGCCAGGGGACGGCGTACGACGAAGCTCGCCCAGCGGGTGCCCATGTTCGGGCGCTGCGGCTTCTTCGCGGCCCGGCCCCCGCCGAGCAGCTTGCCCTTCTCACCTGCGGGGCGGACCCGGCGGCCCGCGTAACCGAGCAGGGCGGGGATCAGGGTGAGGGCGATCAGGACCGCGAGGGCGACCGTGCCGGCGGCGGCGATGCCCATCTTCGTCAGCATCGGGATGTTGACGACCGACAGACCGACCAGGGCGATCACGACGGTGAGGCCGGCGAAGACCACCGCGGAACCGGCCGTGCCCACGGCCCGGCCGGCCGCCTCCTCGCGCTCGCGGCCCTCGGCCAGTTCGGCCCGGTAGCGGGAGACGACGAACAGCGCGTAGTCGATGCCGACCGCGAGGCCGATCATCGAGGCCAGGATGGAGGTGGTGGAGCCGAGGTCGAGAGTACTGGCCAGGGCGGTGATGCTGGAGACGCCGATGCCTACGCCGATGATCGCGGTGAGCAGCGGCAGCCCGGCCGCGAGCAGCGAGCCGAAGGTGATGACCAGGACGACCGCGGCGACGCCGATGCCGATGATCTCGGCGGAACCGGTGTGCGGGACGGCCTGGAGGGCGTCACCGCCGATCTCCACGGTCAGCCCGGCGTCACGGGCGTCCTCGGCGGCGCCTTCCAGGGCGTCGCGGGAGGAGTCCTCCAGCTCCATGCCGGAGACCTTGTAGCTCACCGAGGCGTAGGCGATGGTGCCGTCCTCGCTGACGCCGCCGCCCTCGTAGGGGTCGGTGACGCGGGTGACCTCGGAGCCGTCGCCGAGGGTGTCGACGGTGTCCCGGACGGTCTTCTTGTGGTCGGTGTCGGTCATCTTCTCGCCGGCCGGCGCCTTGAAGACGACGCGTGCGGTCGCCCCGTCGGCGCTGGAGCCGGGGAAGCGCTCCTCCAGCAGGTCGAAGGCCTTCTGGGCCTCGGTGCCGGGGATGGAGAAGGACGAGTTGCCGGCCGCGGGGGCGCCGGCCGCGCCGACGCCCGCGAGCGCCAGCAGCGCCACCCAGAACAGGGCTACGAAGTGCCGTCGCCTGAAGGCGAACCGGCCGAGTCGATAGAGGAAAGTGGCCACGAGGGCGTACTCCCGGTCAGGTCGTGGTTGCTTCGGGGCAGGTTTGATCAGCCCGACGACGTGAGCGGTGACGTCAGGTGGTGACGGTTGACCGAGGGGACGGTCAGGGGGTGGTCACGCCGAGGGCGGGGAGCACCACGGCGTCGATGTACGAGGTGAGGAACTCCTGCGTGGGCGGCAGGTCGTCGATCAGCGTCCGTGTGGCGAACGCGCCGACGAGCATGTGCACCATGTAGTCCAGCGCCGGGTTGTCCGGGCGGACCTCGCCCCGGTCGACCGCGCGCCGGATCATCCGCCGGAACTCCTCCATCTCCGGTTCGACCAGGAGTTCCTTGAACGCCTGGCGGAGATCGTCGTTCATGTGCACGGCCATGGCGAGCGCGCGCATCAGGGCGGCGTTCTGCTCCATGGCGCAGTCGTCCTCACGCCCGACGACGGCGTGCAGGTCACCCCGCAGGGATCCGGTGTCGATGTCGGCGATGCCGCCGGGCTTCTGGCTGCGCATCGCTCTCACCACCAGCTCGGCCTTGCCGCCCCACTGGCGGTAGAGGGTGGCCTTGCTGGACCGGGTGCGGGCGGCCACGGCGTCCATGGTGACGGCGTCGTAACCGACCTCGCGGAGCAGGTCGAGCACGGCCCCGTACAGCTCGGCCTCGCGCTCGGGGGTGATCCGGCTGCGACGCACCGTCGCGACTTCGTTCATACCGCTCACCTTTCCGCTCCGGTGTCCACCGCGTCAAAGGAACGACACGGTTTCGTACAGGACCAAGGTACTCCACCCCGCTAACGAAACGAAACGGTTTCGTTCGTGGTCTGCGTCACGGTTGTCGGTTCCGTATAAGTTGCTGCGGTCCGTCCCCCGGAAAAGCATGGGAAAGGTGAGCTATCTGCGTCTGCCCCACCTCAAGGACGACCTGCTGTGCTTCGTGGCCGAGGACGACCTCTGGCTCGCCCCGCTCGACGCTCCGGGCCGCGCCTGGCGGCTCACCGTCGACCGCACCAAGCTCGGGCACCCCCGCTTCTCCCCCGACGGCCGCCACATCGCGTACACGAGCTGGCGCAGCCTCGACCCCGAGGTGCACCTCGTCCCGGTGGACGGCGGACCGGGCCGGCGCCTCACCTACTGGGGCAGCTCCGACACCCGGGTCTGCGGCTGGGCACCCCCCGACGAAGGCGGCCACGCCGAGATCCTCGCCGTCGCCTCGCACGGCGAGCCCTTCTCGTACTTCACCTGGGCCTACAAGCTCGGCTGCGACGGCAGTCCGGGCCGCAAACTGCCCTGGGGCCCGGTCTCCGACATCCAGGTCGCCGACCTCGCCGGGGAGCGCAAGTCGCTGCTGCTCACCGGCACCCCGCCGCACGAACCCGCCTCCTGGAAGCGCTACCGGGGCGGCGCCACGGGCAGGCTGTGGCTGCACGGACACCGGCTGCTCGACGGGCTCGACGGGCATCTGCACTCCCCGATGTTCGTCGCCGGCCGGATCGCCTTCCTCTCCGACCACGAGGGCGTCGGCAACCTGTACTCGTGCGCGTACGACGGCTCCGACCTGCGCCGCCACACCGACCACGACGCCTTCTACGCCCGGCACGCCGCCGGCGACGGCACCCGGGTCGTCTACCAGTGCGCCGGCGATCTGTGGATCGTGGACGACCTGTCCCCCGGCGCCGCCCCGCGCCGTCTCGACGTGACGCTGAGCGGGCCGCGCTCCGGGCGGCGCCCCTACCAGGTGCCCGCCGCCCGTCACCTCGACGGCATCTCGGTCGACGAGACCGGCCGCGCGAGCGCCGTCGTCGTACGCGGCAGCCTGTACTGGCTCACCCACCGCGACGGTCCCGCCCGCACCCTCACCGACACCCCGGGTGTACGGGTCCGGCTGCCGGAGACGCTCGGCGCGGGCGACCGGGTGGCGTACGTGACGGACGCCGAGGGCGAGGACGCCGTCGAGATCGCCTCCCTGCCCCGGGCGACCGGCCAGCGCGCCCCCCGGCGGCTGGCCGTCGGGAGGCTGGGCCGGGTGCTGGAGACGGTGGCCGACCCGGAGGGGCAGCGGCTGGCCGTCGCCGCGCACGACGGGCGGCTGCTGCTGGTCGACACCGGTGAAGAGAGCCGGGGCGAGGTCACCGAGCTGATCCGTTCCCTCAACGGGCCGGTGCGCGACCTCTCCTTCTCTCCCGACGGGGCCTGGCTGACCTGGTCCCACCCCGGGATCGGGCGGTCGCTGCGACAGATCAAACTCGCCCGGATCAAGGACCGGACGGTCATCGACGTCACCAACGGCCGCTTCGAGGACGAGAACCCGGTCTTCACCCGGGACGGCCGCTATCTCGCCTTCCTGTCCTGGCGCGGCTTCGACCCGGTGTACGACGTGCACACCGGCGACCTGTCGTTCCCGCTGGGCTGCCGCCCGTATCTGGTGCCGCTGTCGTCGGCGACCCCGTCCCCGTTCGCCCTGAACCCCGAGGGCCGTCCGGCCGCCGGGGGGCTGGACCCCGTCGAGCGCGGGGACGCCGAGGAGGAGGGCGGCACCGTGACCGTCGAGGCGGAGGGCCTGGAGAGCAGGGTCACCCCCTTCCCGGTCAGCGCCTCCAAGTACTCGGGGCTGTACCCGGTCGCGGGCTGCGGGCTCGTCTGGCTGCGCTGGCCGATCTCCGGCGCGCTCGGCGAGACCTTCGCCAACCCCGACGACACCAGCGGCCGGCCCACGCTCGAACACTTCGACATCGGGAAGGCGAAGAAGTCCGAACTCGTCGGGAACCTGGACTTCTTCGCGGTCAGCGGCGACGGCACCCGGCTGGTCGTGGCCGACGAGGGCGAGCTGCGCGCGGTGCCCGCCACCGATCCGGGCGACAGCGACTCCACGGTGTGGATCGACACCCGCCGCATCCTGCACGAGGCCGACCCGGCCGCCGAGTGGCGCCAGGCGTACGCGGAGGCCGGGCGGCTGATCCGCGGCTACTTCTGGGAACCCGGCATGTGCGGCATCGACTGGGACGCGGTCCTGGAGCAGTACCGCCCGCTGGTCGAGCGGGTCGCCTCCCCCGACGAGTTCGCGGACCTGCTGCGCGAGGTCCTCGGCGAACTCGGCACCTCCCACGCCTATGTCACCGCCGCCCGCCGCAACGAGGGCCCCCCGCACTACCAGCGCCGCCAGGGCCTGCTCGGCGCCAACCTCGTTCCCCGTGAGGGTGGTTGGGCGGTCCGGCGCATCCTGCCCGGCGACTCCTCCGACTCCCGGGCCCGCTCCCCGCTGGCCGGCACCGGCATCCGCGAGGGCGCGGTCCTCACCCATGTCGACGGCCGCCCGGTGGACCCGGTCACCGGCCCCTACCCGCTGCTCGCGGGCGCGGGCGGTACGACGGTGGAGCTGACGTTCCGCCCGCCCGCCGCCCACCACCCTTCCGCGGAAGACCCTTCGGGCCCCTCCGATCCGGAGGGCACGGGCCCTCCCCGGCGGGTCGCGGTCGTCCCGCTCATCGACGAGACGCCCTTGCGCTACCAGGACTGGGTCGCCAAACGCCGCTCGGTGGTACGGGAGTTGAGCGAGGGCCGGTGCGGCTATCTGCACATCCCCGACATGGGCGGCTCCGGCTGGGCCCAGTTCAATCGCGACGTGCGCATGGAGATGTCCCGCCCCGCGCTGATCGTGGACGTGCGCGGCAACGCCGGCGGCCACATCAGCGAACTCGTCGTGGAGAAGCTGACCCGCGTCATCATCGGCTGGGACCTCACCCGCGACGCCCAGCCCGTGTCATACGCCTCCAACGCCCCGCGCGGACCGGTCGTGGCACTCGCGGACGAGGCGACCAGCTCCGACGGCGACATGATCACCGCCGCGTTCAAACTGCTCGAACTGGGCCCGGTGGTGGGCCAGCGCACCTGGGGCGGGGTGGTCGGCATGACCGGCCGGCACCGGCTCGGCGACGGCACGGTGATCACGGTGCCGATGAACGCGGCCTGGTTCGACGCGTACGGCTGGTCCGTGGAGAACAAGGGCGTCACCCCCGACCTGGAGGCGCTGCGCACCCCGCTGGACTGGGCCGAGGGCCGGTACGCGGTACTCGACGACGCGGTACGGCTCGCCCTCGGCCTGCTGGAGACCAACCCCCCGGCGACGCCTCCGACGTACCGCGACGTACCCGACCGCTCCCGGCCGAAGCTGCCGCCCCGGACGTGAGAAAGGGTGCCCCTTCGCCTCGGGGCACCCTTCCACTTCAGCGCATGACGCGTTCAGCCGTCTTCAGCGCTCGACGTCAGGCGTCGTAGTCCCGGTCGAAGCGCTCCTCGGACTCCCGCTGACGCTGCTGCTCGTCCATGTCCTCGTCCCGACGGCGGCCGCGGTTCTGCAGCTGCTCCTTGCCCTGCTGGGCACGCTGCTTGGCCTGCTGCTGGAACTGCTCGGACTTCTCCTGGAACTGGTCCTTCATACCCATGTGGGTTCACTCCCGTGGTGGGGTGGGGGGAACTTGCCCGACCAGATTCACACGGCCCGTCACCCTGCGCATGTCGATCACTTACGGACCGTGTTCCGGTGCTGCTCATCGGCGTTGCCGCCCGCCCCGACCAACCCCGTGCGGACGCCCGCGAGCCGGCCTTCGAACCGCCGCATCTCCCGCTGCCCCACGGTCCCGATGACCGCGGGCAGGCAGCCGCGCACGCCCTGCATCCCGCGCAGCCACCACTGCCCGTACACATGGCTCGCCCGCCGCTCGACGCCGGCCACCAGCCGGTCCACCGCGGGCCCCAGCGGATAGGTCTTGTTCGACGGCCACGGCAGCCGCTGCCGCAACTCCCGCATCACGTCGTCCTGATCGGCCCCGCGCACCATGTCGGTGTCGGTCCACGACAGATACCCGACCCCCACCTTCACGCCCCGGTACCCGACCTCGGCCCGCAGCGCGTGCGCGTACGCCTCCACACCGGACTTGGAGGCGCAGTACGCCGTCATCATCGGGGCGGGGGTGATCGCCGCGAGGGAGGCGATCTGGAGCAGGTAGCCGCGGCTCTCGGTGAGCAGCGGCAGGAAGGCCCGCGCGGTGACCGCCGATCCGATCAGGTTCACCTCGATCACCCGCCGCCAGGACTCCGGATCGGAGTCGGCGAACGGACCGCCCGTCGCCACACCGGCGTTGGCGACCACGATGTCGACCCGGCCGAACCGCCCCCGGACCTCCTCGGCGACCCGGGCCATCGCCTCGTGGTCGGTGACGTCCGCGTACCAGTGGTCGCTGTCGCTGTGCAGCCGCGCGGAGACGTCCTTGAGCGCGTCCGGCTCCAGCCCGACGAGCGCCACCTTCACCCCGCGCGCGGAGAGCTTGCGTGCCAGCAGCTCCCCGACTCCGCGTGCCCCTCCGGTGACGACGGCGACCTTTCCTTCGAGACTCACCCTGCTCATGCGCTCTCCTCGACGGCGGGTATGGCGTGCAGGTGGGCGGCGGCCAGGGCGCGGATCTTCCCGGTGACCAGGTCGGGCGCCTCGACCGGTGTCATGTGGCCGATGCCGGGCAGCTCGGTGACGCCGAGGCAGTTCGGCAGCGCGGCGGCGAGCGACCGGGCGTGCACCGGCGGGGTGAGCCGGTCCGCGCCGCCGGCGACGATCTCGACCGGTACGCGCAACCGGGCGAGTCCGTGGTCGAGGTCGAGCCCGTCGAGCACGTGCGACCAGGCGTGGCGCACCGCGCGCGGGCAGGCGTGCACGATACGGGCGCACGCCTCGACCATGTCCGGGGCCGAAGCGGGGCCCATCGTCGCGTACTTGAGGATCCGGCGGGCGAGCGGTGTGACCGGTCCGAGCGGGGCCCGGGAGCCGAGGACGCGCCCGGTCAGCCGACTGCGCACCCGGCCCGGCCGGATCGGCAGCACCGTCGACTCGGCGACCAGCCGCGAACTGCCCGTGCTGCACAGCAGGACGGCGGCCACGTGTTCGCGGAACGCGGGCCTGGTGGCGGCGGCCATCACCGTCATCCCGCCCATGGAGTGCCCGGCGACCACGGCCTGTTCACCCGGCGCGAGGGTGGCGGTGAGTACGGCCTCGAGGTCGTCGGCGAGCGTGTCGGTGCTGCACGCCGGGCTCGCGGGGGTGCGTCCGTGGCCGCGCTGGTCGTAGGCGACGACCCGGTGGTCGACGGCCAGTTCCCGGATCTGCGCCGCCCAGAAGGCGGTCGAGCAGGTCCAGCCGTGGGCGAGGACGACCGCGGGCGCCCGCTCGGGGCCGTGCACCTCGACGTGCAGCCGGGCGCCGTCGGCGGAGAGTGCGGTCAGCTCACGTGCGGCGACGGGCGGGGCGTACGGCCCGGAGGTGACGTGGGCGGGACGGCTCATGCGGTCACCTCGGCGTTCTCCCGGTCGTCCTTCGCCGCGGTCGGGATGTTCCGGAGCACGGCGTACTCGGCGAGGTCGACCCGCCGGGTCTCCTTCCGGAACTCACTCGTCGTACCGGGCCAGATGGTGGTGTTGCGCCCGCTCTCGTCGAGATACCAGCTGGTGCAGCCGCCGGTGTTCCACACCGTGCGCTTCATCCGCTCCTGCACCCGGTGGTTCCAGGCGCGTACGGCACCGGGTCGGGCGTCGAGGGCGACCCGGCCACCGAGGACGTCGAGCTGACGGAGGTAGTCGGCCAGGTAGTTCAGCTGGGACTCGATCATGAGGATCATGGAGGAGTTCCCGAGGCCGGTGTTGGGCCCGATGACCGTCATCCAGTTGGGGAACCCGGCGGCGGTGGCACCGCGCAGGGCCTGCATCCCGCCCGCCCAGGTCTCGGCGAGGGTCTTCCCCTCGGCGCCGACGACCCGCTCCGCGATGGGCATGTCGGTGACGTGGAACCCGGTGCCGAACACGATCGCGTCGACCTCGGCCTCGGTCCCGTCGGCGCCGACGACGGTCGACCCGCGGACCTCGCTCAGCCCGCTCGCGACGACATCGACATGGGGCCGCGCGAGCGCCGGATAGTACGTGCTCGACAGCAGGATCCGCTTGCAGCCGATGCGGTAGTCGGGGGTGAGCTTGGCGCGCAGGGCCGGATCCTTGATCGCGCGGCCCATGTTGCGCTTGGCCAGCTGCTCGACGAAGCCGAGCTCACCGGGGTGCTTGGTGAACGCCTGGACCTGCAGCTCCCTGATGCCCCAGAGCAGTCCGCGGCGCAGCTTGGTGGTGACGGGCAGCGCCCGGTGCAGGGCGCGCTCGGCGCCGCTGATGGGCCGGTCGACGCGGGGCAGGACCCAGGCGGGGGTGCGCTGGAAGAGAGTGAGCCGCGAGACGAGCGGCTGGACGGCCGGCACGATCTGGATCGCGGAGGCGCCGGTTCCGACCATGGCGACCCGCTTGCCGCGCAGGTCGTAGTCGTGGTCCCAGCGGGCGGAGTGGAACACCTTGCCGGGGAAGGTGTCGAGGCCGGGGATGTCGGGGAGCTTCGGCTCGGACAGCGGCCCGGTGGCGGACACGACCACATCCGCGCTGAGGTTCCCGCTGCTCGTCTCGATCTCCCACCGCAGCCGCTCGCCGTCCCACACCATCCGCTTCACCTCCGAGTCGAAGCGGAGGTGCGGGCGCAGGCCGAAGACGTCGGTGACGTGCTCCAGGTAGGCGCGGATGTGCTGCTGCCCGGAGAAGGAGCGGGGCCAGTCGGGATTGGGCGCGAAGGAGAACGAGTACAGGTGCGACGGCACGTCGCACGCGCACCCGGGATAGCTGTTGTCGCGCCAGGTGCCGCCGACACTGCTCGCCCGCTCCAGGACGACGAAGTCGGTGATCCCCTCGCGCCGCAGCCGTACGGCGGCCCCGAGCCCGCCGAATCCGGACCCGATCACCGCCACTCGTACATGTTCGTGCTCGTGCTCGGCCATCCCGAAGCCTCCACGCATCGCTCAGAACTCCACCAGAACTCCGCCAGTGAACACTGGCGCAATGGGGAGCGTAGAGCAGCTCCGTACTGATGGGTAGGGGGCACGCGAGGAAAGTTACCGCCGGTACGCCCTAGGCTTCAGGCGTGGCAGAAGACAGCGGAGGACCCGGTGAGCGGCGCGAGTACCGCATGGACGAGCTGGCCCGGCTGGCCGGCATCACGGTGCGCACCCTGCGCTTCTACCGTGAGCGCAAGCTGATCCCGCCACCCCGCCGCGAGGGCCGTATCGCCTGGTACGACGACCACCACCTGGCCCGGCTGCGCACGATCACGGCGCTGCTGGAGCGGGGCCACACCCTGAACGGCATAGCGGAACTCGCCGAGGCCTTCGACCACGGCCGGGACGTCGGCGAACTCCTCGGGATGGACACCCCCACCGAGGAGACCCCGGTCCGCCTCACCCCCGAGGAACTCGCCGACCGCTTCGACGGCGAGGTCACACCGGAGAACCTGGCCGCCGCTCTGGAGCTCGGTTACCTCGGTACCGACGGCGAGGAGATCGTCCACATCAGCCGGCGCCTGCTGGACGTGTCGTCGGACCTGGTCCGCGAGGGCATCCCGCTCGGGGAGGTGCTCCGCGCGGGCGCGGAGGTCCGCGCCCACGCCGACACCCTGGCCGACCTCTTCGCCGGCCTGATCCTCCGCCACGCCCCGGAGGAAGCCCTCCACCGCCTGCGCCCGCTGGCCCGCAGCGTGGTGGACGCGGAACTGTCACTGGCCCTGGACCGGCGGCTGCGCAAGCAGGACTAGCGGTTCTTCACATACCCGAGGTCGACGGGCGTCACCGGCGCCCCGTCCCGCCGCACATCCGCCAGCAGCTCCGGCAACTGCGGCGGCCACAACGGCTCCGTGTCCCCCGCCAGCTCCTCCGGCGACCACCAGCGCCACCGCAGGATCCGGTCGGCGGCGTGCGCGGCGGCGAGGTCTCCCGTGAGATCACGCCGGGGACCGTGGGCGAGAAAGATGTGCTCGCTCTGCCGCACCGGAACACCGGCCCGGGTGAAGTCGTGCTCCCACAGGCACAGCATGGTGCCGTCGAGCGCGATGTCGTCCCACCCGGTCTCCTCGCGCAGCTCCCGCCGCGCGGCCTGCTCGGGCGTCTCCCCGGGCTCCATGCCGCCGCCGGGCATCGCCCAGTGGACGCCGACCTCGTCGTTGTCGTACCGGAACATGAAGACGGCCCCGTCCGGATCCAGTACGGCGACCCGGGCGGCCTGCCTGGGAGTTCGCATCAGCCAGCCACCTGCTCGAAGACGACCGTCACGGGCGCGTGGTCCGACCACCGCTCGGCGTGGGTGGCGGCCCGCTCGACGCGGGCCTCGACCGCCCGTTCCGCGAGCCCCGGAGTCGCCACGGCGAGGTCGATCCTCCACCCGGTGTCGTTGTCGAAGGCCCGCCCCCGGTAGGACCACCAGGTGTACGGCCCGTCCACGTCCGCATGCAGCGCCCGCACGACATCGACGTACCCGCCGTCGTCCGGATCGAGCACCCGGGACAGCCACTCCCGCTCCTCCGGCAGGAACCCGGAACTCTTGGTGTTCCCGCGCCAGTTCTTCAGGTCGGCCCTCTCATGGGCGATGTTCCAGTCCCCGCACACGACGACCTCCCGCCCGTCGGCGGCGGCCCGCTCCCGCAGGCCCTTGAGGTAGACCAGGAACTGGTCCATGAACCGGACCTTCTCCTCCTGCCGCTCGGTCCCGACCTCCCCGGACGGCAGATACAGCGAGGCGACGGTCACACCGGGCAGGTCGACCTCCACATACCGCCCGCTGTCGTCGAACTCGTCCGACCCGAACCCGATCTGCACACGCTCGGGCTCACGCCGGGTGTACAGGGACACTCCCGCACGCCCCTTGGCGGCAGCGGGACCGTGCACGACATGCCACCCCTCGGGCTCCCGCACCTGCTCCGGCAACTGCTTCGCCTCCGCCCGCACCTCCTGCAGACACAGCACATCGGCGGAGGTCCCGGCCAGCCACTCCACGAAACCCTTCTTGGCGGCGGCCCGCAGTCCATTGACATTGACGGAGGTCACAGTGAGCATCAGGGCACGATACGACACTCCAGGTCCGGGCATGTTTTACGGTTCTGGGCATGGATATCCGCCCGGTCCCCTACGACCACCCCGACGCCGTGAAACTGGACTCCGAGGTCCAGGCCGAGTACCACGTCCGCTACGGCGACGGCGGCGACTCCACCCCCATGCACCCGGCGGACTTCAGGCCCCCGAACGGCACCTACCTGATCGCCTACGACGAGTCCGGCGTCCCCGTGGCCTCCGGCGGCTGGCGCGCGCAGGACGCCAACGACGAGGGCAACCGGGACGGCGACGCCGAGCTGAAGCGCATGTACGTGATCGAGCAGATGCGCGGCCGGGGCCTGGCCCGCCGTGTCCTGGCCGCCCTGGAGGAGGACGCCCGCGCGGCCGGCCGCGTCCGCATGGTCCTGGAGACCGGCACGAAGCAGCCGGAGGCCATCGCCCTGTACACCTCCAGCGGCTACGAGCCCTGCGAGAAGTTCGGTTACTACCGCTTCCACGAGGAGAGCCGCTGCTACGCGAAGGCGCTGTAGCGGCCGGCCCGGTCAGTCCGGGCCGGGCCGGGCAGGAAGTACGCCGCGTCACGAGACGTGCCGTAGGGCCAACCGGCCTCCACGGTGACCGGAACACCCCGCTCGCTCGGCTCGACGTGGACCGGGACGCCGCGTGTCCCGTCCACTCCAAGAGGCCGAGCGAGGGCGGAGTCGCACTCGCCGCCGTTGACGAGGAAGCAGGGCTTGCCTTCCGGCGAGGACCAGGGCAGCAGCCGCAGTGAGGGGCCGACTCCATCAGGCGGCCGCCCTCTCCGCGCCGACGACGTGCTGATCGAGGTCGCTCCCCGTGACCGTGATGTGCAGCCAGGCGCGGCGGGCGATGTCGGCGATCTCCGGCCAGGAGAAAGCGATCTCGACACCGCCCCGGTCGAGGTCCTCGTCGTTCTCCACCTGGTCGAGCGGCAGTCCGCGTCCGTGGAGTGTCAGCAGCACCCCGTCGGCGTCGACCACGATGCCGGAGTCCATCCGAAAACGAAGGAGGGCCCCGAGGGGCGCGGCTCGATCCGGCTGTACTGCCCGGCTGCCGGCCCGTCCCCCTCGGTGAACTGCCCACGACGCAGACCCTCTTCCGCACAACCCCGGGCAGCGTGTCGCGAACGGCCTGAGCCCTGAGTGTCCAGTCCCACTGGGCGCACCGCTGCGCTTCACTCCATTGAGCGATGGCGGCCGCGTAAGTTTCAAAGTACTTTCAAACTCATGAGCGCTGACAACGCCGCCGTGAACTTCTCCGAGCTGGTAAACAAGAACAAGCAGACGCTGGCCAGACTTCAGGAGTCACCGCGCCTCCTGCTCCACCGCAGGGACGGCGAGGACCTGGTCCTCACGACTGCGGCTCGGGCCGAGCAGGACCAAACCGTGGTGTCGGCCGCCACGCGCATGCTCACCGCGATGGCGCGCCGGGAGCCGGGGAGCATGGAGCTCCTCCTCGACATACTGCCGGACGCCTTCCCCTGGGTCCGCTTCCTGCCCGAGCCCGACCTCCACGCCTTCGCCATCGAACTGGTCGACACCATGCGCGCCGCCGACTCACTCGGCAACAGCGCGTCCGTCGCCCAACTCCTCGTCGCCTGGCAGCACACTGCGGAGGTTCACTCCGACCCTGAGCTGCTGGCCGCGCTGACCAGGGACCATGGCGAGGACTACGGGCCGGCGCCCGACCCGCGGGACGTGGCGTGACCACGGGCCGCGGCGACCGCGCCGCGCCTCCGGCACCGGATGGACACTGGGAGGTCCGCTTCACGGATGCCGCCTCGGCCAAGGGCTGGGAGAACCTCGCTCAACAAGCTCGTGAGAACACGTACCGCGCCTGGGTCATCATGCGCACCGAGCCCAGGCCGGCCATGGAGACATCGCGGCACCACCGGCTCAAGGGCAGCCTGGCACACGGCACTCATCGCGGGCAGACCTGCGAGCAGTGGCAGATCGAGGTCACCAGTGGCGGGCGTATCTGGTACCTCCTGGACGCCGCACGGGCTACGTGCTGGATCACCTTTGCCGGCGCAGGGCATCCGAGAGCCACAGATCGCCGTTGAGGCGTGAGCGCACAACACGAAGAAGCCCCCGTCGATTTCTCGGCGAGGGTTTCCCACTGGGGATCCTTCGTCGTGGACCGTCCGCCGACCACGGCGAGGACCACAGTCCGGCACCCGACCTACGGGGCGCAGCGTGACCGTATTCAGCCGAGGCCGTCAGCGCTGCCGATGACGGGCGACCGCCCCGGCCAGGTCACGGTGCCACTCCTGGACGCGGGCGGCACGGGGAGCCTTGATCTCGCTCTCGAACACGAGCCGTCGTGCAGCGTGACCGTGATGTGCAGCCAGGCGCGGCGGGTGACGCGGTGGGCGATGCCGGCGGTCTCCGGCCAGGAGAAAGCGATCTCGACACCGCCCCGGTCGAGGTCCTCGTCGTTCTCCACCTGGTCGAGCGGCAGTCCGCGTCCGTGGAGTGTCAGCAGCACCCCGTCGGCGTCGACCACGATGCCGGAGTCCACGTCCACGGCGATGAACGCCCCACCGTCCGAAGCCGCCCCCGCCCCGGGCGGGCGTCCGCCGGCGCGTCGACGACCGTGGGCACGTAGGGGGGAACGTACGGCGGCGGAGGCGTGGGCGGGCGCGCGGGCACCAGGGGATACGACGTCACCGTCTCCGTGTCCGCCGACTCGTCGAGGAGATCCAGGAACCGTGCCGGACTCGGACGCAGCTCCGGTTCCTTGGCCAGGCAGGACGCGACCACCTCGCGCATCACCGGCGGGACGGCGCTCAGGTCGGGCGGCTCGTGCACCGACCGGTACATCAACCCCATCGGCGTGCCTCTCCCGAACGCGCTGCCGCCCGCCGCCACGAGGACCGCGCCCGGCGCGAACACGTCCGCCGGGGACGTGGCCGGCGCCGGGTCCCCGACACCACGGGCCGGGCCGCGCTCATGACGACCCCGGTGGCAGCCGCTCGTACACCGCCACCCGGCGGCCCCGGACCTGCGCGTCGGCCACCAGCGTGAAGTGCTCCCGCAGAACGGAGACCTTCGTCCTGTCGCGTGCCGAACGCGTCGGCCTCGCGATCTTTGTCGCGTCCGTGATGAGGACGACGCGCTGTTGGGCGAGGAGCGAGACCCGTATCCGTGCGGGACTCGCCTCCACGCCCTTCAGGGTTCCGGAGTGCTGGGGGCTCTCCGCCAGGGCTATGTCGTGCAGGCCGGCGAACGCGTCCGGGGAGACCATCCGGGTGTCCCGGCGGGCCGCCGGGAGGAACAGGACGGCGTCCCCGGTCTCCTTCAGGCGTTCGACCTGCGCCGCTGCCGACAGGACGTCGTCCACGCGGCTGGCCGGTGACCGTTTGGCCAGCGACTGCGGCAGCAGGGCGATCGAGGAGACGACGACCAGAGCGGGAAGGACCCACCGCGACGCGCTCACCGACCGCCGGGACACCGCCCGTACGGCGGCGCCGAGGAGCACCCCGGTCATGAGTGCCAGGCCGACCAGGCTGAACAGGACGTACCGGTCCACGAACAGCGGTTGGAACAAGGAGAGTCCGACCAGGCCGAGTTGCGGAACCGCCAGCAGCGGCAGTCCGACGGCCGCCGCCGACAGCCGCCTCGTCCGGGGCCGGTCGAGGACGGTGCCGAGGCCGGCGATCGCCAGCAGGACCATCGGGCCGATCAGCATGTGCCAGGTCAGCGGCGGTATCCAGGAGACCTGGTCGGACTGGCTGTGGCTGAAAAGGATCAGTGGTGACACGCCTGCCGTCGCGACCGCGGAGGCCGCGGCCCAGCGCGCCCGGACGCCGGGTGCGGCACGCGCCCACATCAGGGTCGCCAGGTGCGCCGGAAGGATCAGCAGCGAGAGCCAGTTCAACAGGCCGCAGACGAGGACGGCGCAACCGTAGGCGGCCCAGTACGCCTTCCGGTCGCGTCCCTGGAGCACGGCCACGAGCAACAGCGTGGAGAGCCCGGCCCCGGCCGCCACCAGCGCGTACGGCCGGCCTTCCTGAAGGTAGAACTGCACGGACGGGAGCAGCCCGAACGCCAGCCCGCCCCCCAGTCCCACCGCGTTCCCGGCCAGTCGCCGGCCGAGCTCGCCCACACATGCGGCCCCCGCGGCGACGGCCAGAACGGAGGGCATCCGCAGCACCGCGGTCGAGGGGCCGAAGAGTTCGAAGAGCCCGTGCATGAACAGGTAGTAGAGCCCGTGCACCACGTCGACGTGTTCCAGCATGCGCAGGATCTCGTCGGTGGAACGGAGGGCGACCTGCCAGGTGGCGGCCTCGTCGCGCCAGACGCTGCGCTGCCGGGACAGCCCCCACAGACCGAGCGAAACGGTCCACAGGAACGGAATCAGCCATATGTGAGGAGAGCGCGGCGAAACCGTCGCGAATTTTATGATCGTCGCCCCCGGACAGTCGATTTCACGCCATGGAACGCGGTACGTGGTACTCGACGAGAATCCAGGTCACGGGCGTGCCAACATCACAGATCGCGACTTTACCCGGACGCCTCCCCCTGCGAACCCCCTGTGAGCTGCGCCACTTTCACCCCCTCCATTGCCGGCCGACCGAAATCTGGGCACTTTCTCGCCGATAACCACATTGAATCGGCAGGAATCGTTTGCGGTGCTCCCGGCGCGACACCGTCACGGGGCACCGGAAGCACACCCTCGCGGCGGTGCCACGCCGCCCAGGCCCTCCCCGCCCCCGCACCCGCGCGGTTCCCGAGAACTCCGCGACCAGACGGGCAATGCCGCAGCCAGGTGTCACATTCGTCCATGTCGTCACGCCGACCTTCTCTGCGGAAATCGTCTTTCTCTTTCTGTGCGGCATCGACGAGACGCACATTCCGGGAAACACGGCCCAAGTCGACGCAATCGACTCCGATGGCTCGGCAAGTGCCGCGCGAGCCGTCGAAACGGTGGAGTCGGCCACCGGAAGCGGGACCTCGTCGCGGACACTCCCCATAAAGGGCGGCACATACGTCACCAGAATTCCCGAGACGCCCCACAGCGAGAACAGGAGCACCGGCTGAGGACCCCGTGTTCGCCGGCTCGTCGAGGAGATCCAGCAGGTGCGCGGGACTCGGGTGCGGCTCTGGTTCCTCGGCCGGACGGGAAGCGCCCACCTCACGCATCACCGGTGGGACGGCGCTCAGGCCGGGCGGCTCGTGCACAGGCCGGTACATCAACCCACAGCCCGGCTCATTCCCGGCCGGACTCCGGCGTCCGGCGGGCTCAGCGGTCCCCTACGTCTCCGCGCACAACCCTTCCGGCCTTCCGGCCCGGCGGAGCGGTGTGCGGGGACGTAAGCGGTTTCAGCAGATCATTGCCAGAAGATCTCTTCCACGACGATCTGCGGATCCTCGGTACGCGGGATGAAGGTGTAGATCAGCCAGCCCCTGTGGTTGTCGAAGTGCAGGACGTGCGGCCCTTTCGGGTCGGTGGACCGTACCGGTTCGACGTACATCGACTTCGGGAGGTCGGCGTCGGCATCGATTCCCCGGAAAAAAGGGTCCTTGGCCGTGACCAATTCAGCAGGAGCCTCATCGACCATCCTCCGGACATGCTCGGGGAACCTGTCGCGGTCCGCCAGAGCGTCGAGCCGCCAGTCCATCTGCCAGGGCGGGCCCATGAGCGCGTCGGTCACTGACCGGGCTCCAGATCCCGCACCCTGTAGCGAATGCTCGAAGCCTCTTCGAGAAGCTCCTTGGCCTCCGCGGGGTCGGTGCACTCCGTCGCCCGGTGGTGGAGATCGGCCATGTGGGCGTCGAGCTCCGGGTCACGGGCGATCGCGTACTCACCCCACCAGCGGGCCATGAACGCGAGCAGCGGGCCGATGTCGTATGTGTCAGCGATCGCCCGCTTCCAGTGCTCGTCGAAGTCGGGCAGGAGCTGGGGAGCGTGCCGGGCGATGGAGGCCCGCAGCGCCTTCGGATTCCGCTCGGGCATGGGCGGAACGGTCGACGTGGGCTCTACAGCGTGTGCGGTCATGGCCAGGGGTACTCCTTCGGCGCACCGTTCCTATGACGATAGCTCGCCTCGATGACCCGGATGAGCTGTTCGGCGCCGGGGCACTGGGGCCGGGCCCGGTATGCGGCGCGTGGGTTCATGCGGGCTCTCCCGGGGCGCGGTCACCGATTCCGCCACCGTCCGCCGAGCCGCAGGGCTCGGTGTTGTCATCCGCCGGTGGCAGACGTCGGCCGCGGGACTCCGCCACGCGCAGTGCGTCAGCCAGGCACTCGGTGAGGCGGATACCGGCGTACCGCACCTCGGCGTACGGGGACATCGGGTCCTCCAGCACCAGTCGGGCCCGTCCCAGCACGTCCAGGCCGTCGGCGAGTTGCCGGGCCTCCATCTCGTCGGCCAGCCGCGAGACGTATCCGTCCCCGCTGCCGTTGGCGAGGAAGCAGGGCTTTCCGTCCGGCGACGACCAGGGCAGCAGCCGGAGCGAGGGGTACGAGTCCATCACGCGGCCGCCTTCCCCGCGCCGATGATGTGCTGATCGAGGTCGATCCCGAAGTCGGCGGCGAGGACGAGTGTGACCCTGCGGCGCCGCCGCTGACGTGCGCGTTCCTGTTCATGGGCGGCGAGGTAAGGGCGGACGAGCCGGGAGTCTCCTCCATCGAGGGGGAGGTGCAGGCAGCACGGGGAGCGGTGGAGGAGGAGACAGAGGGAGTCAGTGGTGGGGGTGGGATCCGCGGTGAGATGCGCGGGGTGAAGGTCGCCCGCGCGGTGGGTTCCGGTGCCGGGACCGAAGAGAAGGTCCAGCCAATGGGCGAGGCGGCGGATAAGGTCGTGCATGTCGACGCTCCTTCTTAGCGTTGGCCATGCCCCGGGAGGTCTAGCCACCTCGCCGGGGCCCTCTTGTTTACAAAGCTATATCGGTCAATAGCCCTCTGCATACAAGTACAGAGGGATCCACTCGTTAGTGGACGTCACATCATGCTTACGGTGGACATATGAGCGATACAGCGCAGCCCAAGCCGACGCTGGACCCGATGAGCGCACGGCCGCTCTACGTTCAACTGGCTGACGTGATCGCCAAGAAGATCGAATCAGGTGAGCTGGCACCGGACAGGCCGATTCCGTCAGAGAACCACCTTGCCGATGAGTACGGTGTAGCACGGCTCACCGCACGGCGAGCAGCGCAAGAACTCCGTGAGCGCGGACTCATCGTGACCGTACGTGGCAAGGGATCCTTCGTCGTGGAACGGCCACTGCCCGATGCTCCGGAGAAGGTGGACAGGACCGCCGACTGACAGTCCCGTTTCTGCCGCATCGCTGCCGCCCGGAGATCGAGAAGTTCCGGACGATCACCGGTACACCGGCCGGGGCAACGACCTGCGCCGGAGGAGTGGTGGGACACGAAGGGCCACAACCGGCAGTCGTCGAAGACGGGGCACCGCCTTGCCTGAGAACGTCCCTGCGAGCCCTGGCTCGGCCTGGGCATCGACGCTCAACAGGCCGCCTCCCCGAGTCTGTTCGGGAGGGTGGGCGGAGTGGCCCTCCAGGTGTGACCGCCTGACCCACGGAGCGCCATGAAGACGCTTGTGACGACCACCACTGACCAGGAACCTGCGCATAGCACGAAGAAGCCCCCGCCGATTTCTCGGCGGGGGCTTCCAACCGTGCAGTGGACCTGAGGGGATTTGAACCCCTGGCCCCCTCGATGCGAACGAGGTGCGCTACCGGACTGCGCCACAGGCCCTTGCAACGAGTGAAACTTTAGCATCCCGATCGGGGTGCTCGGAAATCCATTGGCACCACGGGCCACCTGCTACTCGTTGGCGGCCTTGGGCCGGTCCCCGTCCTCGTACTGGTCGAAGAGGGGGGTGCGGCCGCGTTCGCGGGAGCGGCGGGCCGATGCCGCCCTGCGGGCGTCGCTGCGGTCGTCGGCGGGGGCCGGGTCCGGATCCTCTTCCTCGGCCGGCCCCTGTGCCTCGTCCGCCGGTACCGCGGACGAGCGGGCCGAGCTCCAGGTGTCCGGGGCGCCGAGGTCCACGTCGTTGGTGGCGCGGGGGGCGACCGGGGCGGTCACGTACGTGGGGAGCGGTACCGGGACCGGGTCCCAGCTGTCGCCGCCCTGGCCGGGCCGCCGCTGCCGTTCGCGCTGCTGGTCGACCCACTCGGCGTGGTCGGTCTGCTCGACGAGCGCGCGCCGGTCCGCGGCGAGCGCGGTCAGGCCCGGGTCGGGCTCGACTCCCGCTTCCGGCCCCTCCGGTTCGTCGGGGTCGGCGTCCTCGGCGGACGGGCGGCGGCGCGGCTGACGCTCCCGCTCGCGCAGCCGCTGCGCCGCGACCTCGGCCTGCCGGCGGTCCATCTGGTAAGCGAAACGGCGCCGCTCCTGGGAGCGCAGATACGCGATGTACGCGCTCAGCAGCACGGCCGGCACGGCGGGCGCCCACAGGAACGCGAGCCCGCCGACCGCCGCGACGACCGCGCCGAGCGTGAAGGCGACGAAGAGCATCGTGGTGGTGCGCCGGCGGCGGGCGAGCGCCTTCGAGCGCTGGGCGCGCGCGGCGGCGGCCTGCGCGGCACGCGCCGACTGGGCCCGCTGGGCGTCCGGTTCGCGGCGGGCGGCCGGCACCCGTCCCCGCGCGGCGGCCGGTTCGGGTGTCCGCCGGTCCGCGCGTTCGCGCGGGGGCCGTCCGGGTGCCGGTTCCGGCCGCTCCGCGGGGAGCGACGGTACGGGCGCCTGGGTCTGCGGACGGGTCTGGGACACGGCGAAGGCCCGGACGTCCACCGAGTCGGTGACCGCGTCCGGGTCGTGGACGTCGTACTCCCCCTCGTCGGCGGAGCGCGCCCGCAGGTCCTTGGCGTACCGGCGCTCCATTCCCGCCCGTCCGGACAACAATCGGATGGCGGTGCTGAAGCGTTCCGTCGGACGGGCCTCGTTCAGCTCGTCCTGCCTACGGAGCCACATCGGCACCAAGTAGGCGGCCCAGGCCCCGACAATGACTGCGTAGATGAGGCCGCTGCTGCTCACGTCTCACACGGTAGAGGGGTTTGCACGGGGCCATCCGCCAATTGGGCCGGTGTGTCGCACGATCTGGCTGATATTTCGAACTTTTCTTGTGACCGATGCGATCAGGGACCCGCTCGAAGCGGGAATTCCGCGCCCGAAGGTGGTCGCCTTCCGCTCAAATTCGAACGTTTATTCAATTTCCAGGGCCGTGCGGGATTCCCGGATTGCGCCGTTCGTGGCCGGACCGCCCCTCGGAGCGTGCCCTGCGCCACCGGGCGAGCAAACCGTCGGGGACCTCTTCCGCCGTGAGCGCGAAGACGAGATGGTCGCGCCAGGCCCCGTCGATGTGCAGATACCGCGGGCGCAGACCCTCCTCGCGGAATCCGAGTTTCTCCACGACCCTGCGGCTCGGTCCGTTCTCGGGGCGAATGCAGACCTCGACGCGGTGCAGTCCGACGGTGCGGAAACAGTGGTCCACGACCATCGCCACGGCCGTCGGCATCACTCCGCGGCCGGCCACCGCCTCGTCCACCCAGTAGCCGACGTGGCCCGAGCACATCGAGCCCCAGGTGATCCCGGCGACTGTCAACTGGCCGACGAGACGGCCCTGGTACTCGATGACGAACGGCAGCATCCGGCCCGCGTTCGCCTCCGACCGGAGATGGCGGACCATCTGACGGTACGTCGGCCGGTGGGTGACCGGGCCACTGGGCGTGGGCGGCGGGATGGTCGCCTCCCAGGGCCGCAGCCAGTCGCGGTTGCGCCGGTTGACCTCGCGCCAGGCCTTCTGGTCGCGCAGCCTTATCGGCCGGAGGACGATGTCGCCGTCCACCAGCTCGGACGGCCAGTGGGGGCTGTTCAGCTCGCACCCCCACCAGTGGTGTCCGGTCTCGGGTGGTCCCCGCCGCGCAGCTGGTCGACGGCGTGCTTCAGCAGCGGCTCCAGGACGGCAAGACCGTCCTTCACCCCGCCGCTGGAACCGGGCAGGTTGACGATCAGGGTCCGGCCCGCGACTCCCGCGAGGCCCCGGGAGAGGGCGGCCGTGGGTACCTTGTCCCGGCCGTACGCCCGGATGGCCTCCGCGATGCCGGGGACCTCGTGGTCGATGACCCGGCGGGTCGCCTCGGGGGTGCGGTCGGTGGGCGAGACGCCGGTGCCGCCGGTGGTCACGACGACGTCGTACCCGGCGTCGGCGCCCGCGCGCAGGGCGGCCTCCACGGGGTCGCCGTCGGGGACGACCTGAGGGCCGTCGACGGCGAAGCCGAAGCGCTTCAGTCCCTCCGCGACCAGTGGGCCGCCCTTGTCCTCGTAGACGCCGGCGGCGGCCCGGTTGGACGCGGTGACGACGAGCGCGCTGTACGGCGCGAGCAGCGCACCGCCGGCCGACGCGTCGAGACTCATGCCCGGCTCCAGTCGCCCGACTTGCCGCCCGTCTTCTCCTCGACCCTCACGTCCGTGATGACCGCCTCCTTGTCGACCGCCTTGACCATGTCGATCACGGTGAGCGCGGCGACGGAGACCGCGGTGAGCGCCTCCATCTCGACGCCCGTGCGGTCCGTCGTCCGCACGGTCGCCGCGATCTCCACGGCGTCGTCCGCGACCGACAGGTCCAGTTTCACACCGGACACCGACAACGGGTGGCACAGCGGGATCAGATCGGGGGTGCGTTTGGCGCCCATGATGCCCGCGATGCGCGCGGTGGCCAGCGCGTCGCCCTTGGGGACGCCCTCGCCGCGCAGCAGCTCGATCACGCGCGGTGAGACGAGAACGCGGCCGGTGGCCCGCGCGGTGCGCGCGGTGACGTCCTTGCCGGACACGTCGACCATGCGGGCGGCGCCCGCCTCGTCGATGTGGGTCAGACGGGACCGCTCGGCGGGTCCGGAGGGTTCGGAGGGTCCGGGGGTCTCCCCCCGGGAAGGCACGGTCATGATCGTGTGGCGCTCCCGGTCCTGGCCCGTCGCGGTGCGCCGCACGGGCCTGCTGTGCGCGACACGGTACCGCCAACCGGTCGCGCTCAGCCGAGCAGGACCACCTCGACCTCGGTGCCGGGCGCGACGGACTCGGCGTCCTCGGGAACGACGATCAGCGCGTCGGCCTGCGCGAGGGCCGCCACGAGGTGGGAACCGGCGCCGCCGACGGGCGTCACCGTGCCGTCGGCGTACCGGCCGCGCAGGAACTGGCGACGGCCCTTCGGCGAGGTCAGCGCCCGGTCCGCGGTGAGCTTCGCGCGCGCCCTCGGCCGGTGGACGTCCGTCAGACCCATCAGGGTGCGGATGGCGGGACGGACGAACAGCTCGAAGGAGACGTACGAGGAGACCGGGTTGCCGGGCAGGGCCAGCAGCGGGGTGTGGTCGGGGCCGATGGAGCCGAAGCCCTGGGGCTTGCCCGGCTGCATGGCGAGCCTGCGGAAGTCGACGCCGCTGCCGGGCTCGTCCTCGTCCGCCGCGTACGACAGCGCCTCCTTGACGACGTCGTACGCCCCGACGCTCACTCCGCCGGTGGTGACCATCAGGTCGGCGCGCACCAGCTGGTCCTCGATGGTGTCCCGCAGGGTCGTGGCGTCGTCGGCGACGGCGCCCACGCGGTAGGCGATCGCGCCGGCGTCCCGCGCGGCGGCGGTGAGGGCGAAGCTGTTGGAGTCGTAGATCTGGCCCGGGCGCAGTTCCTGGTCGGGCTGGACGAGTTCGCTGCCGGTGGAGAGCACCACCACGCGCGGGCGCGGGCGCACCCGGACCGTGCCGCGACCGATCGCGGCCAGCAGGGAGATCTGCGGCGGACCGAGGACGGTGCCGGCCGCCAGGGCGCGGTCACCGGCCTTGGCGTCGCTGCCCTCGGCGCGCACGTGCGCGCGTGCCTCGGCCGGGCGGTACACGTTCACCTGCCCGGTGGCGCCCTCGGGGGCGAGGCTGCGGGCGCGCATCCCGGTGGCCGGGCCCTCGCCGAGCCCGCCGTCGGTCCACTCGACGGGGACGACGGTCTCGGCGCCGGGCGGGAGCGGGGCGCCGGTCATGATGCGGGCGGCCTGGCCGGGGCCGACGTGGAGGAGGCCGGCCGCGCCGGCGGCGATGTCCCCGACGACCTCGAGGGCCGCCGGGTACTGCTCGCTCGCGCCCGCGACGTCCGCGACCCGAACCGCGTACCCGTCCATGGAGCTGTTGTCGAACGGGGGCAGGGACACCGGCACCGTGATGTCCTCGACCAGGACACAGCCCTGGGCGTCGAGGAGGTGCAGCTCGATGGGTTCGAGGGGTCGCACGGTCGCGAGGATGTCGTCCAGGTGCTCGTCCACCGACCAGAGGTGGTCCGGTCCTGCGGTGCGGGGCGCGGCGGTGCTCAACGTTGCTGCATCTCCTCGGTGACGTATCGCTGGAGCCAGGTCCGGAAGTCCGGTCCCAGGTCCTCACGTTCGCACGCGAGTCGGACAATGGCACGCAGGTAGTCGCCGCGGTCGCCGGTGTCATAGCGGCGGCCCTTGAAGACGACGCCGTGCACCGGGCCGCCGGCCTTTTCGTCCTCGGCGAGCTGCTGGAGGGCGTCGGTGAGCTGGATCTCACCGCCGCGGCCGGGCTCGGTCCTGCGCAGTATGCCGAAGACGGCGGGGTCGAGGACGTAGCGGCCGATGACGGCGTAGTGGGAGGGCGCGTCCTCGGGGGCGGGCTTCTCGACCAGACCGGTGACCTTGACGACGTCGGCGTCCGCGGTGGTCTCGACCGCGGCGGAACCGTAGAGGTGGATCTGCTCGGGGGCCACCTCCATGAGCGCGACGACGCTGCCGCCGTACTGCTGCTGGACCTCGATCATGCGCTGGAGCAGGGGGTCGCGCGGGTCGATCAGGTCGTCGCCGAGGAGGACGGCGAAGGGCTCGTCGCCGACGTGCGGGGCGGCGCACAGCACGGCGTGGCCGAGACCCTTGGGGTCGCCCTGGCGGACGTAGTGCATGGTGGCGAGGTCGCTGGACTCCTGGACCTTGGCGAGGCGGTCGGCGTCGCCCTTCTTCTGAAGGGCGGACTCCAGTTCATAATTGCGGTCGAAATGGTCCTCCAGGGGGCGCTTGTTGCGGCCCGTCACCATGAGGACGTCGTCGAGACCGGCGGAGACGGCCTCTTCGACCACGTACTGGATCGCCGGCTTGTCGACGACCGGCAGCATCTCCTTGGGAGTGGCCTTGGTGGCCGGCAGGAACCGGGTGCCGAGACCGGCTGCGGGGATGACAGCCTTGCTGATCCGAGGGTGTGACTGAGACATGTCCGCCACCATATCGGGCCCCTTTGCAGCGAATCCGAGGCTCCGGTTAATTACCGATCATATGAGCATATTGGAACGGTACGGGAACAGACTTGAGACACAAAGAGGGCGCGAACGAGCCTGACAAGCGGGTGTGGCGTCGGGAACTCCTCGCGGCGAGGAACGGGTTAACGGCGGACGACGTGCGGGAAGCCGCGGTCGCGCTGGCCCGGCAGGCACACGGACTGCCCGAACTGGCGCACGCGCGCACGGTGGCGGCGTACGTCTCCGTGGGGAGCGAACCCGGCACGCCCGCACTGCTCGACGCGCTGCGCGCGCGGGGCGCACACGTCCTGCTGCCCGCGCTGCTGCCCGACAACGACCTGGACTGGGGGGCGTACGAGGGCGAGGGCTCGCTCGCGCGCGTGCGACACGGCACGAGAATGGCGCTCTTCGAGCCCGCGGGGCCGCGTCTCGGACCGGACGCCGTCACCGAGGCGGACGTCGTCCTGCTGCCGGGCCTGGCCGTCGACGCGCGCGGGATGCGCCTGGGACGCGGCGGCGGCTCCTACGACCGGGTCCTCGCCCGGCTGGACCGCGCGGGCGCGCGTCCGGCACTGGTGGTGCTGCTGTACGACACGGAGGTCGTCGCGCGCGTCCCCGTCGAGCCGCACGACCGGCCGGTGCACGCGGTGGTGACGCCGTCCGGGGTACGCCGGTTCGGCTGAGCCGCCGGTTCTGTCGAGCCCCCGCACACGCGGAAGCGGCCGCCACGCGCGCGTGGCGGCCGCTTCCGACGGCGGGGACCGGGGTCAGGGCTTCAGCAGCAGGGTGTCGCTGGTGCCGTCCTCGACCGCCTTCTCCGAGTACGACCACTCCAGCAGCTCGCCCTCGGCCCACTTGTCCGTCTGGTCGACGTAGTGGGCGCTGTAGGCGTGCCCGGAGGCGCCGGTGAGGTTGATCCACCGCGACTTGTCGAGGTCGCCCAGGTTGACCACCATCCGCATGGACGGCACCCACACGACCCCGTAGCCACCGGCGGCGTTCCAGCCGGTCGCGTTGACGGTGGCCTCGCCGCCGCCGAGCTTCCACGGGCCGCGGTTGAGGAGGTACTGCAGGAAGTCCGGGCCCTCGGTACCGAGCGTCTGGTTGTTCAGGAACAGGCGGTGCAGCCGGCCCCAGCTCCAGGTGTCGATGTCCTTGCCGAGCTTGGCGGTCAGCTCCCAGCGGGCGTCGATCAGGGCGCGCTTGAACAGGCCGTCACGATCGTCCGCGGCGGGGCGGGTGCCCGACTTGGGGGCCTTCCACCAGTCGCTGTCCTCCTTGTCCATCAGCTTGCGGACCACCTCGAACCAGCGGTCGCCGCCGTCGGGCTGTGCCTGGTCGGTGTCCCGCTGACCGCACTCGCGGACCTTGTCCGCCTCGTCGGCGGGCCCGGTGGTGTTGACCGGGTCGACCCACAGGCACTGGCCCTTGACCCGCAGCTCCTTGGGCAGCTTGTGGCCGAAGGCGAGCTTGAGGATGTTGCGCCACACGGAGTTGAAGTAGGCGGCGGCCGCCGAGTCGGCGTCCTGGGTGTAGTCCCAGCCCTCCAGCAGCTTCTGCGCCTCGCGGACGTCCTCGTCCTCGGTGTCGATCTTGAGCAGGTGCGGCACCAGCAGCTTGGCGATGGTGCTGGAGTTGTCGAGCTGCATCTGCCGCATGTCGTCGGTGGAGATCTTGCCGTCGTCCTTGATCTTCGACTTGATCAGCTCGGTGATCCGCTGGCTGCGGGCGCCGTAACCCCAGTCGGTGGTCAGCGTGTACGGGTAGTCCTCGTCGACGACGGCCTGGTTGGCGGTGACGATGTAGCCGCGGTCCGGGTTGTACTCGTAGGGCAGCGCCTCCTGCTCGATCCAGCCGGTCCACTCGTAGTCGGCGTCCCAGCCGGGGGCGGGGATGGAGCCGTCGTGGTTCTCCGCGCGGGTGGGGATCTTTCCGGGGAGCGTGTAGCCGATGCTGCCCTCGGTGTCCGCGTAGACGAGGTTCTGCGAGGGCACCTCGAACAGGGCGGCGGCCTCGCGGAAGTCGTCCCAGTCCTTCGCGCGGTTGATCGCGAAGACGGAGTCCATGGTGCGGCCGGCGTCCAGGGCGGTCCAGCGCAGCGCGACGCCGTAGCCGTCGCCCCGGTCGGGGGCGGCGCTGTCGACGGTGGCCTTCTTGCCGGTCTTCACCAGGTCGTCGGAACGGTCGGAGAGCAGGGGGCCGTTGTTGGTCTCCCGTACGACGATCTTCTGCGCCTTGCCGCCGGCGACCTTGATGGTCTCCTCGCGCGTCTTGAACGGCACCACCTTGCCGTCGTACTGGTAGCCGTCGCCGGTGATCTTCTCCAGGTAGAGGTCGGTGACGTCGACGCCGGAGTTGGTCAGGCCCCAGGCGATGTCCTGGTTGTGGCCGATTATCACGCCCGGCATGCCCGCGAAGGTGTAGCCGGTCACGTCGTACCGGCACTTGGCGGAGACGCTGCGGCAGTGCAGGCCCATCTGGTACCAGACGGACGGCAGTGAGGCCGAAAGGTGCGGGTCGTTGGCGAGCAGCGGCTTGCCGGTGATGGTGTGCTCGCCCGCGACCACCCAGGAGTTGGAGCCGATGCCGTCGCCGTTGACGCCGACGGCGGTGGGGAGGTCCTGCAGGACCTCCTGAAGGCCGGTCAGCTGGCTCTCCAAGGTGGAACCGCCGGTGCCGGTGCCTGTACCGGTCCCCGTGCCCGTGCCGGTGCCTGTACCGGTGCCTGTACCGGTCCCCGTGCCCGTGCCGGTGCCTGTACCGGTGCCCGTGCCGGTGCCTGTACCGGTCCCCGTGCCGCCCGTGCCCTCGCCCTGCTCGTACGCCCCGGTGAGCTGGTTGTACTGGCCCTCCTGGACCACCGGCTTGTTCCGGCTGTACGGGTACGCCGGGTACAGGTCGGCGATCTCCTTCGGGCCGAGGCGGCTGGTCATCAGCGCGCGGTCGATCTCGTCCTGCATGTTGCCGCGCAGGTCCCAGGCCATCGCCTTCAGCCAGGCCACGGAGTCGACCGGGGTCCACTCCCCCGGCTCGTAGTCGTTCTCGAAGCCGAGGGCCGCGTACTCCAGGGAGATCTCCTCGCCCTCCTTGCCCTCCAGGTAGGCGTTGACGCCCTTGGCGTACGCCTGGAGGTACTTCTTCGTGGCGGGGGAGAGCTTCTTGTCGTACTCCTCCTTCGCGACCCGGTCCCAGCCCAGGGTGCGCAGGAACTCGTCGTTGTCGACCTGGCCCTCGCCGAACATCTCCGACAGGCGCCCGGAGGTCATGTGCCGGCGCACGTCCATCTCGTAGAACCGGTCCTGCGCCTGGACGTAGCCCTGCGCCATGAACAGGTCCTCGTCGGAGGAGGCGTAGATCTGCGGGATGCCGTGGCCGTCGCGTTTGACGTCGACGGTCCCCGACAGGCCCTGGAGCGTGATCGAGCCCTTGGTCTGCGGGAAGGAGGCGCGCACGGTGCTGACCGACCAGTACCCCCCGTAGGCGACACCGCCGATCAGGGCCAGCACCAGGACGAGCACGATCAGACGGGCTTTGCGCCCTTTCTTCCTGCCGGACTTGCCGTGTTGCTGACCCGTGGAGGCGGTGGTGTCGGTGGGCATCGCTGTCCTTGCTGTCCTAACGCGAGCGGCAGGTCGGGCTGTGCTTTTAACTGAGCGCTGGAGCAACGATAGGCGCAGGGCCCCGCGGCACTTGACGCGGAGTGGGGAACCAGCCCGGACGGACGTTCGATCTTGCCCTCCGGAGCGTCAAGAACGCGTCAAGAGTTAGGTAAGGTAACGAAGTAGTTTGCCGCGAAAGCGGTGGATCGCATGCGATGTACGTGAGCTCACGCGCGAGTGCGCTTGGGTCAGGGAAGGGAACGGCCGCTGACTGTCCACCACCTCAACCAGCTTCTGCTCGTCTGCTCGATCGTCCTGCTCGTCGCCGTCGCAGCGGTCCGGATCTCCTCGCGCAGCGGGCTCCCCAGCCTGCTCGTCTATCTCGGCATCGGCATCGCCATGGGCCAGGACGGCGTCGGCGACATCCACTTCGACAACGCTGAGCTGACCCAGGTCATCGGATACGCGGCCCTGGTCGTGATCCTGGCCGAGGGCGGTCTGGGCACGAAGTGGACGGAAGTCAGACCCATCCTGCCCGCCGCCTCCGCGCTCGCGCTGGCCGGCGTCGCGGTGAGCGTCGGCGTCACGGCGTCGGCCGCGCACTTCCTGGTCGGGCTGGAGTGGCGGCAGGCACTGATCATCGGGGCGGTGGTGTCGTCGACCGACGCGGCGGCCGTCTTCTCGGTGCTGCGGAAGATACCGCTCCCCGCGCGGGTGACGGGCGCACTGGAGGCGGAGTCCGGCTTCAACGACGCGCCCGTCGTCATCCTGGTCGTCGCCTTCTCCTCGGCCGGACCGGTCGAGCACTGGTACGTCCTGGTCGGCGAGATAGTGCTGGAGCTGGCCATCGGCGCCGCCATCGGGCTCGCGGTGGGCTGGCTGGGCGCCTGGGGGCTGCGGCACGTGGCGCTGCCCGCCTCCGGCCTCTACCCGATCGCCGTCATGGCCATCGCCGTCGCCGCCTACGCGGCCGGCGCCATCGCCCACGGCAGCGGCTTCCTCGCCGTCTACCTCGCCTCGATGGTGCTGGGCAACGCCAAACTGCCGCACTGGCCCGCCACACGCGGCTTCGCCGAAGGGCTCGGCTGGCTCGCCCAGATCGGCATGTTCGTCCTGCTCGGCCTGCTCGTCACCCCGCACGAACTGGGCGACGACATCGTGCCCGCGCTGGTCATCGGGCTGGCGCTCACCATGGTGGCCCGCCCGCTGAGCGTCGTCGTCTGCCTGCTGCCGTTCCGGGTGCCCTGGCAGGAACAGACGCTGATGTCATGGGCGGGACTGCGCGGCGCCGTGCCCATCATCCTGGCGACGATCCCGATGGTGCAGGGTGTCGCCGGGAGCGAGCGGATCTTCAACATCGTCTTCGTCCTGGTCGTCGTCTACACCCTCATCCAGGGTCCGACGCTGCCCTGGCTGGCCCGCAAGCTGCGCCTGGGCGCGGACTCCGCCGCCGACCTCGGCATCGAGTCGGCGCCCCTGGAGCGGCTGCGCGGACACCTGCTGTCGGTCGCCATCCCGGCCGGGTCGAGGATGCACGGCGTGGAGGTCGCCGAACTGCGACTGCCGGCCGGGGCCGCCGTCACCCTCGTCGTGCGCGACGGCACGTCCTTCGTGCCGCTGCCGTCGACGGTGCTGCGCCGCGGGGACGAGCTGCTCGTCGTCGCCACGGACCCGGTACGGGACGCCGCCGAACGGCGCCTGCGCGTGGTCGGCCGGGGCGGCAAGCTGGCCGGCTGGCTGGGCACCGCCGACGGATCACAGGCGGGGCGCTGACGGCGTGCCCGACCTCACAGCGACCCTCACGTGATCCCTGTACGATGCAGACGACCCCCATATCGAACCAACTCTGCCTGACGCAGAGCTGGCGCGACCGTATGGCGGCCGGAACGCCCTGAGCTGTGGCGCCGGCATCTACCGCAGTCAGCGCAAGAGGACAGCTCTCGGTGTGCCCGCACGACCGCGCGGGCCGCTACCAGGTGGCAGAAAGGCACGGGCCGTGGCATCCACGGTCACCACGTCGAAGGACTCGGCGGCCACCTCCCGACCGGGATACGGCCGGCTGCTGCGCACACGCGGCGCGTGGACGTTCCTGCTCCCCGGCTTCGCGGCCCGCCAGCCGTTCGCGATGCTCACCCTCTCCATCGTGCTGCTGGTGCAGCACACCACCGGCTCGTACGGCGCGGCCGGCGCCGTCGCGGCCGTCACCGGCGTCTCCATGGCGCTGTTCGCCCCCTACAGCGGCCGTCTCGCCGACCGTCACGGACAGCGCGCCGTCCTCGTGCCCGGCGTCCTGGTGCACACGGCGGCCGGACTGGCCCTCACCGCGCTGGCGCTGACCCACGCGCCCCTGTGGGCGCTGTTCGCCGCCGCCGTGCCCACGGGTGCCTCGGTGCCGCAGATCGGGCCCATGGTGCGGGCCCGCTGGGGCGTGCGGCTCAAGGGCTCCCCGCTGATGGCCACCGCGGCGGCCTTCGAGTCCGTCACCGACGAGTTCACCTTCGTCGTCGGACCCCTGCTGGCCACGGCCCTGTGCACGGCCGTCGACCCGGCCGCAGGCCTGCTCACCGAGGCCTCGCTGACGCTGGTCGGCGGTCTGCTGTTCGCCGCGCAGAAGGGCACGCAGCCCGCGACGGGCCGCGACGGGCACGCGCGCGTGGAGCACGTTTCCGCGCTGCGCGTCCCCGGTGTGCGCGTGCTGATCGTGGCCTTCCTGGGCATCGGTTCCGTCTTCGGCGGCATGCAGGTCTCGCTGGCCGCGTTCACCGAGTCGATCGGCGAGCCCGGACTGAACGGCGTCCTCTACGGCGTCTTCGCCGCGGGCAACATGCTCTCCGGCATCGCCTGCGGCGCGATCGCCTGGAAGGCCGCCCCGCAGCGGCGCCTGGTGATCGGTTACGCGGCGCTCGCGCTGACCGCGTCCGCCCTCTGGACCGCCCACTCGGCACTGCTGCTGGCCGGGCTCGGCCTCCTGGTCGGCATGTGCATCGCACCGGCCCTGATCACCGGCTACACGCTGGTGGAGGACCTGGTCCCGGCGGGTGCCCGCACCGAGGCCTTCACCTGGCTGACCGGCGCCGTCGCGCTCGGCCAGGCGGCTGCCGTCACGGTCGCGGGGCAGCTGGAGGACCATCTCTGGGGCGGCGCCGGTTTCCTGGTGCCGCTGGCCGGTACGGTGCCGGCCCTCGTGACGCTGCTGGCGCTGCGGTCGCGGCTGACCGCGAGCCCGCGCGGGCGCACCGTCGCACGTGGCGTGGGTCACCGCGAGCCCGTCGCAGTGGACTGAACCGACGAGATACGTCACTATGGACCGTCGTTAGCACTCATCGAGTGAGAGTGCCAGGAGGAAGACAGTGCCGACCTACCAGTACCAGTGCACCGAGTGCGGCGAGGGCCTCGAGGCGGTGCAGAAGTTCAGCGACGACGCCCTGACCGAGTGCCCCAACTGCAAGGGCCGCCTGAAGAAGGTGTTCTCGGCGGTCGGCATCGTCTTCAAGGGCTCCGGGTTCTACCGCAACGACAGCCGCGGCTCCTCGTCGAGCAGCTCGCCGGCGTCGTCAAAGCCCACCACGTCCCCCTCTCCCGCGTCCTCCTCCTCGGACTCGGGTTCGAGCTCGTCGTCCGGCTCGTCCGGTTCGGGCAGCTCCACCAGCACCACCGCCGCGTAAGGCCTCTTCCTTACGGGACCCTGTCGTCATCGGACGACGGGGTCCTCGGCGTTTCCGGGTGCCGTTAGGGTGCGGGGCATGGTGAACATGGCGAAGGCCGGGATCGGCGTGATCGGCGGCTCCGGTTTCTACTCCTTCCTCGACGACGTGACCGAGGTCCAGGTGGACACCCCGTACGGGGCGCCCAGCGACTCCCTCTTCCTCGGCGAGGTGGCCGGCCGGCGGGTCGCCTTCCTGCCCCGGCACGGACGCGGCCACCATCTGCCGCCGCACCGCATCAACTACCGGGCCAACCTGTGGGCGCTGAGGTCGGTCGGCGTGCGCCAGGTCCTCGGACCGTGCGCGGTCGGCGGCCTGCGGCCCGAGCACGGGCCGGGCACGCTGCTGGTGCCGGACCAGCTCGTGGACCGTACGAAGTCCCGGGCGAACACCTACTTCGACGGGCTGCCGCTGCCCGACGGCACGGTGCCGAACGTGGTCCATGTGTCGCTGGCCGACCCCTACTGCCCCACCGGGCGGGCCGCCGCGCTGAAGGCGGCACGGGGCCGGGACTGGGAGCCGGTGGACGGCGGCACGCTGGTCGTGGTCGAGGGGCCGCGTTTCTCCACCCGCGCCGAGTCGTTGTGGCACCAGGCGCAGGGCTGGTCGGTGGTGGGCATGACCGGCCACCCCGAGGCGGCGCTCGCCCGTGAGATGGAACTCTGCTACACCTCCCTGACCCTGGTCACCGACCTGGACGCCGGCGCCGAGACCGGTGAGGGCGTCTCCCACGACGAGGTGCTGCGGGTGTTCGCCGCCAACGTGGACCGGCTGCGGGGCGTGCTCTTCGACGCGGTGGCCGCGCTGCCGACGACGGGGGAGCGGGACTGTCCGTGCACGTCGGCGCTGGGCGGGATGAACCCGGGATTCGCTCTGCCGTAACCGCTCGCGGAGCGGAACGTCCCGTTCGGGTGGGCGGGTTCTCCACAGGGCCGTGGTACGTCCACAGGGCCCGGCGGGGCGCGGCGCGAGGCCTCATCGTGGGAGTCGCAAGCCGGTCCCTCGTCCCAGGTGGTGGTACCCGTGTCTCGTCCTCCCTCCTCACTCCGCTCCCCCTCCCCCGCTCTCCCCCACCCGCCCAGCGCCGCTCTCCCCCACCCGCCCAGCCCTGAGATCCCTCCCCCCTGCGAGGTGCCGCACTTCGCCCCGGTGCGGGTACGTGGCGCCCTGCCGCTCCCGGGCGGGCTCGTACGGCACCGGAGGCGGGCCATGGCGCTCGGCCTCGCGGTCACGGCGGCGGCGCTGGTGGCGGCGGGGCCGCGGGACTCGGACCGGTCCCGCGGCCGTCCCGACGGGTCCCCGGCGGCCCGGGCCGCCTCGGTGTCCCCCGGGAACCGTGCCGTACGGGCGCGGGGCGCGGGTGCGGCGGTCACGGTGGCGGTGCGGATCGCCGACGCGGCCACGGTACGACTGCTGCGGCCGGGCGACCGGGTGGACGTGATCGCCGCCGAGGAGACGGTGTCCGGAGGCGAGGCCCGCGTGGTCGCGCGCGGGGCACGGGTGACCGAGGTGCCGGAACCGGCGGACGGAGCGGGCGACGGCGGGGCGCTGGTGGTGCTGTCGGTGCCGCGTTCCACCGCGGCCGGCCTGGCCGGCACGAGCGCCACGGCACGGTTGGCGGTGACGATGTGCTGACCGGTGCTTCTCCGGCCCTTGCCCATGCCCTCGCCCTTGCCCGCGCATGGGGCCCTTTCGCCGAGCGGCCCGATTGGACAGGTCCGCACAGGCGTGACGTAGGTTGCGGAGCGCTTTCTTCCGCACCCTACGCACGAGATGCACGAGAAGTGAGGCCTCGAAGTGAGCGACCAGGAGAAGACGAGCGTCCTGCAGGGCTTCAAGGCCTTCCTGATGCGTGGCAACGTCGTCGATCTGGCCGTGGCGGTGGTCATCGGCGCCGCCTTCACCAACATCGTCAACACGGTCGTGAAGGGCGTCATCAATCCGCTGGTGGGGGCCTTCGGCACGAAGGACCTGGACAGCTACAGCTCGTGTCTGAAGGGCCCCTGCGAGGGTGCCGGGGATGCCGCGACCGGCGTCAGGATCCTGTGGGGCTCGGTCCTCGGGGCGACGCTGCAGTTCCTGATCACCGCGGGGGTCGTCTACTTCCTGATGGTGCTGCCCATGGCGAAGTACCTGGCCCGGGTGGAGGCCCGCCGGAAGGCGAAGGAAGGCACGCACGAGGTCATCGAGATCACCGAGCTGGAGGTGCTCAAGGAGATCCGCGACACCCTCGTCGCGCAGCGCGGCACGGGGCACGGCGAGCGGTAGCGGCGGCCCGCCGACGGGCGGTTCAGAGGTGGTGGGGCGGCTTCTCGTCGAGGAAGCGCTTCAGATCGGCCGCGCTGTCGCCGGACGGGCGCTCGCCCCAGCCGCGGTCCGTGTCGTCCGAGGACCGCTGGTCCAGCGGGTCGTCGAAGACCAGCGCCGGCTTGGGCTCACTCGGGCGGGGATCGGGGGCGGTGCTCATACGTCCAGGGTACGGCCGCCCCTGACCGGGCAGTACTGGCCCCATGACAGCTGACGCTCTGACGGATGTGGCCGGCGTGCGCGTGGGGCACGCGACGCGTAGCGGCGACGGATGGCTCACGGGCACCACGGTCGTGCTCGCGCCCGAGGGCGGGGCCGTGGCCGCGGTGGATGTGCGCGGCGGCGGACCCGGCACGAAGGAGACCGACGCGCTCGATCCGCGCAACCTGGTGGGGAGGGTCGAGGCGGTCGTGCTGACCGGGGGCAGCGCGTACGGGCTCGACGCGGCGTCCGGGGTGATGGCCTGGCTGGAGGAGCGAGGGCGCGGGGTACGCGTCGGGCCGGATCCCGCGCATGTGGTGCCGGTGGTGCCGGCGGCCTGTGTCTTCGACCTGGGCCGGGGCGGTGACTTCCGGGCCCGGCCGGACGCGGCCACCGGCCGTGCCGCGGTCGAGGCCGCGGCGGCGGGCGGGAAGGGCGCGCCGGTGCCGCAGGGGTGCGTGGGCGCCGGTACGGGCGCGGTGGTCGGGCAGGTGAAGGGCGGGATCGGCACCGCGAGCACGGTGCTGGAGTCGGGCATCACGGTGGCCGCGCTGGTGGTGGCCAACGCGGCGGGGTCGGCGGTGGATCCGGAGACGGGGGTGCTGTACGGGGAGTTGTTCCAGGGCCGGGTGCGTTATCCGGAGCCGGAGGTGCACGAGGCCGCGCTGCGGCGGCTCGCGGAGGTGACGGAGCGGAACGCGGCTCCGCCGCTGAACACCACGCTCGCGGTGGTCGCCACCGACGCCGGCCTGTCCAAGGCGCAGGCGCAGAAGCTGGCCGGCACGGCGCACGACGGCATCGCGCGGGCCGTACGGCCGGTCCATCTGCTCAGCGACGGCGACACCGTCTTCACCCTGGCCACGGGCACCCGCCCGCTGGACGCGGCGAACCCCCTGGCCCTGAACGAGGTGCTCGCGGCGGGCGCGGACCTGGTGACCCGCGCGATCGTACGAGCGGTCCGCGCCGCCGGCCCGGTGGACGGTCCGGGCGGTTCGTGGCCGTCGTACGGGGAACTGTACGGCGGGCGTTGAAAAAGAGGGCGTCGATCGGCTGCCGAAGTACCGTTTGATCAGGAACAATTGACGTACGTCCGGGCGGTGTCGGGAACTTCTCGCGTGCCCCGCTCGTTTTTCGGCCATACGTTTTCTCGGTTCCCGGACATGATGTCCGGCCGAGGGGCTACGGTATGCACCCACAAGGTGACATGCAGCGACGCCGGGAGAAACCTTGAGCGTTCCGTACGAGACGGCAGCGTACGAACCATCCGACTCGCCCGAGTCTCCGGAGGAGCACCTCACGCGCCTCCTCGGCCGTGCCCTGAACTCCTTCGAGCTGCCGGACGAGACGATCCGGCGGCTGGACTGCGCGCTGGCGCACGACGGTTCGCTGCACTCCGCGCACCACAGTGCGGGTCTGCACCGGGAGACGTACCGGCACACCTGGCTGCTCGCCGACGGTTCGGCGCTGACGCTCTGGGAGCTCGTGCACAACACGGCGCCGGGAGACGAGCCGCAGCACGAGGTGTACGTGGACGAGGAGGAGCTGCGGACGGCCACGGACCGGCTGCCGTTACCGCCGGACACGCCGGACTTCGAGCTGCCGGTGACGGTGCAGCTGTTGCCGCCCCCCACTCTGCGGCACCTGTACGTCCCGGACGGTTCCGCGGATCACGCGCGGCGCTTACTGCGCCGGGCGGAGAACACGGACCGGCCGGGCGCGGAGACGGCCGCGCTGCTGGCCACGGCGTGCGCGCACCGGATCACACAGGCCTTCGGCCGCCCGTCCCGCACGGGGCGTCCGGGACTGTCCTTCTCGCTCTACGAGCACGCGTTCCTGCTGGGTGACGGTGCGGAGATGTCCGTGTGGGAGGTCGAGCACACGGTCACGCCGGACGGACGGCACATGTGCGAGGTGTACGTCAGCGAGGACGCGGCGCGGGAGGCGATGGAGCGCCGGGCGGCGCAGGTCTTCTGACCCGGCGGCCGGGGCCGCGGCTCAGTCTCCCTCGCTGAAGCGCCGTACCAGCACGGTGAACGCGTCGCGCTCCGCCGGGGTGAGCCGTACGGCTTCCACGTGAGGACCGGTCCGCTGCTGGCGTGGGATCACCGGGACGCCGTGGGGCGCGTGCCGCGGGGTGGCCTCCGGGTGCCCCGGGGTGCGCTCGCGCATCCGCCCGCGTCGGCGCCGCAGTGCGTCGGCCAGACCCGCCGCGCAGGCCACGGCCACCAGGGTGAGGACGGTGGCGCCCGTCGTCCGCGAGAGTGTCGTGTACTCAGGCATGCGGCCCAGTACACACCACGATCCGGGGTTCCGGCCCCGGATCGTGATGATCGTGATCTATATCGCAGTAGGCATGAACCGCCCACACCTACCCAAACGGACGCATCGCCGTAACTCTACGCGGCCACCGGCTGCTTGGTCTCCGCCGGTGACACCGATGTGCCCTCGCCCGTGCCCGTGGTGAGCGGGGCCGGCTTGCGCAGACCCTTGAGGACGATCACCAGGGCCGCCGTGACGCACACGCCCGCGGCGATGGCGACCAGGTAGAGGAACGGGTTGCCGATCAGCGGGACGACGAAGATGCCGCCGTGCGGGGCGCGCAGGGTGGCACCGAAGGTCATCGACAGAGCGCCGGTGACCGCGCCGCCCACCATCGAGGCGGGGATCACCCGCAGCGGGTCGGCGGCGGCGAACGGGATCGCGCCCTCGGTGATGAAGGAGGCGCCCAGAACCCAGGCGGCCTTGCCGTTCTCGCGTTCGGTGCGGTTGAAGAGCTTGCCGCGGACCGTGGTGGCGAGGGCCATCGCGAGCGGCGGCACCATGCCGGCGGCCATGACCGCGGCCATGATCTTCATCGCGGAGTCGCTGGGACTCGCGACGGCGATCCCGGCGGTGGCGAAGGTGTAGGCGACCTTGTTGACGGGTCCGCCGAGGTCGAAGCACATCATCAGGCCGAGGAGGGCGCCGAGCAGGACGGCGTTGGTGCCGGTGAGGCCGTTCAGCCAGTCGGTCATGCCCTTCTGGGCCTCGGCGATGGGCTTGCCGATGACGACGAACATCAGGAAGCCGACGACCGCCGCGGAGATCAGCGGGATCACCACCACCGGCATGATGCCGCGCAGCGCCGCCGGGATCCGCACCTTCTGGATCGCGATCACCACACCACCGGCGATCAGACCGGCCGCGAGACCGCCGAGGAACCCGGCGTTGATGGTGAGCGAGATCGCGCCGCCGACGAAGCCGGGCACCAGGCCGGGCCGGTCGGCCATGCCGTAGGCGATGTATCCGGCCAGGACCGGGACGAGGAAGCCGAAGGCGACGCCTCCGATCTGGAAGAGCAGGGCGCCCCAGCTGTCGGCCTGGGTCCACACGAAGTGGTCCATCACCGAGGGCGCCTCGTTGATCTCGTAGCCGCCGATCGCGAAGCCGAGGGCGATGAGCAGACCGCCGGCCGCGACGAACGGCACCATGTAGCTGACTCCGGACATCAGCCACTTGCGCAGCTTGGTGCCGTAGCCCTCGCCGCTGTCGCCGCCGCGCTCGACGGGCGTACCGCCGGACGCGGCAGCGGTGACCTCGCCGCGTTCCGCCCTGCCTCTCACCTCGGTGATCAGGTCGGCGGGGCGGTTGATGGCCGCCTTGACGCCGGTGTCGACGGTGGGCTTGCCGGCGAAGCGGTCCTTCTCCCGTACGGGGACGTCGTGGGCGAAGATCACACCGTCCGCCGACGCGATCACGGCCGGGTCCAGCCGGGTGAAGCCCGCCGAGCCCTGGGTCTCGACGACGATCTCGACGCCCGCCTCCCGGCCGGCGTTCTCCAGCGACTCGGCGGCCATGTAGGTGTGGGCGATGCCGGTGGGGCAGGAGGTGACGGCGACGACCCGGAAGGGGCGGTCCTCCTCGGGGCCGGTGATGACCGTGGCGGCGCCGGCGGAGGCCGCCGCCGGTGCCGCCACGGAGTCCTCGGAGCCGTCCTCTTCACCCCGGATCAGCGCGGCCGCCGCCCCCGCGTCCCCCACCGACCGGAGGGCATCGGTGAACCCGGCGTTCATCAGCTGCCGGGCCAGCGACGACAGGATCGTCAGATGGGCGTCGTCGGCGCCGGCCGGGGCGGCGATCAGGAAGATCAGGTCGGCGGGCCCGTCGGCCGCGCCGAAGTCGATCCCGGCGGCACTGCGTCCGAAGGCGAGCGTGGGCTCGGTGACGTGCTCACTGCGGCAGTGCGGGATGCCGATGCCGCCGTCGAGGCCGGTCGGCATCTGCGCCTCGCGCGCGGCGACGTCGGCGAGGAAGCCGTCCAGGTCGGTCACCCGGCCCAGGGCCACCATGCGCTCGGCGAGGGCGCGCGCCGCCGCCTCCTTGGTACCGGCGGACAGGTCGAGATCGACCAGTTCCGCGGTGATCATGTCACTCATCGCGGGCTCCTTCGCACGCGTATCGCCCGTGCAGCGGGGTGGGCGAAAGGGGGGACGGGGGTGAGGAGGGGGAGGGGACGGTTCATGACACCGGCTCCCGCAGTACGCGGTCGGCGGGTACTGCGGCCGTGACGGTCACCACGGCCGGGTCCAGGTCCGCCGGGGTCGGCATCACGCTGCCGGGGAGCTGGACGGCTGCCGCGCCGTGGGCGACGGCGGAGGCGAGCGCCTCGGAGCCGCGCCCGCCGGCGACGAGGAATCCGGCCAGCGAGGAGTCGCCCGCGCCCACGTTGCTGCGGACGGCGTCCACCGCGGCGGTGCCGAACCAGGCGCCGTCGTCGTCCACGAGCAGCTGCCCGTCGGCGCCGAGGCTCGCGAGGACGGCCCGGGCGCCCATCCCCCGCAGCTCCTCCGCCGCCTTCAGCGCGTCGCCCACGGTGACCAGGGGCCACCCCACGGCCTCGGCGAGCTCCCCCGCGTTCGGCTTCACCACGTCGGGCCGCTCACGCAGGGCCGCGAGCAGCGCCGGTCCGGAGGTGTCCAGGGCGATGCGTACGCCGGCGGCATGCACCCGGGCGACCAGTTCGGCGTACCAGGAGGGGGCGAGTCCGCGCGGCAGGCTGCCGCAGCAGGCGATCCAGTCGGCGCCCGGGGCCTGGCGGCGCACGGTGTCCAGCAGCAGTTCCTGTTCGGCCGCCGTCAGTTCCGGACCCGGTGCGTTGATCTTCGTGAGGACGCCGTCCGCCTCGGCGAGCGCGATGTTGGAGCGGGTGACGCCGGCGACCGGGACCGGAGCGACCTCGATGCCCTGCGCGTCGAGCAGGTCGGCGACCAGCGCGCCCGGTGCACCGCCCAGGGGCAGTACGGCGACCGTGCGCCGGCCCGCCGCGGCGACGGCGCGGGAGACGTTGACGCCCTTGCCGCCGGGGTCGACGCGTTCGCCGGTGGCCCGGACGACCTCGCCGCGGTCCAGTGAGGGGACCTCGTAGGTGCGGTCCAGCGACGGGTTGGGGGTGACGGTGAGGATCATGCGCGTACTACTTCCGTGCCGCCGCGCTCGATCGCGGCGGCGTCGTCCGGGCTGAGCCCGCTGTCGGTGATCAGCAGGTCCACGTCGCCCAGGTCACCGAAGCGGGCGAAGTGCTCCTGGCCGTGCTTGGAGGAGTCGGCGAGCAGCACCACGCGGCGGGCGGCTGCCATGGCCGCGCGCTTCACGGCGGCCTCGGCGAGGTCGGGCGTGGTCAGCCCGTGTTCGGCGGAGAACCCGTTGGCGGCCACGAACAGGACGTCCGCGCGGATCTCGGCGTACGCGCGCAGCGCCCAGGCGTCCACGGCGGCGCGCGTACGGTGCCGTACGCGCCCTCCGACGAGATGGAGCTGGATGCCGGGGTGGTCGGCGAGGCGGGCCGCGATGGGCAGGCTGTGGGTGACGACGGTGAGCGAGAGCTCCACCGGCAGGGTGCCGGCGAGCCGCGCGGCCGTCGAACCGGCGTCCACGATCAGCGTGCCGTCGGCCGGGAGCTCGGCGAGGGCGGCCCTGGCGATGCGGTCCTTCTCGTCGGCCGCGGTCGTCTCCCGCTCGGCGAGGTCCGGCTCGAAGTCGAGGCGTCCGGCCGGGATGGCCCCGCCGTGCACCCTGCGGACCAGGCCGGCGCGATCCAGGGCCTTCAGGTCCCGGCGGATGGTCTCGGCGGTCACCTGGAACTCCTCGGCCAGCGAGACCACGTCCACCCGGCCGCCGTCGCGGGCGAGCCGCAGGATCTCCCGCTGGCGTTCCGGTGCGTACATGCCGATCTGCCTCCGAGTCCATTCGTGCCCGAACGTGTGGTTTCTCTCGCAGAATACGCCCGGACACCCAGAAAGTAAACGGACATGGGCATGAACGGGCATGAACGGGCTTCCGTTCATGCCCGCATCCGCATCCGCACATACACATGCCAAGGGCCCGGCACCCCGATGAGGTGCCGGGCCCTTCCCGCGGGTCCGCTCAGGCCACGAGCTCCCGCTCCTTCTCCACCGTCACGGGAGCCTCTCCCGCCCCCTCCACGTGCTGGGCGGGGCGCTTGGGCAGGGCGAACATCAGCAGGAAGATCACGCCCAGCACCGCGGCCACCCAGCCCAGCGCGTGCCGGAAACCGTCCGCGTAGGCCGGGCCCACCTCGGCCGGGGCGAGCCGCTCGTCGATCACCCCGAAGAACACCACCGACACCAGGCCGAGCCCCAGCGCGTTCCCCATCTGCTGCACGGTGTTGATCAGCCCCGACGCCGACCCGGCGTGCTCGCGCGGCACCTCGGACAGCACCGCGTCCGTCAGCGGGGCCACGATCAGACCCATGCCGACGCCCATGACCACCAGCGGGAGCGCCATCTGCCAGGAGGTGATGGACAGGCCGTACCGCTCGGCCTCCCACAGGTAGGTCAGCACCCCGGCCGCCATCACCAGCGCGCCCGCCTGGAGCACCTTGCGCCCGTAGCGCGGCACCAGCAGCTGCACCGACATCCCGGCCGCCGCGGAGACCGCGAGGGAGAACGGCACCCCGGTCAGCCCGGCCCGCAGCGCGCTCCAGCCCAGGCCGACCTGCATGTACAGCGTCCAGACCAGGAAGAAGATGCCGAGGCCGACCCCGAACACCGTCTGCACCGCGATGCCCGCCGCGAAGCTCTTCACCCGGAACAGCGACAGCTCGATCAGCGGGGAACCGTCCCGCGCGCCCTTGACCCGCTCGTACGCCACCAGCGCCCCGAAGACCACCAGCGCGCCGGCCATCGACACGTACCCCCACAGCGGCCAGCCCAGCTCACGGCCACGGGTCAGCGGGTAGAGCAGCATCAGCAGACCGAGCGTGACCAGCGCGACGCCCACCAGGTCCAGCTTCAGGGCGCGCGGCGCCTTCGACTCGGTGATGAAGCGGCTGCCGAGGATCAGGCCCGCGATGCCGACCGGCAGGTTGATCAGGAAGATCGGCCGCCATTCCAGGCCGAACAGGTTCCACTCGGTC
Organism: Streptomyces sp. NPDC020731; assembly: GCF_044334705.1. Classification (NCBI taxonomy): domain Bacteria; kingdom Bacillati; phylum Actinomycetota; class Actinomycetes; order Kitasatosporales; family Streptomycetaceae; genus Streptomyces; species Streptomyces sp. NPDC020731. Next base: position 207,901 of record NZ_JBIRTN010000009.1, read on the forward strand.
AGCAGCGCGCCGAGCAGCGGCCCGGACACCGCGCCCAGACCGACGATCGCGCCGAACAGCCCGAACACCTTGCCGCGCTCGTGCGGCGGGAAGGTCGCGTGCACGATCGACAGCACCTGCGGCACCATCAGCGCCGCCATGGCGCCCTGCAGGAGGCGGGAGGCGACCAGCATCTCCGGGTTCACGGCGAAGCCGCACAGCGCGGAGGCGAGGGTGAAACCACCGATACCGACGAGGAAGACCCGCTTGCGGCCGTGGATGTCGCCGAGCCGGCCGCCGGTGACGAGCCCGGCGGCGAAGGCCAGCGCGTAACCGGCGGTGATCCACTGGATCTGACTGAAGGTCGCGCCCTCGTCGCGCTGGATCGACGGGATCGCGATGTTGACGATCGTGACGTCGACGAGGTCCATGAAGGCGGCGGTCATCACGATCGCCAGCGCGAACCAGCGGCGACGGTCGCCCGTGACGGGCCGCGGTGCGTGCGGGGTGTCGGTGGAGTTCATGTCCCGGAGACTATTCCCGAAGTAGGTCGGATCAGGTCCTAGTTCTGCGGCATCCTCGTTCTCATGACGACGGACACACCGGCCCGGCTCCTTCAGCTCCTCTCCCTCCTCCAGACGCCCCGCGAATGGCCCGGCGGCGAGCTGGCCGACCGGCTCAGGGTCTCCCGGCGCACCGTGCGCCGGGACATCGACCGGCTGCGCGAGCTCGGTTATCCCGTACAGGCGACCCTCGGCGCGGACGGCGGCTACCGGCTCGTCGCCGGGAAGGCGATGCCCCCGCTGGTGCTGGACGACGAGGAGGCGGTGGCCATCGCGGTCGGGCTGCGGGCCGGTGCCGGGCACGCGCTGGAGGGTGTGGACGAGGCGTCCGTGCGGGCACTGGCGAAACTGGAGCAGGTGCTGCCCCGCAGACTGCGCCACCGGGTCAGCACGCTGCAGGCCGCGACCACCCCGCTGACCAGCGGCGACGGTGCGACGATCGCGCCCGAGACGCTCATCGTCATGGCCTCCACGGTGGCCGGGCACGAGCGGCTGCGGTTCGCCTACCGGGCCGCCGACGGCACCGCGTCCCGGCGTGTGACGGAGCCGTACCGGCTGGTGTCGACCGGGCGGCGCTGGTACCTGGTGGCGTACGACCTCGACCGCGCGGACTGGCGGACGTTCCGCGTCGACCGGGTGAGCGACCCCTTCGCGACGGGCGCGCGGTTCACCCCGAGGGAGCTGCCGACCGGGAGCGCGGCGGAGTTTCTGCGCCGCTCCATGCACCGGGCGCGGGAGTCGTACGAGATGGTCGTCACCTTCGCCGCACCGGCCGAGGCGGTCGCGGCCCGCCTGCCGGGCTGGCTGGGCCCGCCCGAGCCTCTGGACGAGGGCAGTTGCCGGCTGCGCGCGACGGTGAGCGACGCCAAGGACTGGATGGCGGTACGGCTGGCGATGCTGGGGCACGAGTTCACGGTGCAGGAACCCGTGGAACTGGTGGAGGAAGTAAGGAAGTTGGGGGCACGGATGAGCCGGGCGGCGGGCGGCGCGAAGTGACGTGGCGTGGCGTGGCGTGGCGTCAGGCTTCCCGGAGGAGGGTCGTGAACTGGCGTCAGGCTCTCCGGGAACGGCCCGTGACCCGGCTCGATCCCTCCGAAAAGGACCCGCGCCCCGGCTTCAGGCCCTCCGGAAAGGGTCGTGCGTCAAGTCCCCCCACGCGAAGTCCCGTAGCGCCGCGAGGTTGGCGACCGCCAGCTCGGCCGGGCCCCGGGGGCCCTCGGAGGGGTCGTCGCCGGCCGCCCAGCTCTCCACGGCCGTACGCACGGCCGCGCTCGCGACGGCGGCGGTGAAGCACAGCCGGGTGCGGGCGGCAACGTTGTCGGCGTCGTACGGGACGTGAGCGGCCGTCAGCCGCTCCGCCAGCGCCTCCGCCAGACTCCGCTCCGACGCCCGGCACGCCTCGGCCCACACCCGGCGCAGGGCGGGGTTCGCCTCGGCCAGCCGGATCAGGGTGCGCGCCCAGTCCCAGGAGGCCGCCGACACTCCGAGGCCGGGGGTGAGCGTGTGACGCACGGCGTCCTCCAGGACCTGCGGCAGGGGCACGCCGACGGGGGCGGCGCGCACCGCCGCCACCCAGCGCTGGGCACCCATCGCGTAGAGCGGGCCGATGGCCTCCTCCTTGCTGGCGAAGTACCGGTAGAAGGTGCGCGGGGCGATGCCGGCCGCCTGGGCGATGTCCTCGGCACGGGTGGCCCGTGGGCCCTGCCGGACGAAGAGGCCGGCCGCCGCGCGGGCGATCTCCATACGGGTCTCGGCCTTGCGCCGTTCGGTCAGTGAGACCGCGGGAGGCGGAGGGGACGACGTCGGGGTGGTGCTGCTCACGACCGGCAGGCTATGCCCATGTGACACAATCTGCCATCTGGCGGGCCACCCCGGGGTTCAGGTTCGGGGTGACCCGCCGACCGGCGGCACGCACGAGGAAGCCGGGCCCGGCGCCCGGGGGGAGGGCGCCGAACCCGGCTTGGGGAAGTCCCGGCGCCGGGGGGGTGGTGCGTCGGGACGTGGCTCGGTGGGTCCAGGATCTCAGGGGCCCGAAGTTCGAACTCCTAGGCCTGGAATTCTTGTTCCCAGGGCTCAGTGGGTTGAAGCGGCGGGGAACGGCCATGTTTTGCGCGGTCTTTCGCCACCCGGCGTACGCGTCCGGAGTCTGCACGGCCCTCGTCACTCCCCCGGACTCCGCGCGGCCGCACCGGCACCACCGCGCCGACCCGGCGGTCGCACCACCGCGTTCACCTCCGGCGACCCGACCGTCACGCTACCGCGCCGCACGGGCATCACGCCGCCGCGCCGCACGGGTATCACGCCACCGCGCCGCACGGGTATCACGCCACCGCGCCCCGTACGGGCGTCACGCCGCCACGCTCGGGACCAGGGACTGGCTGCCGCGCCGCCGTTCCGGCCACCGCGCCGCCGCCCCGCACGGGCCTCACGCCACCGCGTCCGGTCCGGCCTCACGCCGCCGCGCCGGACCCGGTTCTCACGCCGACGCTCCCACCCGGGCCCTCACGCCGCCGCGTCGAAGCCGGTGTCGCGGGCCAGCTTCTTCAGCTCCAGCAGTGCGTGCTTCTCGATCTGGCGGATGCGCTCGCGGGTCAGGCCGTGCTCCTTGCCGACCTCGGTCAGCGTGCGCTCGCGGCCGTCCTCGATGCCGTACCGCATCTTGATGATGGAGGCCGTGCGCTGGTCGAGGCGGCCGATCAGGTCGTCCAGTTCCTCGCTGCGCAGCAGCGTCAGCACCGACTGCTCCGGCGACTCCGCCGAGGTGTCCTCCAGCAGGTCGCCGAACTGGGTCTCGCCCTCGTTGTCCACCGGCATGTTCAGCGAGACCGGGTCACGGGCCCAGTCGAGCACGTCGACGACGCGCTCCGGCGTGGAGCCGAGCTCGGCGGCGATCTCCGCGGGCTCCGGGTCACGGCCGTGCTCGCGGTTGAACTCGCGCTGCACGCGCCGTATCCGGCCCAGCTCCTCCACCAGGTGGACGGGCAGACGGATGGTGCGCGACTGGTCGGCTATCGACCGGGTGATGGCCTGACGGATCCACCAGGTCGCGTACGTCGAGAACTTGAAGCCCTTGCGGTAGTCGAACTTCTCGACCGCGCGGACCAGGCCGGCGTTGCCCTCCTGGATCAGGTCGAGCAGCGGCAGACCGCTGCGGGGGTAACGGCGTGCCACCGCGACGACCAGGCGCAGGTTGGAGCGGATGAAGACGTCCTTGGCCCGCTCACTGGCGTCGTACAGGGCATGGAGCTCCTCGGGGGTGGCTCCGGCCTTGTTCTCCTCGACGCCGTCGAGGATCTGTCGCGCGAACACACCCGCTTCGATGATCTGGGACAGCTCGACCTCCTTGGCGGCGTCGAGCAGCGGCGTGCGCGCGATCTCGTCCAGGTACATACCGACCAGGTCGCGGTCGGCGATCTCGCCGCTGTGGGCGCGGACACTGCGTGCCGAGTCGGCCGTCTCGCCGGTGGCGGACTGACGACGGGCGACGGCGCGGGTTGCCATGCGTGCTCCCTTGCGATGATGAGGTCAGCGGGTGGTTCTACGGACGCTCAACACGTCTCTCAGGTCCCTCCGGACTCTGGTCGAGTGCCCTGCATCCAATGGAAACAACGACTGGAATCCGGACAGAATTCCCAACCCGTCCCCCGTTTTTTCTGATCATGCAGTACCCTGTCGGGCCACGCGAGGAGGCCCTATGCCGTCGGAGGACGAAGAGATCCAGGTCAGGCCGGGCACCGAGGGTGACCTGACGGCCCTCACCGACCTGTACAACCACTACGTGCGTGAGACGGCGATCACATTCGATACGGAGACCTTCACTCCGGAGGAGCGCCGCCCTTGGCTGCTCTCCCACCCTGTAGACGGCCCGTACCGCCTGATGGTTGCCACGGGCGCCGGTTCGCGGCGGATCCTGGGGTACGCCACCTCCAGCCCCTTCCGCCCCAAGCCCGCCTACGCGACCTCGGTGGAGACGACGGTCTACGTCGCCCCCGACGCCGGCCGGCGCGGCATCGGCACACTCCTCTACAAGGCCCTCTTCGAGGCCCTGGCGGGTGAGGACCTGCACCGCGCCTACGCCGGCGTCGCCCGGCCGAACGACGCCTCGGCGCGACTGCACGAGCGTTTCGGCTTCCGGCACGTCGGCACGTACCGGGAGGTGGGCCGCAAGTTCGGCCGCTGGTGGGACGTGGCCTGGTACGAGAAGGAGCTGTAGCCCCGCCCCGCCCCGTCGCCGTCAGCCGAACTGCACCGACCGTTTGGCCAGCCCCAGCCAGAACCCGTCGATCACGGACTTCTGTTCCCCGAGCTCCCCGGCGGCGTCCGCGGCGCCCATGGTCACGAAGAGCGGGGCGAAGTGCTCGGTGCGCGGGTGGGCGAGCAGGCCGGCCGGGGACTTGCGGGTGAAGTCGAGCAGCGCGTCCACGTCACCCGTCTCCAGGGCCTCCCGGCCCCAGGCGTCGAACTCCGTCGACCAGGCGGGGATGCCGCCCTGCCGCAGTGCGGCGAGGTTGTGGGTGAAGAACCCGGAGCCGACGATCAGTACGCCCTCGTCGCGCAGCGGCGCGAGCCTCCGCCCGATCTGCATGAGCCTCACCGGGTCCAGCGTCGGCATGGAGACCTGGAGCACCGGGATGTCGGCCTCGGGGTACATCTCGACCAGCGGGACGTAGGCGCCGTGGTCCAGGCCCCGGTCGGGGACGTCCTGGACGGGCATGCCGGGTGCGCGCAGCAGCCCTCGCACCGAGTCGGCGAGCGCGGGGGCGCCGGGGGCGCTGTAGGTGACCTGGTAGTAGTGCTCGGGGAAGCCCCAGAAGTCGTAGACCAGGGGGACGGTCTCGGTGGCGCCGAGGGCGAGCGGGGCCTCCTCCCAGTGGGCGGAGACGACCAGGATCGCCTTCGGGCGGGGCAGTCCGGCCGACCAGGCGGCCAGTTCGCCGGGCCAGACGGGGTCGTCGGCCAGGGGCGGGGCACCGTGGCTGAGGTAGAGCGCGGGCATGCGCTCCCGGGTGGCGGCGGTCATGACGGCGGCTCCCTTCGACGGCGGGGCGTCGACTCGAGATTTACTTGAACTCTCAACTTGCACTGTCGACCCTACGCCGAGTTTGTTTAACATTCAAGAAGAGCGGCCGTACAGTGGAGTACATGAACACGGCACCCGCAGCATCATCGGCGTCCGCCGGCGAACCCCGCTGGCTCACCGACGAGGAACAGCGCGTCTGGCGCTCCTACATCGAGGCCGCCACCCTCCTGGAGGACCACCTCGACCGTCAGCTCCAGCGCGACGCGGGAATGCCGCACGTCTACTACGGCCTGCTGGTCAAGCTCGCCGAGTCCCCGCACCGCCGGCTGCGGATGACGGAACTGGCGATGTCCGCGAAGATCACCCGCTCCCGCCTCTCGCACGCCGTCGCGCGCCTGGAGAAGAGCGGCTGGGTACGCCGTGAGGACTGCCCCTCCGACAAGCGGGGCCAGTTCGCCGTACTGACGGACGAGGGCATGGAGGTGCTGAGCCGGCACGCCCCCGGCCATGTCGACGCCGTACGCCAGGCCGTGTTCGACCGGCTCACCCCGGAACAGCAGAAGTCCCTCGGCGAGATCATGCGGATCGTCGCCGAGGGACTTCAGCCGAGCGGAGCGGGCGCGGACCTGCCCTGGCTCCGCTGACGAGGCGGGAGCCGGGGCAGGTCCGGGAAGCCGTACGGAGGAGGCGTCCCCTCCTCTTCCGTACGGGTGGTGAGGGACGGACGGACCGTCAGTGCATGGCCACCGGCACGGCCATCTCGTCCTCGACGGCCGCGTCGGCGGACCCGGCGACCGCGGTGCCGCCCGGCCGGCCGGCGTTGATCAGGGTCATGGCGATGGCCGAGGCCGCAACCAGGATCCCGACGGCGAACCAGATCGCGCTGGTGTAGCCCTGCACCTGCCCCTGGAGCTGGACCAGCTGCTGCTGGGACCGGTTCGTGGCACCGCCGATGTGGTCGGCGACGTAGGACGTGGTGGCCGAGGCCGCGATCGTGTTCAGCAGGGCCGTACCGATGGCGCCGCCCACCTGCTGCGAGGTGTTGACCATCGCGGAGGCGACACCGGAGTCACGCGGCTCGACGCCCAGCGTGGCCAGCGACATGGCCGGCATGAACGCCGTGCCCATGCCCAGACCGAGCAGCAGCATGCCGGGCAGCAGGACGGCCGCGTAGGAGGAGTCGATCTCCAGCTGGGTCAGGAAGAGCATGCCGAGCGCGGCGACCAGGAAGCCGGGGCCCATCAGCAGCCGGGGTGCGACCCGGGTCATCAGCCGGGTGCCGATCTGGGTGGAGCCCGTGATCATGCCCGCGATCATCGGCAGGAAGGCGAAACCGGTCTTGACCGGCGAGTAGCCCTTCACGACCTGCAGGTAGTAGGTCAGGAAGAGGAACAGGCCGAACATCGCGATGATCGCCAGGCCCAGCGAGAGGTAGATCCCGCCGCGGTTGCGCTCGGTGACCACGCGCAGCGGCAGCAGCGGCGCCTTGACCTTGGCCTCGACGGCCACGAAGGCGGCGAGCAGCACGGCGGAGGCGACGAACATGCCGATCGTCACGGAGTCGCTCCAGCCCTCGGACTCCGCGCGGGTGAAGCCGTAGACCAGCGCGACCAGGCCGACGGTGGACAGCACCACACCGGGGATGTCGAGCGGGGACCGGTTGCGGCCGCCCTCGGGCTCACGGATGACGAAGTACGCGCCGGCCGCGGCGACCACGGCGAACGGGATGTTCACGAAGAACGTCCAGCGCCAGTCCATGTACTCGGTGAGGAAACCGCCGAGGATCAGGCCCACGGCACCACCGCCACCGGCGATCGCGCCGTAGATGCCGAACGCCTTGGCGCGCTCCTTGCCGTCGGTGAACATCACCGCGAGCAGGGACAGCGCGGCGGGCGCGAGCAGCGCGCCGAACACACCCTGGAGGGCACGGGCGCCGAACATCATGGCCTCGTTGGTGGCCGCGCCACCGAGCGCGGAGGCCAGCGCGAAACCGCCCAGACCGAGCACGAAGGCCCGCTTGCGCCCCCACAGGTCGGCTATCCGGCCGCCGAACAGCAGCAGTCCGCCGAAGGCGAGGGCGTAGGCGGTGACCACCCACTGGCGGTTGCCGTCCGAGATGCCCAGGTCCTGCTGGGCGGAGGGCAGGGCGATGTTCACGATGGTGGCGTCCAGGACGACCATCAGCTGGGCGAGCGCGATGAAGACGAGCGCTTTCCAGCGGTTGGCGTCCGGGACGCCCAGGGCGCTCCGGGCCTTTCCGGCCGCTGAGGCTGTTTGAGACATGGGGGTACCCACTTCGGGAGTGTGTGACGGAAATTTAGAAAGATGTAAGGAAAAATCGGTGTCGTCAGGGAACGACTCGTCCTGGGGACGGCCGCTGGTGCGGGAATCCTGTTCGCGTCAGAGATCGCTCAGCAGCGCAGATCCTCCACGGTCACGGCCGAACCCGGCAGGACGGTCGGGGCCGGGGCCCGCATCCCGTCCAGGAACAGCTGCAGATGGCGGTGGACGAAGCGGTCGGCGTTCATACAGCCGGTGCCGGCCGGGGGCCGGCTCAGCTGGGCGACGCCCACCATCAGATCGCCGTACTCCACGTCGGTACGGAGCTGACCGGCCGCCTTGGCGCGGTCCATCAGCTGCGCGACGAGGCTCTCGGCGCGCCGGCGTGCGTCCTCCAGGTCGGGGTGGTGCTGGTCGAAGGTGCTGGAGACCATCGGGCACAGCGCGCTGATCCGCTCGTCGGCAGCCGTGTGCGCGAAGCGCTCCAGTGCCTCGAAGGCGTCCCCGGTCTCACTGAGCGCCTGCTCGGCCGCCCGCACCGTACGGTCCATCACGGAGCAGACGACCTCGCGCACCAGCGCGTCGCGGTCGGGGAAGTTGCGGTACACCGTGGCATTGCCGACGCCGGCCCGGCGGGCGACGTCGTCGAGCGGCACCTCGGGCCCGAACTCGACGAACATCTCCCGGGCGGCGGTGACGATCCGCTCCCGGTTGCGCAGGGCGTCGGCGCGGGGCCGGGGCGCCTTGCGCGGTACGGGGGTGGCGGTCTGCACGATGTACTCCCAGGTCGTTGTGGCTCTGCCTTGCGCCTCTCGGCGATCCGGGGATCGTTTCCCCGTTTCGCGCGAACACAGGTCTAAACGGGGAAACGATCCCCGGTTATTTCCCTCCTCCGGACCCTTTTCCTGTGACCCACCTCACACCGCCTTTCCTGTGACCCGCCTCACACCGTCCGGGCCGTACGTCCCCACGATCGGACCTCCCAGCAGGCGCCCTCCCACCCGGCGACGCAGGGTGATCGGGAGGGTGCAGTCGGAGACCGGCGGCTGCCGTGTGGAGCGGAGGTCCCCGCATGCAGCCGCAGCCGAGCCGACGCCGGATATCCCCGCGCCGGCTGGCCGCCCTGGCATCGGTGACCGCCCTGACCCTCGCGGTCAGCACCTCGGCCGGCAACGGCCGGCTCTCCCCCGGCACCTCCACCGCCGGCGCCGGACCCAGCGCCCTGTCCCGCACCTCCGTGCACGGCCCCTGCATGATCAGCGGGGAACGCGAGGTCCAGATGTCCGAGAGCATCCCCACGACTCCCGGCTACACCCGCTCCACCGGCACGGTCCGCGCCCTCACCCTGATGATCGACTTCTCCGACGCGCCCGGCGAGGGCGACGCCCTCGACCGCTACCGGGAGTTCTTCCCCAAGACCCGCGAGTGGTTCGCCACCAGCTCCTACGGCCGCCTCGACTACCGCCCCGAACTCCCCGTCCCCGACTGGCTCCGGATGCCCAAGTCGTTCCGCGCTTACGGCATAGAGCGCGGCGCCCCCTTCGACCCCGGCTACCGCGAACTGGTCCGCGACATCGTGGCCGAGGCCGATCCCGAAGTGGACTTCCAGTCGTACGACCTGCTGAACGTACTGGTCACCCCCAACGCGGGCCCCGCCGCCCTCGACACGGTCCTGTCCGTCACCTTCGCCGGCAACAAGGAGGCCCCGAGCGCGGACGGCGTCCCCGTCTCCAACGCGTCCTTCGTCTACTCCCGCCAGGACGACGGCTCCGGCTCCTACGACCGCACCGGCTACCGCGTACTGCCGCACGAGAACGGCCACGTCTTCGGCCTGCCCGACCTGTACACCGCCGAGGGCGGCGGCGCGGTCGGCCACTGGGACATCATGAGCGAGGACTGGGGCGCCAACAACGACCTCCTCGCCTGGCACAAGTGGAAGCTGGGCTGGCTGGACGCGTCCCAGGTCGGCTGCGCGGCGAGCCCGGGCACGAGGGAGTACGTCCTCACCCCCCTGGCCCGGGTCGGCGGCCCCAAACTCGTCTTCGTCCCCCTGAGCGCCCACTCCGGTTACGCCGTCGAACTGCGCACCCGCGCCGGCAACGACGAGGCGGTGTGCCGCCCCGGCGTCCTCGTCTACCGCGTCGACGCGAACGTGGACACCGGCATGGGCCCGATCACCGTCTACGACTCCCGCCGCGACAGCGGCGGCTGCACCCGCTCCCCCAACATCCACGCGGAACTGTCGGACGCGACGTTCACCCCGGGCGAGAGCTTCGTGGACCACCGGGCGGGCATCCGGGTGGCGGTGACGACGGCGGAGGCGGAGGAGTACCGGGTACGGGTGACCCGTACGTCGCAGAGCTGATCCCCGACGCGGAGAAAGCCGGGCCTTTCGACCTCGGCGCCACCGGCCGGTGCGGTCGCGCGCCGGCAGAGATGGTGCGACGCGGCACGATCGATGACAATCGCCGGGCCGGGGTCCGCGGACCGATGCCAACTGAAATGCTCTGCAAGGCAGTTACGAATCGACAGGGGAGCTCCATGACGGAGACACAGCGGACAGTCCCGAAGTCCGGGGCGCCGGAGGCACCCAGGGGACGGACCCGGTGGGGGGTGGTCACCGCGATCCTCGGCGTCCCGGCACTGGCAGTGACCGGATTCCTGGCCCTGATGGCGCTCTGGATACTGTTCGGCGAGACCTGACGACCCCGCCCCGCAGCACGGCAGGTCGGCGCGAGCCGGCGGGACCACCGACGAGGTCGAGCTCCCCGCCTCCACCCCGCACCAGCACTCGCCGCAGCACCGATCCGGTACCCTGTGGATCGAGCGCCCTGGCAAGCACCGCGGCACACACCGCGGCCGCCGGCCCAGGACACTCAGGGCCCGACGGAGACACCCACCCAGGACCGTCTCACGATCAGGCCCCGCCTTCGTAGCTCAGGGGATAGAGCACCGCTCTCCTAAAGCGGGTGTCGCAGGTTCGAATCCTGCCGGGGGCACGGTCTCGAAGGGGCCTCACCCACCAGTTCTGATGGGTGAGACCCCTTCGGCTACCCCGTGCTGGTCTCGTCCTCGCCTGTCTCAGGGAACATCAGTCTCGCGCCGATGCTGATCGCTCCCAGCGTTCCCAACGCAAGACCGTGACGTACCCACCGCATGTCGCCTCCCCAGTCTCCGGGGGGACCGAATACCACCCATGACGCAACGGCGATGCCGACCGCCATGGTCACGATGCCGGCTGCACGACTTAACCCAGGGCTCATGCCCTCATTGTCCCTGGTGCTCATCACGCTCCTCAAGAACAGCCGTACCGGTAGCGCGTGGCTAAGGACACTGGGAGTGCGGCGAGACATACGCGCACCTGATCGGTCGGCGCACCCGCCGCCGTGGCTGACTGTCGTCGGCTGAGGTCCGTGCCACGACCGTGCCAGACGCAGGGGTCAGCCACGGTCAATACCGGTGCCCTGCGGTCGAGTAGCCGCCCGCTTCCTCGGCCGACGAAGACGCAGATCAGGCTCGAGATCACCCAGCCGGGGCCGCGGTGAAGGAGATGCCTCCGGCGGGGGCGCTCAGGCTCCGAGACAGCGGGGGCGCCACGGGCGGGTGCCGGCCGAGTGTGGCGGGCGCGGGGAGCTCCCATCCCGTCCGCCGTCGACCCAGGCAGAGCCGAGCAGACACGGCATCGGGCGTCCAGGCCGTTCGTACAGTGGCGCGTTCCACCTGGACACCCGGCACCGCGCCTGCTCCACGGTGTGTGGGTCGACGGCGGACGGGATGGGAGCTGGGGTGAGTGGTGGCCTGGGAAGTCCTGGAAGATCCGCCGTCCTGGGTCCTGTCCGGGTGGACCGTGATGAGATGGTGCCGTGAGCCGCGCTGCAGAAGAGACCAATCGCCGTATGCTTCGAGCGCGTGACGTGATGGACCGCGACTACGCGCAGCCGCTGGACGTCCCCGCCCTGGCCCGCGTCGCACACGTGTCGCAGGCCCACTTCACGCGTACCTTCCGGGCCACGTTCGGTGAGACACCTCACCGCTACCTGCAGCGTCGCCGTGTGGAACGGGCGATGTTCCTGCTACGGGAGACCGACCGCAGCGTGACGGACATCAGTTTCGAGGTCGGCTTCACCAGCCCGGGCACCTTCAGCCGAACGTTCCGCGACATCGTCGGCCGGTCGCCCCGGACGTACCGCAAGGAAGCGGTTGCCGTGGGCGTGCCGACGTGCTTCACGATGGCGTGGACTCGTCCGCATGCCTGACCGGCCGACAGAACGTCTTGCTCACTGAGCAGTTTTGGATAAGTTCTCGTCCTGGCTGATCGCTAGTGTCAGTGTCATGTTCAACGCCATCACGCAGTCACAGATATACGTCCTCGACCAGAACGAGGCCATCGACTTCTACGTCGGCAAGCTCGGCCTGGAGATCACCGCAGACGTCGACATGGGTTTCATGCGCTGGTTGACCGTCGGCGTACCGGGTCACCCCGAGCGACAGATTCTTCTGGAGAAGCCGGGTGCGCCGGCGATGTCGGAGGAGACGGCGGAGCAGGTGCGCGAGCTGGTGACCAAGGGGGCCATGGGCGGCTGGCTCATCCTCACCACGGACGACTGCCGCAAGACCTACGAGACGCTGCTCGAGAAGGGGGTGGAGTTCACCGAGGAGCCCACCGAGCGTCCGTACGGGATCGACTGCGGTCTGCGTGACCCCTTCGGCAACCGCATCCGCTTCACCCAGCCGAAGGCCTGAAGCACTCCGGCACTTCGACATCCACGAACGGTCACACCTCGGGTCCGGCGTACAGCACAGAAGTACAGCAACCGCAGCGACTTGCAGCAGACCACAGTGACGCCCATTGGCGGCCCGGAGGTCCTGCATGACCGGTGCGGAACTATCCACACAGAGCTACGGATCAGAAGGTCTTCGACATCCACGGCTGACATCAACGACACCAGACGGAGTCGTACCTCAGCACCCCTGTCCGGCCGCCGTGCCAGTGAGCAGTGGCGGTAGGGAGAGGCACGGGCCGAACTCCTAAAGCGGGCGTCGCAGGTTCGAATCCTGCCGGGGGCACAGTGTCTGACCAGGCATGGAGCATCGAACACCCCTCGGAAGTGGTCTTCCGAGGGGTGTTCTCTGTGCGCGGGGACAGATCGGGGACACGGCGAATCCAGCGGGGACACGGCCCGCCGCTGCACCGCCGCCTCCCCCGACTCGACGGGGCGGATCAGCGGGCGGAAAAGCGCCTGCTCATCGGCGCCGGAAGCCGGGGTGACAACAGACTCGGCGTCGCCGGAGGCCCCGGATTTCTCCTTCACCTGGCCACAGCCGGCGCCGCCGGGAGAGAGTCGAGGTCTCCAGTGCAGGTGATCACTCCCTCCTCGTCGGAGGGACGGACGCGACGCTGCGCTGCGGCCGCCTACAGTTGCTGCTCCCACGGATTGACCACCAGAGCGCCCGTTCGGGCCATGTGCTTGATATTGCGTGTGGCCACTGTCCAGCCGTTGGCCAGGGCAGTGGCAGCGATCAGGGCGTCCGGTGGGTCAATGCTGGTGCCGGCGGCCTTGAGCGTCTTGTGGATCGTGAGGTAGGCGGCCGCTTCCGGTTCGCCGATCGGCGCGATGCGGTCACGGTACTCGTGCCGTACCACGGCGAGAGCTTGGGCGTAGCGGGCCTGCCGCACGGGATCCGCGGTGGCGGCAACGCCGGCCTCGATCTCGGCCACGGTGATCACGCTCAGGAAGCGGTTGGGTCGGGCCGTGGACTTGAACCAGGACAGGACGCGGGGGTCGGGCTTCGCCCGGGTCGTGAGCTCGGCGACGACGTTGGTGTCGAACAGGTAGATCACTCGGCGTCCGTCTGCTCGTCGTAGGAGCGGGCGCCGAACTCCAGCCCCTCGAATGGCCGGGAGAGCAGGAACTCCTCGAAGCCGTCGTTGCTCAGCGCCACCCAGCGGTGCAGCATTTCGGGCAGTGCCTCGATCTCCGTGTCGGCGAGCTCTGCGTCAAAGTGCCGACGTTGCTCCTCAGGCAGGGACTCCCGGATGTCTCGGACGGTCCGCAGCGGGTGCGACGACGGGGGCGGCGGGTGAGGCACGCCGCTCGGGGCTGTGGTCATCGGCATCCCTTCCGCTTGAACAGGCTGCGTACTGCTGCTGGCCCCAGGCTACGGGTTCCCGCCTACCCGCTCACAGCTTTGGGACGAGAGCGGGGCATCCGTCAGCCTGTCCGCTGAGCGACAGCGGCAGCTCGCACCGAGTACGCCCGGTCGTCCTCGTCGGTGAGGTTCCGCATCAGGCACCCACACCCAACCCAATGGCTGACCGGAACGGATTCAGCACACATGAGGCCGGGAAACCCCGCGAACATGTGAGAACTACGGAGGGGTACTTCCCCAGGCCAGACGGGTCGAGCAGTGCGTTTCCGCAGGTCACAGCCCCGCCCGGAGAAAACTCCTGAAGCGGGTGTCACAGGTTCGAATTCTGCCGGGGGCGCAAAGAAAAGGGCCGGCTCAGGAGGGGTTCCCTCCCGGGCTGGCCCTTCGTCCCGTTCGGGGTCGTGCCACACGCGTGCCACTAATGCCACGGATGCCACATCCCCTAGCCGGATACCCGTCCCCCGCCGTCGCGGATCATGGTCCCGAGCCGAGCCGAGCCGCGACGGCCCGGTCCCGGTCGCTGGTCATGTGCTGGTAGATCAGCACGGCCCGGGAGCTGCTGTGTCCCATCCTCGTCATCAGCTCCCACGTACCGGCCCCGGCCGTCGAAGCCAGCGTGTTGCCCGTATGCCGGAGATCGTGGAAGTGCAGATCGGGCGTGACACCCGCAGTCTTCCGGGCCTTGCCCCAGTCGTCGCGGAAGCTTGGGTCAACGACACCGCCAGTTGAGGGCGTGGACGAGGAAGCGATCACCATCAGGCTCTCGCGCGATCAAGCGTTCGTGCTGTCGGACTGGCTCCACCAAGTCATGTTCCAGTCCGACGACCTCGAGGGGATCGTGCACGACCGAGCCGTCTGGTCGCCGGCCCATGCGATCTCCGGAACGCTGGACAAGGAGCTGAGCGAAATCCTCATGCCCGACTACAGCCCACGCTCAGCACCCCGCGTGACGGCCGTCGTCGGCACGGGCCAACAGTGCAGATCCGTGCCCACGGCCAAGGTCGGAGCAGTCCTGAGATGCGCTTCACCTCCGCCTTGAAGGACGGAGCACTGCGCAAGATCAAAGGTAGACCGGCCTGCCTCGCGCAGCACTCGCCAATGCCGCGTGCGACTGGATTTGCTCAGCGGCAGGTAGAACGAGGCGCATAGCCGCTCCTCGGCGGCTTCGACCTCCAGCTCCACGCCTGCCCGGCATCCCCGGACCATCCCCACATCGAACTGATCCAGTGAGCTCATGTGCGACCGCAGGCGTCTCTGCCTCGAAGGACCATTCCCTGCGGGGAATTGTCGGCCGTCGCTGCACATCGCAGGATCTGGTCCGAAGCGATATGCCCTGCAAGGAGTTTCACATGATCGAGATTGACCCGCAGTACCTGGCCGACCGCTACATGACCCAATGGACACTGTCGGACGCCGCCGAACGGCGCGCGGCCATCGAACAGCTGTGGGCCGTGAACGGCACCCACGTCCTTCACCCACCCGCGGAGATCAGGGACATCGCCGCGGAACTCGGCTTCGATCACACAACTTTGGAGGCTCAGGGGTACGACGCCATCGAGGCTCGAGTGGCGCGAAGCTACGAACGGTTCGTCGAGAAAAAGGGATTCACCTTCCGGGCCCGCACCGATGCGGTACGCCTCAACGGCGTGGTCAAGTTCAGCTGGGAGACGGTGTCCACCGAAACCGACGACGTGGTGGGCGGCGGCTTGGACATTCTCGTACTCGACGACGACGGCCGGATCAGGGCCGACTACATGTTCCCGGGAGCCTGATCCACTGAAGCAGAGGCGCCCACCGGCCCGGAGGCCGCCGAGAGTGCCTCGGCTGTCGCCGCGTCGGTCGGCAGGAACGCCTCCAGCTTCAACTCGGCAAGTGTCACGTCAACGGCGGTGGCGAAGGTGGTCACAGTCGTCATCAGACGCAGCTCACCGTACGAGGACTGCAGACGGAGCGGAACCGCGAAACCGAGTAGCCCGGCGGACGGATCCAGTGGGGGAACGTACCCGGTGAGCTCGGCGCGCAACTCCTCCAGGTGGCCGAGGCGGGCCAGGATGTGGCGGGCCCATTCAGCGAGATTGCGGATGCGGGGAGCCAGGCCGTCGGGATGCAGCGCAAGACGATAAATGTTCGTGCCTGGGCCGACCAGCTCGGGGGCGGCCCCCTCGGTGATCAGGTCGAATGCGGTGTTCGCGGCGATCAGGTCACCGCCGCGGTCCACCACCAGCGCCGGATACGGCAGATGTCCGCGAAGGATGTGTTCGATCGCCGTGCGCACGGGAGCCAGAACCGGGTCGGCGAGTGCGCTCTCTGGATAGGCGGGTGCGTACCCTGCGGCCAACAGCAGCTCATTGCGCTCCCGCAACGGCAGTTCCAGCGACTCGGCCAGGCGCACGACCATGTTCCGGCCGGGGACGGACCTGCCGGATTCGATGAAGCTGAGGTGCCGCTGGGAGGTGCCCGCCCTCAGCGCCAGGTCGAGCTGGCTGAGATGACGGCGGGTACGACGTTCGCGAAGCGCATGAGGAAAGTCCACGGGCCAGTTGTAACGGTGGGGAGGGTCCCAGGCCATTCCCCCCAGGGAATTGCCGCCATCCGCACCGGTCGCGAACATCACCGGCATGGACATCGGCGTACTGCTTCCGACCGGAACCGCCCAATGAGGCCCGGCCGACGACCCTCGTGAGCTACTTGGCTTCGGCCGCCGGGCCGAACGCCTGGGCTTCTCCTCGTTCTTCGTCAACGACTCCCTGATCAGCCCGCGCATCGAGGCCCTCACGATGCCGGCCGCGCTCGCCCCGGTGACCGAGACCGTGACGCCGGGTACGGCTGCGCTGATGCCGTTCCCGCGTCGGCCGATCCAGGCCGCGCAGTCACTTGGGTCGATCGACGTGCTGTCCGATGGCCGGCTGACCGTGTCCGTACCACGCTCTCACCACGAAGTACGTTGAATACCCGACGCCCCGGCATCAGCCTTCGTGGGGCACCTTCGGTCGGGTGACCGGCACGACGGTGAGGAGATCGTCCAGCCCCCTGAAGTCGTCGGGGTTGGTGGTGAAGAGGGGAAGGTCCTCGGCCACGGCGATGGCGGCGATCATCAGGTCGGCCACCCGGCGGCGCGGCTTGCGGCCGGCGCTGATCACTGCCGCACAGATGCGGCCGTAGACGCGGGCCGCGTCGGCGTCGAAGGGGATGGGGTCGAACTCGTGCTCGGCGCGTTGGAGGACGTCGAGCCTGCGGGCGCGTTCGGCGTGTTCGTCGTAGGCGCTCTGTTCGTCGTTGCGACGGACCTCGTGCGGGCCGGCGGACAATTCGGCCAGGGTGATGGCGGTGATCGCCATTTCGTCCGGCAGTTCCTCGGGAGCCACCCACCTGCGCAGGATCATGATGTTGGTGTCGAGGAGTCCCTGCTCGTACGTCAAGCGGTCAGCGGGCATAGGGATCGTCGAGGCAGGTGTCGGCCGTGGCGTCCTGGTCGGCTCGGAACGAGTCGAGGTCGATGCCGGCAGCGGTCCTGGACAGCGCGGCGAACTCCTGGCGGGAGACGAACCGGCGGCGTCGCCTCAGGGGGACGAGCTGACCGACCGGGTGTCCGTCCCTGGTGACGGTGAACGACTGGCCGCCCTGTATGGCGTCCATGATCTCTCGGGACCGGTTGCGCAGATCCCGCTGGGTGATTTCGGGCTGAACGCTCATACCGACCACGGTAGCACCAGGTGCTACCTGGTGGCACCCCATCCCGCGGGCAGCTCCCGCCGGAACGGATCCAGCACACATGAGAACGGGAAACCTCGCGCATACGCGAGAACCACGGAGGGGTGTCCGACCAGGTCGGCCGTCCCGCGGTCGACGTTTGCACGGGTCACGGACCTGGCCGGGGAGAACTCCCAAAGCGGGCGTCGCAGGTTCGAATCCTGCCGGAACACAGGGGAAAGGCCACCTACCGGCGTCGGCAGGTGGCCTTGCGCGAGCAGTGGACCGCCTCGGGTGTCCGTGAGGTGTCTCAAACGTTCGCGGCATGTTCGCGCACCGCGGTCCGAGCCGGGGCGGTCGGCGTGGCGGCTTCGGCCGGCCACTTCGGCGGGCCGGCCGATGCCACCGACTCCCGTGATCGGCCTGGCAAGGACGAGGACGGTCGGCAGGTCCCAGGACCGGGGTCCGGCGCCACCGGCAGCTGACGGACGACGGCTCGTGGACCGGCCGTCAGCGTCCCCGTCGCCAGGCCAGGACTATTCCGATCGCAGCCAGCACCACGGCCACGACGACAAACCACGTGGGCATCAGCTCAAGTCCCTTGTAGGCGATGGGAGCGGTCATGGGCACCGGACCTCCTCGGGCGGAAACAACCTCCGAATGCCCGTCATCGGGATCGGGACGCGCCGCCCCGGCACGGGCCCGACATCACCGGATTCCCCCTCGGCCGGCTTCAGTCGTGGTCCCGTTCCACCGGGAGCCACAGTTCGGCGTCGGCTTCGGTCCCGTCGGGGGACAGGCTGGTGCGCAGGATCTCCGGGCCGGGGCGGCTGCGGTACGGGTTGGACGGGAACCACTGGGTGAACACGTCCCGCCACAGCTCCTGGATGGCCTGCGGGGCCGGGCCGGAGGTGGTGGAGACCGCCCAGGTGCCGGCCGGGACGTGGAGCGTCGTGGTGCCCTCGGGGGCGCCCGCTGTCGTGATCACCCCTTGGTAGTAGTCGAGTTCGGTGCCCTCGGCGCGGCTCGGGTCCAGGTCGTCGCAGACCGCGACGATGCCCTGCGGCTCCTGGTCCGACAGCTTCTCCAGGCGTTCCGTCGTCCGCGGGTCGATCCCGCGGACGAAGTCGATGATGGCCTGGTTCGGTCCGCTGTGCACCAGCGGCACCCGGGCCTTGAGTCCGACGACATCGAAGTCCGTCCTGTCCACTACGCGGTATCGCATGCTGCTGCTCCCTTCGACGGTGAGGCGGAAGGTCAACCGGGGCTGGGAGACGAGTGCGGCACCGGTGCGCCGGGCCTCACCCGGCCCGATGCCGTGCATGGCGCGGAACGCCCGGGCGAACGCCTCGCCCGAGCCGTAGCCGTAGCGCACCGCGATGTCCAGCAGGGACTGCCGCCCCGCGAGCACCTCGGCACCCGCGACCGTGAGCCGACGACGCCGTACGTACTCCGACAGCGGCATGCCCGCGAGCGCGGAGAACATCCGGCGCAGGTGGTACTCCGAGGTGGCCGCGATGCGGGCCGCCTCGGTCACGTCGACCTGCCGGTCGAGACGGCCCTCGATGTACTCCAGGGTCTGGTTGAGACGCTCCAGCACTCCGGTCCCCTTCCTCTTTCGCGCTCACCACGCTAGGGAGCGGACCCCCTCCCCGACCCGACATTCCGTGCCCGATCCGATCGGCCACGGCCGGTCCGGGTCACGCGGTGCCGGTCTCCGCCCTGTGCAGCGTCTGGGCCAGCAGCAGGGCGCCTCCGGCCGCCGCCCCCACCGCTCCCACTGCCAGGAAACCGCGCGTGGACCGCCAGGACAGCACCGACCACCGGGACTGTGCGGAGAACAGCGATCCCGTGCTCAGCCAGGAGCCGGTGGAGATCAGCGACAGGGAGGACCCGATCGAGCCGACCGACAGGGCGCTTCCGATCGAGGCGACCGACAGGGCCGACCCCACGGAGCCCACGGACAGCACCGAACCCACCGATCCGATCGACAGCACGGAGTCCTGCGACCACAGCGACAGCACCGAACCGGAGGAGGCGCGACGGACTTTCTGTGCGGGCAGTTTCGTCATGAGGTCATCCTGCCCGTCCCCCGGGTCGTCCGGCACCGGTTCGCTCCGCGGGGCTGCGGTGGTGGATGTCCGTGAGGAGGCCGTGCGTGCGGCCCCGCCCACTCGGTGCGGGCACGGCCGCCGGTGGCGGCAGGGGCGGCGTGCCGTCCGGTCGCAGGCCCTCCGGACGCGCCCGGAGCGGGGGTGAGAGCGCGCGGGTGCCGGCGGCGGAGGCGCCGTACGCGAAGGATCCGACGGGGGTCCGACAGGGCCCCCGATTCGGACAGTTGACATGGGAGTGCGGCGAGGGGGCATTCGGAACAGCAAGTCAAGAGCAAGGAAGTTGCGACCCGTTCGGTCCGTGCAACCGACAACCGGGAGTATCCAATGACGAGTTACGGCAGCTCTTCCGCCGCGTCCTCCGGCTCGCGCACCAACGGCCTGGCGATCGCGAGTCTGTGCTGCGGCGTCGTCGGCCTGTTCGTCCTGAACATCGTCCTGGGCCCGCTGGCCATCGTCTTCGGTGCCGTCGCCCGCCGCCAGGCGTCGGTCAAGAACGGTGCCGGGATGGCGAAGGCCGGCATCATCCTCGGCATCGTCGACGTGGTCCTCTGGCTCGTACTCCTGATCGTCGCCGCGAACAACGGCGGGTTCAGCTGGTACGTGGGCGGCTAGTGGCCCCGCGGGAGGACGAGTCCGTGCGTGCGGGTGGGTACCGGGTACCCACCCGCACTCCCCTGTTCCGCCGTGGCCACAGAGACCGGAGCATCCGCGTTCAGCCGTGCGGCGAGCGGTACGCCGGGACCGCGCCGGGGTGCGGGGGGACGCTGCCGGTGCCGATCGGGGTACGGACGTCGAGGAACCGGGCGCCGACCGCGTGGGCGGGGACGATGGCGCTCAGGCCCTCCTCGTCCGCATGATCCGGGTCATCCGTTCCTCCAGTTCCGTCCGCTCCCGCGCCGCTCGTTCCGCCTGCGCCCGCTGGTACTCGTGCTCCGTGCGGCGCATACGCTCGTTGGTGTCCTGCTCCACCCGGTGGCGGCGCACCTCGTGCTCCATCCGCACGCACGCCTGCTGCACCTGGAGTTCCTCCGTGTGCAGCCGGCGGCTCGTGTCGAAACGGGAGCCGAGGAGACGGTCGTACATCGTGGCACCGCTCATGAACTTGGCGAGGACCGGGAGGGCGTCCAGGGACAGCAGCAGCAGGTGCAGGACGACGGTGATGAAGAGGGCGAAGCCGTCGGAGTCCGCGACCGTGCGCAGGGCGTGCGCGCGGGTGAGGATGCCCTCCGAGTCGAGGCCGCCGGCCCTCTCCCGGGTCTTGGCGTCGACGGCCTTCTGCAGCAGGGGCTGGTAGGCGTCGGCGGCCCGGTTCTTCCTCGCCTCCAGGGTCCCCGCCTTGTCCCGCATGCCCGCGAGCTGCTTCTCGTACGTTTCGATCTTGCTGGTCGTGCGGTAGGAGGAGGCGTCCTCGCGGGCCCGCTCGCAGGTGATGGTGACGTCCCAGCCGCCGCCCTTGCGGATCCAGTGGTCCCGGCCGCACTCCCGCTGCTCGGTGGCCATCTTGCCGTCGAGCGTCTTGTTGATCTCGGTGACCCGGCTCTGCAGGGTTTTCATGCCGGCCTTGTTGCTCTTGATCTGCTCCGCCAGCTCGGCCGGGGAGCCGGCCACCTTGAGCTGGTAGCGGGCGCACTCCGGGCGGGCCACGGTGGACTCGCCGCCGGTGGGGTTGCAGGCGACGAGCAGGCCCCGGTAGTCGGCCACCTTCTGCTCGTTGCCGACGGCTATCTCCTGGCGGATCTCCTTGTCGAAGATCTGGAAGAGGATCGGCTCGGCGATGAACAGGCCGAGGAGCACGGACAGGAACAGCCGCAGCACCAGGGACCACTTCTTGACCGTGGTGCCGTGGGTGCTGGACACCAGCCAGCTGTCCATGGCCAGCACCACCCAGAACCAGACCACGGCGACCCCGAGCACCGCCACCAGCGGCAGGTCGGAGCGGAAGCTGCCGAGCGCCAGCGACATGGAGAGGGCGCCGAGCAGCGCGGTGTTGAGGACGAGCGCTCCGTACCAGGTGTAGCGGGTGCGTTCCTCCGGCACCCAGGACAGCAGCGCCTCGTCGACGCCGATCAGGCGGCGCAGCCGCGTCCCGGGGCCGGTGCGCGTCATGGGGACCGGGCGGCCGGCGCCCGGGTCGTCGTCGAAGGGCGCGCTGTCGGCGAGGCGCAGCGGTGTGTCAGTGGCCAAGGTTCGCCTCCGAGTCGGTGCCTCCGAGGTCCAGGTCGGCGTCGTCCTCGTCGAAGCCCGCGGGCTCGCCCCGGGGGATGCTCCTCGGGGCGGTGCCCGGGACCTCCCGCCCGGTGCCGCGTTCCGGCGTCGGCCGGCCTTCGTCGTACGAGATGTCCTGGACCCGGTTGATGTGTGCGCCGGGGTCGCTCAGCTGGCCGTCGAAGAGTCCGCGCTCGAAGGCCTGCTTGCTCAGCCCGGTCCAGGCGGCGAGCTGTTCCCGGCGCAGCTCGTGGTGGTCCCGCTGCAGCTGGTGGGCGTCCTCGCGGGCCTCGTTGCGGGCCCGCGTCCGGTCCTCGTGCTCCAGGTCCCAGCGGCGGCTCTCCTCGCGCTGCCCCGCGGTCGTCTCCTCGCGCCGCATCTGGCGTTCGAGCTCCTTGCGCCGGTCGTCCTGCTCCACCTGCCAGCGCACCTCGTCCCGGTCGAAGCCGCGCCGCGTCAGCTCGTCCTCCAGTTCGGCCCGCCGGCGCCGGTCGGTGAGCTCGGCCCGGCGCTCGTCGTCCGCGTGCAGCCGCCGGGACAGCTCGTCGGCGCTGATGTCTCCCTGCCGCCAGGCGTTGAAGTCGGCGAGGATCGGGTCGGCGCCGATCAGCCGGACGTCCTCCCTGAGCTGGTCCCGGTTGAAGCGGTTGCGCTCGGACTGCCGCGCCAGCTCGTGCTGCTGGTCCTCGGTGCCGGACTCGTACCGGAACCGCGCGAGCAGCTTCTCGTGCTTCTGGCGGCCGTACTCCTTCTCCAGCTCCTCCTCCTGCCGGTTGCGTTCCCTGTGCAGGGCGCTGGTGTTGCGCAGTTTCTCGCGCTTCAGCTCCAGTTCGGTCTCCAGCAGGGAGCGCTTCAGGGCGGTCTCCTGCTCCCAGTCCTGCCTGACCAGGTCGCGTTCCCGCTGCCGGCGCTCCTCCTGCAGCTTGGCGATGTCCTCGGCGAGTTCCGCCGGGGTGAGGACCTCGACCAGTCCGTGCCGGGCCCGCAGCCCGGACAGCGGGGCGGGCCGCATCTCGTGGTAGGCGGTCAGCCGGGCGTCGATCCGTTCCCTTACGGCGTCCGAGTCGACGACCGGCAGGTCACTGCCGTCCTCGGTGAGCCCGGGGACCTCGCGCAGGTGGCCGAGCAGCAGGGCCTCGAGATCGGTGACGCCGTCACGTACGACGGCGCAGGCATCCGTCACCGTGCAGTAGAAGGTCGTGCGTACGGTGAAGTCGCCCGCCTCGGCGGACGGGATGCGGGTCTCCACCACGACCGGGACCTCGACCCGCCGGTCGACGACCGTGACGGAGCTCGCCGCGGTCACCAGCGGGTCGTCGGGCCGCAGATGCCCGGGGTCCTCGACGTAGTCCTCGCCGACCCGGAAGACGCGCACCTGGTGCGCGGCGATCAGGGGCAGTTCGTCCTCGTCGCGCACGCTGCGCTTGTTCAGCCAGCCGACCCGCTTCTCCGGCCGCCGGTACTCCCGTTGCTCGACGAGGGGATAGTTCTCGGCCATACCTGTGTCAGTCCTCCGTGCTCAGTACGGCGGTAAGGAAGATGTCGGTGAGGGCGGCGGCCGCCGGGGCGGAACGCGCGGCGCTCATCCGCAGGGCGGTGACGAGGTGCTGCCGCTCCCGAGGGGTCAGGGCGGCGCCCAGGGAGCGCCCGAAGCGCTCGGCCACCGGGTCCGGCTCGGTCGTCACGGCGGTCAGGTCGCGCAGGGTGGCGTGCAGGACGCGCAGCGCCCATCCCCGGCGCGGCCGGTTCTCCAGCGCGCCCGCCCACAGTTCGGCGACCCGGTCGCTCTGCCCGGGGGCGCCCACCAGCAGCGAGGCGCCCACCAGCCGGCCCGTCGTGGAGTCGCGGGCCCCGAGGAGGGTCTGGAGGGTGTCGAGGGCGGTCTCCTTGTGGTGTCCCGTCAGCGTGGTGCGCAGGGCCCTGAGCCGGTACGCCAGCGGCCGCAGCACCGCGCCGGTGTCCTCGCCGCACTCCAGGAGCAGGGCGACCAGGCCGGCCAGGGCGAGCATCGCCTCCTCGGAGCGGCCGGTCAGCCGCAGCAGCACGTTCACGGCGTCGGTGGGGAACCGGACGCCGAGCGCCCCGCTGAACGCCGCCGCGGCCGTCGACCGCAGCGCCGGTTCCGGCGAGCGGGCCCAGTCGCGGCCCACGGCGAGCGCGGTGGCGGCGAGGCCCTCGTCCAGGCACATGCACTGCAGCACCAGAGTGGCCGTGGACTGCCCCGCCGGTCCGGCCACACCGCCCGCCCAGGGGTGCAGGTAGTTCTCGGCGACCTCGTCGAACGCGGGCCGGGTGAGCAGGGCGAGCCCCGAGGCGACGGACAGCTGCACGCCGAGGCCGGGCTGGGCGCCGACGAGTTCGGTCAGCCAGTCGCGTACGCCGTTCCAGTACGCCGTGGAGCGCTTCGCCCACAGTTCCCGGAGCACCCACGGCCGGTACTGGGGGTGGGCGAAGACCAGCGCGCCGCGGGTGAGGGCGCCGTCCTTGCGCTCCTCCACGGCGACCAGGGTGTTGCGGCCCAGGGACAGCCGGCGGTCGGCGTCGCGGCGGTGGGCGGCGGCCGTCTCCTCGTCGTTCGCCAGCACCGGGAAGGTGGGCGCCACCCATTCCTCCAGGCGCTCCTGGCAGGTCTCGAAGTCGCGGTAGCCGGCGCCGGTGACGAAGGACAGCGCGGTCACCTCGGCCCACTCCCGCGGTTCCCGCCCGGCGGCGAACCACTCCCGTACCGGTTCCGCCGCGCCACTGCCGTACTCCTGCCAGACCTCGT
Organism: Streptomyces sp. NPDC020731; assembly: GCF_044334705.1. Classification (NCBI taxonomy): domain Bacteria; kingdom Bacillati; phylum Actinomycetota; class Actinomycetes; order Kitasatosporales; family Streptomycetaceae; genus Streptomyces; species Streptomyces sp. NPDC020731. The sequence goes on from NZ_JBIRTN010000009.1 coordinate 232,669, forward strand.
CGGGGTCGGCGCCGCGGGCGATCCGCCCGGCCGCCTCGGCGACCTCCGCGACCCCGCAGCCGCCCGGCAGGCCGGCCACGGCCCGCTCGACGGTGTCCGCGGCGCACCGCGCCCGCAGCAGCCGCACCCGCAGTACGGCGGCCAGGTCCGGCAGCTGCCACGGCACATGGCGTACGGAGCCGGGGGCGTCGCCCTCCACCGGGTGCACGGTGGTGATCACCAGGTGGGCGTCGGCGTCCCGGACGGCGTCCCGGACGCGCCGCCAGTCGAAGTCCGCCGTGCCCGAGGCGGCCTCGTGCATGCGGTCGATCAGCACATAGCCGATGCCCTTCTCGAACGCCATGCGTCGCCCGTCGGCGAGGTCCTCCAGGCTCCGGCCGGGTGAGAGCACCACGTACTCCGTGCCCTCGGCGGCCTTCGCGACGAGCGCCACCGCCGCGGACCGCTTGCCGATGCCGGGCGGGCCGACGAGCACCACCACTCCCTCCTGCCCCAGGGCACGGGCGGCCTCCTCGAAGCAGCGGGGTTCGACGTACGGGGCGAGGAGCGCGTCCGCCTCGCCCGCGTCCAGCCGGCCCACGGCACGGCGGCGGGCGTTGGCGAAGTCACCGACGCCGATGCCGAAGTGGGCGCCGGGTGCGTCGAGGGCTCCGTAGAAGTACTGGTTGACACGGTTGTGCTGCACGGGGGCCGCCGCAGGAGTGTCCGGGGCCGCCGCGTCGGGCTGTTCCGGGGCACTCCGCCCGTCCTGGGGCTCGTCGGCCCCCGCGGCCTCTCCGGGTCCCCGCTCGCTCTGTTCCTCGTCCATCCTCAGTCATCACTCCGCGTCACTTGGAGATCCCGAAGACGGCACCCGGCGCGTGGACGGTTCCGGAAATGACCTGAACTACCGTGTCGCCACGGGCAGTTGACGCATTCGAGGGGCGCGCGTCCGGCACTTCACCACCCTTCGCACCCCCCTGCGCGGGCTCGACGACGGTGCCGGAACCGGATGCCTGCCCGTCGTGTCCGGGCACCCGGATCCATATCCGTCCCGCGTACTCCTTCTCCTCGATCCGCACCTCGTGGAACTCCTGCGCCCGGATCGTCGTGTACGCCTCACGGATCACGTCGTTGAAGACGGTCGAGGAGACCGCGAGGGCCATGCAGGCGTCCGGGGCCGCGTCCAGGGCCGAGCGCAGCGCGGCACTGTCCAGCATCCGGCCGATCTCGACCGGGGCCCGCCCCTCGAAGCCGTTGGCGGCCGGTGCGGCCGAACCGAAGTGCACGGCCACCCGCAGCCGCAGCCACGCCTCGCGCACCCGGCCGTGGTTGAACTCCCGCAGACCGGCGTCCAGATGTCGCATGAACGTGTCGACGAGGTGCGGCTCGGAGGAGCCCTCCGGCAGCACGGCGAGCACCGAGTCGCCACCCACCTGCGTCTCCCAGCGTTCCCGCTCCAGCCCCGACGCGTCGGCCGAAACCACCAGCAGCTTCTGGATGGCCTCCTGCAACTGCCGCTGCGTCACGACGTCGACGCGGCCGTACCCCTTGGCGTCGACCGCCAGCAGCAGCCTGCGACGGAAGGTACCCATGCTCGAACTCCCCGTTCTTTCGGTGGAGTCACACCCGGGACGTACGTATCCGGGGACTCCGTGGCACACCGGCGCCCGCTCCCCCGAGCCGTGCGGACGCCGGTACGCCAGTGGTACACGTCTCGCCCAGGGGGAAACCCCGTCTAAATACGGGATGCGGAAGGGTGCGAAACATACAGCGGGCCACGGAAGTGACGGGCGGGTTCCGGTGGGCGGGGGCGAGAACAAGTCACCCGTGATCCCGCAGAAATGCCGGATCGTCGCGCGCGAGGCGGCTTCTCATGGGGAGCGGGAGCCGACCACCGACCGCAGGAGTCCGTATGCCGTCCACCGGAGCCGACCGGGACAGCCGCCCGGCGCAGTACATGTTCACCGCGCTGCAGACCACCCACCAGCACGCGGACGCCAAGGCCGGTGTCCTGGCCGCCGTCCAGGCGGCCCTGGTCGGCACCGCCGGCTGGTGGAGCGGGCCCGCCCTGCACGCCGTGCGGGACGGCGGAGCGCCGGGGGTGCTCGCGGGCGCGCTGCTCGCGCTGTTCCTGGGCGGACTGTTCGCCGGCGCGGGCTTCCTCGCCGCCGCCCTGCGCCCTCGGGTGCTGCGCCCCGGGTGCGCCAACCGCTACAGCTTCGTCCACCTGGCGACCGGCCCGGACATCCTGCCGTCCGCCCCGCCGGGTGACGGTGCGGAGGCCGAAGCGACGCGGGAGCGGGGGGAGCTGTCGCAGACCGTTCGCTTCCTGGCCGGGGTGGCGGTGAGCAAGTACCGGTGGCTGACGGGGGCGGTGGTGTGCACGGCGGTGATGGGTGTCAGCGCCGGACTGCTGGTGGTGCTACGGCCACTGCTGTCCTAGGGGGCGAGGTCCGCGATCCGTCTCAGCCGGGGCAGGTCGCGGATGGCCGTCGATCCGTAGCCGGTCTCCAGCAGCCCTTCCCCGCGCAGCTCACGCAGCCCCTTGTGCACCGTCGTCTCCGCGGCCCCGGTGAGCGCGGCCAGCTCGGGCTGGGTCAGCCGGCAGCCCAGGACCATGCCGTCGCCCACGGGGTGCCCGTAGGTCGTCGCCAGCTCCACCAGCAGCCGGGCCAGCCGCACCTTGACCGGATAGCCACGGAAGTCCAGGCGCCGGCGGTTGGCCCAGCGCAGCCGGTCGGCGACGATCCCGGTGAGCACGATGGCCACGTCCGGGCGCCGCATCAGCAGGGCCCGCAGGACGCCCGGCTGGAGCACCCGCGCGGTCATGGGCCCGCACGCCGTCACCGTGGCCGAGCGGGGCGCCCCGTCCATGGCCGCCATCTCGCCCACCGTGTCCCCGCCGACCCGCACCGCGAGCAGCGACGCCTCCCCGTTCTCCACACACGCGGTCACCTTGGCGAAGCCGGACAGCAGCAGCAGGGCGTGCCGGTCGTGCGCGCCCTCGCTCAGCAGCACCTGCCCCGCCTCGAACCGGGTCTCCACGCCCAGGGCGAGCAGCTCCCGCCGGGCCTGGAGCGGCAGCCTCCCCAGCAGACTGCGCGCGGGCCACGCGACGGAGCTGTACGACGGCATCGGCACGGCGGTCCCCCCGACCTCTCGGTGACCACACCGATCCTGCCCCTCCGTCCGGCCCGGCGCCATGGGGTTAGGCTCGCGCTCATGACGACTGCAGAGAACGACGGCACCTCTCCCCTCGACGTGGAGATCGGCGCGCTGAACGGCGGCTCCGCCGGTCTCGCCCAGTACGCGGGGCGGGCCGTGCTCGTCGTGAACGTGGCCTCCAAGTGCGGGCTGACCCCGCAGTACGCCGGTCTTGAGCGGCTGCACGAGCGGTACGCGGAGCAGGGCTTCACCGTGCTCGGCGTGCCCTGCAACCAGTTCCTCGGGCAGGAGCCGGGCAGCGCGGAGGAGATCTCCGAGTTCTGCTCGGCGACGTACGGCGTGACCTTCCCGATGACCGAGAAGGTCGAGGTCAACGGGGACGGGCGGCACGCCCTGTACGAGCGGCTGACCGGCTTCGCCGACGCCGAGGGGCACAGCGGGGACGTCCGCTGGAACTTCGAGAAGTTCCTGATCGGGCGGGACGGCGAGGTCGTCGCCCGGTTCTCGCCGCAGACCGAGCCGGAGTCGGCGGAGGTCGTGTCGGCGGTGGAGAAGGCGATCGGCTGACCGTTGACCTTGCCCCTGGGGCAGGGGTGAGCGTGTCCGTCACCGGGCGGAGAGGCCGTCCGGTGACGGAGGATGTCGACGTGGACGAGGAACTGATCGGCATCGGGGCGTTCGCGGCACGGGCACGGCTGTCGGCGAAGGCGCTGCGGCTGTACGACCGGCTGGGGCTGCTGGCCCCGGCACGGGTCGACGAGACCACCGGCTACCGGTCCTACCCGACCGGGTCAGGTCGAACACGCCCGGCTGGTGGCGCTGTTGCGGCAGCTGGACATGCCGCTGGCCCGGATCGCCGAGGTCGTCGACGCGGACGACGGTGCGACGGCCGCCGGACGGCTCGCCGCCTACTGGGCGGACGTCGAGGCGCGGCACGCCGGGCAGCGGACGCTCGCGGCATACCTCCGTGGACGGTTGTCGGGGAGGAGCTCCGAGATGTACGGGAAGTTCGTGGTCGAGACGGTGGACGTACCGGCGCAGGTGCTGGTCACCGAGGAGCGGCACGTGCTGGCGGAGGAGTTGCCGGCGTGGATCGGGGCCTCGCTGGGCCGGCTGGAGGAGGCGGCCCGGGAGTGCGGGGGTGTCGCCGGTGTGCCGTTCGTGGCGTATCACGCCGAGGTGTCCACGGAGAGCGACGGCCCCGCGGAGGCGTGCGTGCCGGTCGCCGACGAGGCGGCGGCACGCGCCTGGGCGGGTCGGCGGGGCCGGGTCCGGGGGACGGCGGTGCGGGTGGAGCCGGCGCTGCGGCCGGCCCGCACCCGGATCACCAAGGCGCAGGTGGCACATCCGCAGATCCTGGCCGCCTTCGAGGCGGTGGAGGAGTGGATGAGGGCGGAGGCGCTGACGCCGGCGGGCCCCTGCCGGGAGGTGTACTTCGCCGACTGGGACGCCGCGGGCCCCGAGGACCCGGTGTGCGACGTGGCCTTCCCGGTGGCCCGTACGGCGGGCTGAGCCGAGAGGGCGCGGGCCGAGCCCTCTCGGCTGGGACGGCGGACCGGTCGAGAGGGCCCTGTCGGTGGCGCGCACGGCGGTCCGGTGACGCCCGGTGGGCGGTCGCCGGACCGGTCAGCTCTTGACCGAGGCCACGAAAACACTCCACGCGTCCGCGGGGAAGGCCAGTTTCGGGCCCTCGGGGACCTTGGTGTCCCCGAGTTCCAGCGCCGCCCCGGTGGTCGACCTGACCATCACGCACGCGCCGTTGTTGTTGGTGTAGGAGGACGTCGTCCACGTTTCCGTGGCGCCCAGACGAATTGCCATGTTCGCTCCGTAGCCAGATGCTGAGTTGCTGTCACCGGCCTGCGTGTTCCGGCGTGGACCCGCAGAACGGATTTCGCCAACCCTCGCTGGTGGTTGGCGTGATCGACGCTACTCGCCAACATCTTCTTTCGGAGCAGTCGTTCACTCGACCGGGTGGCATATACCAGGTGAGTCTTCCAGTCCGGCATGTCAGCGGTGTACCATCCCGCCGCCGCCTGGTCGGCCCTCAGCGCGCGTAGTCCTTCGCGAGGCGCTCGACGAGCTGCCGGGACTGGTCCACGTTCAGCGACTGGGCCCGCAGGTGCTCGTACATCACCGTGTACTTCTGCACATCGTGCGGCTTCTCCAGATACAGGTCGCTGGTGACGCCCTCGATGTAGACGACGCTGGAATCGGCCGCGTCGGCGAACTCCAGGATCGAGTACTGGCCGTTGATGCCGGCGTGCGCGCCGACCTCGAACGGCAGCACCTGCACGGTGATGTGCGGCAGCTGGGACAACTCCATGACGTGCTCCAGCTGTTCCCGCATCACCTGCCGGCTCCCGACGACCCGGTGCAGCGACGCCTCGTCCAGCACCACCCACAGCCGCAGCGGGTCCTTCTCGGCGGTGATCCGGCTCTGCCTGCGCAACCGGACCTCGACCCGCTTGTCGTTGTCCTGCTCGGACGACTCCGGCGAACCGCCCTGGACGATCGCCTCGGCGTACGCGCGGGTCTGCAGCAGGCCGGTGATGATCTGCGGTTCGTAGACACGGAGCGACTCCGCGTCCGTCTCCAGACCGATGTAGACGCTGTACGGGATGTCGCCGAAGGCGTGCCACCAGCCCTGCTGGCGGGAGTCCTTGGCCATCTGCATCAGCGACTCGACGATCCGCTGGTCCTCCACCTCGTAGACCCCGCACAGATCGCGGACGTCACGCTGGCTGATGCTGCGCCTGCCGTTCTCCAGGCGGCTGATCTTCGACTGCGACACCAGCAGCCGTTCCGCCACTTCCTCGGCGGTCATGCCCTTGACCTCGCGGAGCCGGCGCAGCTCCTGGCCCAGCCGGCGCCGCCTGACGGTGGGATTGACATTGGACGCCACGGGACGTGCACCTCCGGCTGCGTGCCTCGTACTTGCCACTTTGCGTGTCTGCTGTGGAGCAGACTGCCACCAAGGCGCTTCCTGCCGCTGGGAAACTGTGGATATACGACGGGTACACGCCACTTCACGGTGTGGTGGCGGGTGCGGGCGCACGCCGAAGCGGGCCGCGGGTGCGCCGGGCGGGGCGAGGGGAACCCGTGCGTTCTCCTCGCCCCGCCCGGACTGCGGCTCCCGTGACCGGGTCCGTCGGCCGTGGATCCGTCGGCCGTGCCGTGCCGTTGGCCCTGGGGGACGTGCGGCTCAGTGGGCCACGGCGCGTGCCATGGATCCGTGGTGCGGTTGCGCCGGAACGCCTCGGGCGGGTTCCGGTGCGCCCCGGCCGCCGGCGGGGGCCTGCCGGCCTGCCGGAGCGGGGCTGCGGCGCGGCTGGGCCGCCGCGCCGTTCTGGACGTCCATCACGGCGTGCGCGACGAGTCCGCCCATCGGGTCGTGCCGGATCAGATCCCGCAACCGGGAACGCGAGGAGCGCCCCTCGTTCCCCGGGTACAGGTGCTTGCCGAGGCCGACCGCGTGCGCCAGTGCGGCGAGCGCCGCGGTCCGCGGGTCCGGCGGTACGCCGGTGCGGATCGCGGAGTCCAGCCGGGCCCTGATCTCCCGGCTGATCTCGGTGTCCGTCGCCTGGTAGCGAGTCGTCGGCAGCACCCCGCACATCTGTCCGGCCACGGCGTGCACCATGCCGCACCGCTCCAGATGCGAGAGATAGGTCTGGCGCAGCCCGAGACGCGGCCCGCCGATCCAGTGGACCGCCCGTACGGGAGCACCGCGCCTTCGCAGCAACTCCAACGCGCAGTCCAGTGTTGGGTCTCCAGTCGGCCGTGGCACCACCACGGCGATACGATCCCCGTCTGGGGCTATCCGTCCGGCCAGCGCCAGCTCCACTAGCTGTGCTCCGGCCAGACCGAGGTCGAGCGACTGCGGCTGCGCAGTGGTACCCGTGGTCGGGTCCAATGCGAGCAGCAGAAGCTCCTCCGGAATTGTTCTGCGGCTCCTGCCCATCCATGCCTCCCCGCGTGGATGTCTGACAGGGTGACCCCTCTCACATTGGTCTGTCGAGGGTGCGTGACCGGTTCGTAGTGGAACCAGTACCTATGTCGTTCTCGTCTACCACGTGGGGGAAGTCCGCACACAGGACACTGGTACATGGTTCGGACAGCGCTGCGGAGTGCTGTCGTGGGCGGGCGGTTCACGGTTCGGTTGGCGCACGCGGGGCGTGCGGCACATGGAGGAGGCATCGGTGGCGGGCGAGTCCCCCGACAGGTCGAAGCAGCGCGAGTCGTCGGCAGAACCGACGTCGGGGAGCGCGAGTCCGGTTCCCGAGAAGCGGGATCCCCGGTGGGCGGTGAGCCGCGAGGCCGAGCCCTCGGAGGGCCGCGGGAACGTCGACACGGCCACCCGTGTGCTGTCGGCGCGCGACGGCGCACCCGCGGGTGAGGGTGCCGAGTCCGGCCGCCTGCGCGAGGCGGTGGCCGCGTGGGTCCGCTCGGCGGACCCGGACGAATCCGGGACCGGCTCCGAGGGCGCCACCGCCGACACCGAGGACGCCTCGGACGCCGGTACGGCTGCCGCCGGGGAACGAGAGGACGCCTCGGACGCCGGTACGGCCGAGGGCGCCACCGAGGACGACGCCTCCGGTGATCAGGACGGGCCCGGGGTGCAGCCGGAGTCCGGTGACGCGGACGACGCGCGTGATGACGCCGAGGACGCCTCCGGACGGACGGCTGCCGCCACGAAGCCGAAGGGCGAGGCCGAGGACGGCCCCGAGACGCCCGCCGCCACCGAGGACGCCTCCGAGGCCGGTACGGCCGAGGGCGCCACCGAGGACGACGCCTCCGGTGATCAGGACGGGCCCGGGGTGCAGCCGGAGTCCGGTGACGCGGACGACGCGCGTGATGACGCCGAGGACGCCTCCGGACGGACGGCTGCCGCCACGAAGCCGAAGGGCGAGGCCGAGGACGGCCCCGAGACGCCCGCCGCCACCGAGGACGCCTCCGAGGCCGGTACGGCCGAGGGCGTCACCGTGGACGACGCCTCCGGTGATCAGGACGGGCCCGGGAACGCCTCCCGGGCCACCACGGGGACCGGCACGGACACGGACGCCCCGGAGACCACGGACGACACCTCCCGCGACCGGGGCCGGCCCGGGAGTGCCGGGGAGGACACCGCCGCAGCCGACGTCTCCCGCGCCGAGGAGGCGCCCGAGGGCGCCGGGGCGGGCGCGGACGCGTCGGAGTCCGGCGTCTTCGCGGGTGACGCCTCCCGCGACCGGGACGTGCCGGAGGGCGGGGCGGCCGACGGTACGGCGGAGTCCGACGCCCTCGCGGGCGCGGGCTCCGACGACGAGCCGGCGGGTGACGCCCCCGAGGCCGGAACCGGCCGGGACGGCCGTCCGAAGGCCAAGGGACCCGTCGATCAGCCCACCGCCGTGTTCCGGACCGGGCGGCCCTCCGCGCCCGCCGTCGATCAGCCCACCACCATGCTCAAGCTGGGCGGCGCGGGCCGCGAGGCCGAGGTCGAGGCCGAGCGGACCAGCAAGTTCGTCGCGCTCAAGCGGGACGACGACCTCGGCGTCCGCAAGCCGCCCGCCGCCCCCACCGCTCCCGCCGGGGCCACCACCTCGCTCCCGCAGGTCGGCCCCGAGCGGACCACGCAGCAGCCGCTGCCGCCCAGACCGCCGCTGGATCTGCTGGCCGAGCTGACCAACACCCCGCCGCCCCCGCAGACTCCGCTGCGGACCGCCGTGCGGCGCGTCAAGATCTGGACGCCGCTGGTCCTGCTGCTGGTGATCGTCTTCGCGGTCGTGCAGAACGTGCGCTCGCTCCCGGCGCCCACCCTGGTGCTCACCGCCGAGGAGAGCTACACCTTCGAGGGCGACAAGCTCGACCTCCCGTGGCCGGCCAAGGGGCAGGCCGCGCTGGACGTCGACGGCATCGGCACCTTCGGTTCCTCCGGCGAGCAGAAGCCCGTACCGATCGCCAGTGTCGCCAAGGTCATGACGGCTTACCTGGTCCTGCGCGACCACCCGCTGAAGAGCGGCGCCGAGGGTCCGATGATCAAGGTCGACGAGCTCGCCGAGAAGCAGTCCGACGCCGGGCAGGAGTCGACCGTCAACGTCACGGCGGGTGACGAGATCTCCCAGCGGGAGGCGATCGAGGCCATTCTGATCGCGTCCGCGAACAACGTGGCGCGGCTGCTCGCCCGCTGGGACGCGGGTTCGGAGAAGGCGTTCGTCCAGAAGATGAACACCGCCGCGAAGGACCTCGGCATGACCGACACGACGTACACGGACCCCTCGGGTCTGAACGACACCACCGTGAGCACCGCCGTGGACCAGGTGAAGCTGGCCAAGGCCGCGATGAAGCAGCCCGCCTTCCGCGAGGTCGCCGCGATGATGGAGTACATCGACTACAAGAACGTCAAGCACGGCAACTGGAACCGCCTGGTCGGCCACAACGACGTCGTGGGCATCAAGACCGGCACCACCACCTCCGCGCTCGGCAACCTCACCTTCGCGGCGAAGAAGGACGTCGACGGCGAGACCCACCGGATCATCGGCGCGGTGGTGCGCCAGCCCGAGGGCGGTTCGGACAACACGATCCTGGGTGGTGCCCTGGCCGCGGGCGACCAGCTGATCCGGGCCGCGCAGGACGTGCTGGAGTCGGCGACGATCCTGAAGAAGGGCACCGTCGTCGGGTACGCGGACGACGGCCTCGGCGGCCGTACGCCCGTCGCCGTCACCGAGGACGTCAAGGCCGTCGGCTGGGCGGGCCTGTCGGTGAAGCTGACGTTCGCCGGGGAGGAGCTGCCGCACACCGCGAAGGCCGGCACCGAGGTGGGCACGCTCACCGTGGGCGACGGCACGAGCGGCGCCGTCAAGGTGCCGGTCGCCCTGCAGGAAGACCTCGTGGAGCCCGGCTTCACGGACAAGCTGACGCGTCTCACCTGATCCAGGACCATGCGGAGCCGGCGGCCGCCGCCCACCCGGGCGACGGCCGCCGGGCTGCGTGCTAGCGTCACGAAACGGGCAGGCAAGACGGGATACGGGGAGTGCCTTCAGGTGGCCACAGCGGAGCCGACACACGCCGACGACGCCGATCCGGACCCGGGATCCGGCCCGCGAATACCGCCGGCCGGGACACAGCGGCCCCCCGGGGGCACCGACGAGACCCCAGGCGCTCCCGGCGCCGCCATGGCCGCCGTCCTCGCCGTGCGCGCCCGCATGCTGCGGCACCCGGTGCTGTCCGTCACCGCGCTCTCCGGCCTGCTGCACATCGTCTGGTTCTTCACGTTCGCCAACAGCGGCGGTGATCTCGCCGCGCAGGACGCGTGGGCCGAGTTCGTCGGCCGGCACCCGGACTCCGCGTACAACCTCGCCTGGTACGGCGGGATGCACCCGGTGTCGTACAGCGTGGTGTCGCCGTATCTGATGTCGGTCCTCGGCGTGCGGACGACGATGATGATCGCGGGCACGGTGTCGGCGGGACTGCTGACGCTGGTGCTGATGCGCAGCCGGTCGGTACGGAACCCGCTGTGGGCGGCGCTCGCCGGCGTGTTCGCGCTGCTGTGCAACGCGGCCTCGGGACGGGTGACGTACGGGCTCGGCACGATGTTCGCGCTCGGCGCGGTCGCCGTCGTCTTCTGCTGGCCCCACCGGTGGCGCTACAAGCGCTGGGCGAAGGCCCTGTGCGCGGCCCCGCTGGCGGCGCTGGCGACGATGGCCTCGCCGGTCGCGGGACTGTTCGTGGGCCTGGTCGCGGCGGCGCTGTTCCTGCAGAAGCGCCGGCCGGGGGCGTGGGCGCTGGGTCTCGCGCCGACCGCGGTGGTGGCGGTGTCTGCCTGGCTGTTCCCGTTCTCGGGGACGCAGCCGATGGGCATCGGCTCGGTGATCCTGCCGCTGCTGTACTCGGTCCTGGTGTACGTCCTGGTCCCCGCGGAGTGGAAGACCGTACGGATCACGGCCGCGGTGTACGGGCTGGGGATCGTGCTGGTCTGGCTGATCAGTTCGCAGATCGGGTCGAACATGACCCGGCTGGCGATGCTGTTCGGCGGGGTGGTGCTGGTGGCGGCGCTGCCGTTCACGGTGCCGAAGTCCCTCAAGTGGTACGCGATCGTCGTCGCCTTCGTCGGCTTCACCGGCTGGATCGGCTTCAAGTCGGTCGACGACGTCGTGCACACCACGCCGGCCGCGTCCTGGGCGCGCGAGCTGGCTCCGCTGGTGAACGAGCTCCAGGAGGTCGGCGCCGGGCGGGGCCGCGTGGAGGTCGTGCCGGCCCGCTCGCACCGGGAGGCGTCCGCCCTCGCCCCGTACGTCAACCTGGCCCGGGGCTGGAACCGGCAGGCCGACATGGAGCGCAACCCGCTCTTCTACGACGACACCCTCAACTCGGCGAACTACCGCGAGTGGCTGAAGCGCTGGGGCGTGCACTTCGTGGTGCTGCCGAAGGACGAGCCGGACGGTGACGGCGGCCAGCGGGAGCGGGAGCTGGTGCAGCGCGGGCTTCCGTATCTGAAGCAGATCTGGGGCGACGCGAACTGGCAGCTGTTCGCGGTGGACGAGCCGACTCCGCTGGCGGAGCCGAACACGGTGGTGGAGCGGGCCGAGCAGGGTGAGTGGACGCTGCGGGTGGAGAAGGCGGGCCGGATCCTGATCCGTGTGCCGTACTCGCCGTGGCTGGGCCTCGTCGACGCGGAGGGCAACAAGCTGGGGCCGCCGCAGGAGACGGAGGAGTCCGAGAGCCGTCCGGAGGGTGAGCCGAGGACGTACGAGAACGTCCACGGCTGTCTGATGGCGACGGAGGAGGACGCGGAGGGCGACACGTGGACGATGCTGCTCGCGCCGGAGCCCGGGACGTACCGTCTGGCGGCTCCGTACCGGTGGCAGCGGGGCACTCCCTGCCCGGACGAGCTGCGCTGATCCCGGGGCTTCCGGGAATTCCGGCCCTCCCGGCTCGTTCATGACTGTGAACAAGGGTCAGCGAGCCGAACATTTTTACTTCCTCTTGACCTTACGCTTCCTTGTCGTGATCGCGCCATCACGCCCACGATGAGCGGGCACTTCGCGGCCTTCCTCGTCCCTACCCCGCTCAGGCGAAGTGCCAACCAGCTGAGTGGAGTTCACAAGGCGGACCCTGGAAGGGGGGACATGAACAGTCTCGACTGGGCGGTGCTCATCGGTTACTTCGCCGTGATGGTCGGCATCGGTGTCTGGTCGCACAAGCGGGTGGACAACGTCAGCGACTTCTTCACGGCCGGCGGCAAGATGCCGTGGTGGCTCTCCGGTATCTCCCACCACATGTCGGGGTACAGCGCGGTGATGTTCACCGGCTACGCCGGCATCGCCTACACCTACGGCGTGACGTCCTTCGTCACCTGGTCGTTCCCCATCGCCTTCGGCATCGCCATCGGGTCGAAGCTGTTCGCCCCGCGGATCAACCGGCTGCGCTCCCGGCTCCACGTGGCCTCACCGCTGGAGTACCTGAAGAACCGCTACGACCTGAAGACGCAGCAGGCGCTGGCCTGGTCAGGCATGCTGCTGAAGATCGTGGACGTGGGCGCGAAGTGGGCGGCCATCGCCACCCTGCTGTCGGTGTTCACCGGTGTCTCGCTCAACCAGGGCATCCTCATCACCGGCGTCGTCACGGCGATCTACTGCACCATCGGCGGCCTGTGGGCGGACGCGCTGACCGAACTCGGTCAGTTCATCATCCAGCTGCTGGCCGGTGTCGCGATGTTCGTCGCGGTGGTGGTCGAGCTCGGCGACCACGGCGGCTTCTTCGGGGCGTGGGACGAGCCGGAGCTCCAGGGTCACGGGGAGCCACTGGTCGGACCGTACGGCACGGTCTTCCTGCTGGCGTTCCTCTTCATCAAGCTGTTCGAGTACAACGGCGGCATGCTCAACCAGGCCCAGCGCTACATGGCCACCCGCAACGCCCGCGAGGCGGAGCGCTCGGCACGGCTGTCGGCGGTGCTGTGGCTGGTCTGGCCGGTGATCCTGTTCTTCCCGATGTGGATGTCCCCGCTGCTGGTGGAGTCCCAGAAGGCGGACGGCTCCGACTCCTACGCCCTGATGACCGAGCAGCTGCTGCCGCACGGCCTGCTGGGCCTGGTCATCGTCGGCTTCTTCTCCCACACGATGGCCATGTGCTCCTCGGACGCCAACGCCATCGCGGCCGTCTTCACCCGTGACGTGGCGCCGGTGCTGTCGGCGCGGGCGCGGCTGTGGGGCGACCGGTCGGGTCTGATCGCGGCCCGTGTCACGACGGTGGTCTTCCTCGGCCTGTCCATGGCGGTCGCCACCCAGGTCAACTCGCCGACGTTCAACGACATCATCACGGTCGTCATCAAGTGGGTGGCCGGACTGATGGGCCCGATCGCCATCCCGATGATGCTGGGCCTGCTGCGGCCGTTCCGCCGCTCCGGTCCGACGGCGGCGCTCACCAGCTGGGCCCTGGGCCTGCTGGCCTTCTGGCTGGTGAACTACCCGATCAACTGGGCCGTCGACGGCGGCGTGCCGCTGGAGTACCAGGTCTCCATCCCGCTGGCGGTCTCGCTGGTCCTGTACGTCCTGATCGGCTACGTGAAGCCGGAGGACACCCCGGAGCGGATGGCGGTCATCGAGACCGTCAACACCGACGGCGACGACTCGGCCGCGGCGGCGGTCCCGGCCCCGGCCCCGGCGGAGGAGACCGCCCGGGTGAAGGACTGAAGGGCTCTCAGGCGCCCCGCGGATATCTCGCCAGCCAGGCGGGGGACGCGCCGGCGGGTCCGTGCAGTGCGGGCCCCTGGGTCATCTCCATCGCGAAGTCGTCGGCGAGTTCCAGGATCGTGGGACGGCCCTCCAGCTCGGCCAGCCAGGCCGGCGGGAGGGCCGTCTCGCCGTGCAGCGCCCCGAGCAGCCCGCCGGCCAGCGCCCCGGCGACGGCGCTGGGCCCGTCGTGGTTCACGGCCAGGCACAGCCCCTGCCGTACGTCCTCCCCCACCAGCGCGCAGTACACGGCGGCGGCGAGCAGCCCCTCGGCGGCGGCGTTCCCGACCAGCTCCGTGACCCGCTCCGGGTTGGGCATCCCCTGCCGCACCGCGCCCAGCGCGTGCTGGAGCGCGTCCGACACCGGCTGGTGTCCCGGCCGGGCGGCCAGCAGCGCGAGCGCCCGCTGCACCGCCGTGTCCAGGCTCTCGCCCCGGGCCAGCCCGTGCACGATCACGGCGTACGCGCCCGCCGCGAGGCAGGCGACCGGGTGGCCGTGGGTCTGCGCCGCGCACTCCACGGCGAGCTGCGCGACGAGCTGCGGCTCCCAGCCGACGAGCAGCCCGAACGGCGCGGACCGGGCCGCGGCCTCGGGTCCCACCTCCCCGGGGTTCTTGGGTGCCTCGAGCGTCCCCATGGTCTCGTCCCCGAGCCCGAGCAGCAGCGCGCGGGCGGGGCCCCGGCGGGCGTACAGCCACTCCTCGCGCGCCAGCCATCCGTCGTCCTCGCGCCGCTCGTCCGGGCCCCAGTCCCGCTGGGTGGTGGCCCAGCGCAGATACGCCCGGTGCAGATCGGTCGGCGGGTGCCAGGCGCCGGTGTCGCGTCGCACCTGGGCGCGGATCAGGCCGTCCACGGAGAAGAGGGTGAGCTGGGTGTGGTGGGTGACGGCACCGCGCCGACCGTGGGCGGGGGCGAGATCGGCGAGGCCCTCCGCGCCGTGCGCCTCCCGGATCCCGTCGGTCGTCACCCCGTCCACGGGTGCGCCCAGCGCGTCCCCGAGGGCGACCCCGAGCAGCGTCCCGCGCACCCGGCTGCGGAAGTCCTGCTGCTCACGACGCCCCCACACGGGTCCGGCAGCACCGCCCACCAAGACCTCCCGGGGCATCGTCCGTAGGTACGACGCCCAGCACTGTAATCGAACGGGGACGGCCGGTTCAGGGGGCGGATCGGTACGCGGAGTGTGAGGCGTGTGAAGTGAGTGATCGGAAGTGGTCGGGCAGGGGCATTTCAGCCGTCGCGGTGGCGTACGACCGCGTCCCGCTGGGCGCGCGCCCACGCATAGGAGGGGTCGAGCTCCAGGGCGCGGTCCAAGTCGGCCAGCGCCTCCGCGTGGCGGCCGAGGTTGAAGCGGGAGACGCCCCGGCTCGCGTACGCCGACGCGTACTCGGGGTCGAGTCCCAGGGCGAGGCCGTACGCGACGAGCGCCTCCTCGTCGTGCCCGGCGGCACGCAGCGCGTCCCCGCGTTCGCAGTGGGCCCACGGGGAGTCGGGGTGCAGGGCGACGGCCCGGTCCAGGTCGGCGAGCCGGCGTTCGGGTTCACCGAGTTCCCGCCACACACGGGCCCGGCGGATCAGCGCCCAGGCGTAGTGCGGGTCGAGTTCCAGGGCGCGGTCCAGTGCGATGAGCGCGGCGGCCGGAGCACCGAGGGCGAGACGGGTGGCGCCGAGGGAGGCCCAGGCGTAGGCGTGTCCCGGGTTCAGGGTCAGCGCCTTGCGCAGGTCCCGCACCGCCGCCGAGTGATGCCGCAGGACCCGGCGGTACTCGCCCATCAGGGCGAAGAGGCCGGCGTCCCGGGGCGCCAGGCGGACCGCGTACCGCAGGTGGGCGACGGCGGCCGGGTAGTCGCCCCGGGCGGCGGCCAGGGCGGCCTTGCCGCGGTGCAGACGGGCCGCCAGGGAGGAGGAGAACACGGTGCCGAGGTCCATGTCACCGGTCCCGGGCACAGCCGGCTCGTCGCCCTCACCGTGCTCCCCCGCACCGTCCGCGTCGTACCTCCCCGCACCGGCGGCGACGGGACCCGGCCACGGGCTCCCCAGCAGGTCGGCATCATCACCGGCCACCGACGGCGTCTCACGCCGTCGCCGCGCGTCCAGCGGATCGCGCCCCACCGGGTGATCGACGGGCGGTTCGGGCAGGAAGCGCAGCAGCCGGTCCAGGACGGCTCCCGCACCGCCCTCCCCGAGTGCCTCGGACAGCTCACGCCACCAGCCGGTCACCGTCTCCAGGTCCGCGTCCCGGCCCGCGTCCTCCAGCAGCCGCACCCACCGCTCGGCCGCGGCCTCACCCTGCTCGCAGGCCTCGACCAGATCCCGGATCGCCGCCCGCGGCGCCCCTGGCTCGCGGGCGCACAGCAGGTGGTACGACTCCGCCAGCCGCAGTTCGCGCCACTCCTCGTCCGCCCACAGCTGCCCGGCGTCCCGCCCGGTCTCGATCTCCTCACGCCACCGGCGGAACGTCCCCGCCAGGTGCCGGTGCCGTTCCGCCCATCCGCGCGGGGAGCGGGTGCGCTGCCACCGCAGCATCGGGGCGCGTACGACATCGTGGTAGCGCAGCCGTGCCGCACGCTCGTCGGTGAACGCCAGCCCGCTCAGCCAGTCGTACAGCTCGTCGCGCTGCTCCTCCGGGCAGTCGGCCGCCGCCCGGAACACGTCCGCGTCCAGCCAGCGCGGCAGCGCGCCCCAGACCGCGGCGGCTCTGCGCGCGGGTTCCCGCTCCCACTTCAGGAACCGCTCCAGCGCCGTCGCGCTCGGGTCGTGGACGTCGTCGGGTCCGGCGGGCCGGGTCCCGGCGAGGGTGGAGACCAGGACCGGAAGGCCGCCGGTGAGCCGCAGGACCTCGGTGACGACCGGCTCCGCCGTGACGCCCCGGCCGGCGAGCAGGCCACGCGCCTCCGCCTCGGTGAACGGTTCGAGCGGCACGGCGGTCGTGAAGTCCGCGAATCCGCCCCAGCGGGCGGCGTCGAAGGGGCGCTGGCCGGCGGTCACGACGATCACGGTGGCGGGCAGGGCGCCGTGACGGTCGGTCGTCATGACGTCGTGCAGCCAGTCGTCGAGGAACGGACCGGTCCGCTCGTAGGTGTCGAAGAACAGGACGATCCACGGCACCGCGGAGGCGGCGTCGGCGAGTTCCTTCGTCAGCACGGGGGTGAGGACGCTCTCCGGGGAGAGGACGAGCTGCACGTCCTCGTGGCTGCGGAAGCGTGCGCCGAGGCCGGCCCGCAACCGGTCGGCACCTTGGGCGAGTTGTGCGGGATCGACGATGCCGGTGAAGGCGCCGGCGCCCGGGATCAGCCCGAGCCCGGCCAGTCCCGCCCGGGCGAGCGCCATGCTGCCCGCCGACGGGCCGCCCTCCGGGCCCGGGTCCAGGGCGGTGAGGGCGGCGAGCTCCGCCTCGTGGCGCCGTTCGCGGTGCGCGAGCAGGAGCTTGTCCAACTCCTTGAAGCGGTGGCCCTGGCCTGCGACCTGACGGCACACCGCGGTCAGCGCCTCGGGCACGCTGCCCGCGCTCTCGTCGACGTACGCCGTCAGCGCGCCCCGCTCCCGGGCGATCTGCTCGAACTCCCGGACCAGGAAGGTCTTCCCGACCCCCGCGTTCCCGTGCACATGGAACAGGAAGCGGTGCCGTTCGTCCTCGGGCGGAATGTCGAAGTTCCCCCGGAACAACTCCCGTTCGGCGCTGCGGGCCACCAGTCCGGCACGCCGGCGCCGTTGGACGATCTGCTGCATCGACAGCCGTGCCTGCGCCACGCGTACATCCCCTCGCTCGTGTCCCGACCGACCTCATTCTGGCTCAACTCCCCCGGGTACGGGCCGCCGTACGGGGAAGGGAACCGCCATGCCCACCACGAATCCGCGCGGCGCCCTGACCCTCACCGCCACGCTGCTCACCGCCTCCGTCGCCCTCTACATGGCGCTGGTCGCCCTCGGCAACATCACGGACTTCGGGACCAACCAGGACTTCGTCCGGCATGTCCTCGCCATGGACACCACGTTCAAGGACGAGGACCTGATGTGGCGCGCGATCACGAGCGAGGGCCTGCAGGACGCCGCGTACGTCGCGATCATCGTCTGGGAGACGGCCGCCGCACTGGTCCTGATCTACGGCACCTGGCTCTGGACCCGCCACGACCACGCGCACGCCCGCCGCGTCTCCACGTACGGCCTGCTGATGGTCATGCTCCTCTTCGGCGCCGGCTTCATGGCGATCGGCGGCGAGTGGTTCGCGATGTGGCAGTCGAAGAACTGGAACGGCCTGGACGCGGCGCTGCGGGTGTTCGTCTTCAGCGGGGTGGTGCTGCTGGTCGACCATCTGCCGGGGACACGCGCCGAAACACGGGACGCCTCCTGACCACCCTCCTATGGCATTCGTAATGCCATAATGGGTTTCATGGCTGACGACGGCACCGAATTCCCTCCCGGCGACGGTCCCAGCAGTGGCGTCTCCGTCACGCTCACTGCCGGCACCTTGCAGGCCATTCGCGAGCGTGTCGGCAAACGGGGTGTCTCGGCGTACTTGGAGAGGGCCGCCCAGCGGCAGATCGAGCGGGACCAACTGGACGAGCTGATCGCCGCCTTCGAGGAGGTGCACGGCCCCGCGGACCCGGAGGCCGTCGCCGCCAAGCGCGCCCGGCTCACCGGTGAGGGCTCCGGCGCGGGGGCCGCCGCGTGAGCGGTGCCCTGGTCCTGGACAGCGAAGGGCTGGCCAAGGCGGTACAGCGGGACCGTGAGGTGCACGAGTGGCTGACGGCCGCCCGGGAGGCGGACCTGCCGGTGATCGCCTCGGCGTCGGTCCTGGTCGAGGTGATCCACCCGAAGATCAATGATGCCGCGCTGCGATGGACGCTGTCGCGGCTGCGCGTGGAACCGGTCACCCAGGCGGTCGCCCAGTCCGCCGCCGCCCTGCTGCGTGCCGCCGGACTGCACGGACACAAATACGCCATCGACGCCATGCTCTGCGCGACCGCCCTGCACTACCCGGGCAGGGTGACCGTCCTGACATCCGATGTGGAGGACATCGGCCTGCTCACCGCCGCGCATCCACGCGTGACGGCCGAGAAGGTCTGAGTTCGCCGCGGCTACTCGACGACCCGGACCGACGTGCCCGCCGCGCCGAAGGTCCACAGGGCCTTGCCGTCGGACTTGGCGACGCGGATGCCGCCCGTCTGCGCGCCCGGGTCGGCGGGCGGGGGCGAGGAGCCGTCGACCGCGTTGGAGAAGGCGACGAAGACACCCGACTTCTGGGCGAAGTACATGATGTGCTCGACCGGGACGCCGTCGCTGCCGGTGGTGGCCTCGGTGCGCTTGCCGATCGTGTACGTGCCGGGATCCGGGGCGACCGTGCCCGGCCAGACCACGAAGGAGCGGCGGGCGGCGTCACTGGCGTCCACCAGCCAGACCCGCTTCTCGCCGAGGGAGTAGACGATCCGGCGGCCGGTACCCGAGCCGGCCGGTACCGCCGCCGGCTCCTTCTCCTCCGGCCGGGCGGACGGTTTCGCGTCCGCCGTCGCCGACGCGCTCGGCCGGGTCGTGGCGGCGGTGGGCTTCGTCCCCTGGTCCGCCTGGACGGCCAGGACCACCACCGCGGCAATCGCCCCCGTGGTCAGCCCGGTCACCCAGGCCCACGAGGGAAGACGGGCAGGCACCGGTACGCATCTCCTCAGCTACGGGTCCCGATCGAAGGCCAGGGGTCCCGGTCGAACGCGGGTCGGATCATCCTACTGCCAGCACCGGTGCCTCCCCGGTCCTCTCAGTCCAGCACCGGCAGCAACTCCGGCAGGTGACCGTCCGAGGCCTCCGCCACCCGGCGGCGCTCCTCCGGCACCTCGCCGTACAGGGTGGTACGGGGCTTGGCGGGGCGTCCGGCGGCCTCCGCCACCGCGATCAGATCCCTGACCGACTTGTAGGAACCGTACGACGAGCCCGCCATCCGCGAGATCGTCTCCTCCATCAACGTGCCGCCGAGGTCGTTCGCGCCGGAGCGGAGCATCTCCGCCGCGCCCTCCGCGCCCAGTTTCACCCAGCTCGTCTGGATGTTGGGGATGTGCGGGTGGAGCAGGAGACGGGCCATCGCCGTGACCGCGCGGTTGTCGCGGACCGTCGGACCCGGGCGGGCGATGCCGGCCAGGTAGACGGGGGCGTTGGTGTGCACGAAGGGAAGGGTCACGAACTCCGTGAAGCCGCCGGTCCGCTGCTGGATGCCGGCCAGGGTGCGCAGATGCCCGAGCCAGTGCCGGGGCTGGTCGACATGGCCGTACATCATCGTCGAGGACGAGCGGATGCCCAGTTCGTGGGCCGTGGTGACCACCTCGGTCCAGGTCGCCGCCGGGAGTTTGCCCTTGGTCAGGATCCAGCGGACCTCGTCGTCGAGGATCTCCGCCGCCGTGCCGGGGATGGTGTCCAGACCGGCTTCCTTCGCCGCCGCGAGCCACTCGCGGATCGACATGCCGGTGCGGGTCGCGCCGTTGACGACCTCCATCGGGGAGAAGGCGTGCACATGCATGCCGGGGACACGGTCCTTCACCGCCTTCGCGATGTCGAAGTACGCCGTCCCGGGCAGGTCGGGGTGGATGCCGCCCTGCATGCAGACCTCCACCGCGCCCACCTCCCACGCCTGTCGCGCACGGTCGGCGACCTGGTCGAGCGAGAGCGTATAGGCGTCCGCGTCCGTACGGCGCTGCGCGAAGGCGCAGAAGCGGCAGCCGGTGTAACAGACGTTGGTGAAGTTGATGTTGCGGGTGACGATGTACGTCACGTCGTCGCCCACCACCGACTTGCGTACGTCGTCCGCCACTCGGCACAGCGCGTCGAGTGCCGCTCCGTCGGCGTGCAGCAGCGCGAGCGCCTCCCCGTCGGTCAGCTTCGTCGGGTCGTCGGCCGCCGTGCGCAGGGCCCCGCGCACATCGGTGTCGATGCGCTGCGGGGCCATCCCGGGGACGGCGGCCTCGCGCAGGGCGTCCCAGTCGCCGTACACCTCGTCGAAGTCGTCGCGGCGGTCGCCCGTACGGCCCTCGGTGTCGATGGTGCGGTGCAGGTCGGTGCGGCCGGTCGCGGTGAACGCCTCGTCCGGTTCCTGCCAGGGCAGCCCCTCCGGGAGCGCGTCGGGGCGTGCCAGACCGGTGGCCGGGTCGGCGAGCGCGGCCACGTGCGGGCGCAGCCGCGGGTCCAGCCACGGCTCGCCGCGCCGCACGAACTCCGGGTAGACGCAGAGGCGTTCGCGCAGTTCGAAGCCGGCCGCCCGGGACTGCTCGGCCAGTTCGTCGATCTGCGGCCAGGGGCGCTCGGGGTTGACGTGGTCGATGGTGAGCGGGGAGACCCCGCCCCAGTCGTCGACACCGGCCGCGATCAGCCGCCCGTACTCGGAGTCGACCAGGTTCGGCGGGGCCTGGAGACAGGCGGAGGGGCCGAGGACGAGCCGGGCGACGGCGACCGTGGCGACCAGCTCGTCGAGTTCCGCGTCCGGCATGCCGCGCATCGCGGTGTCCGGCTTGGCGCGGAAGTTCTGGATGATCAGTTCCTGGATGCCGTGGTGGGCGCGGGAGACCTTGCGGAGGGCGAACAGGGACTGGGCGCGTTCCTCGTGGGTCTCGCCGATGCCGATGAGGATGCCGGACGTGAAGGGGACCGAGGAGCGGCCCGCGTCCTCGAGCACCCGCAGCCGCACGGCCGGCTCCTTGTCCGGGGAACCGTGGTGCGGGCCGCCGGGCTCGGACCACAGGCGGGTCGCCGTCGTCTCCAGCATCATGCCCATCGACGGCGCGACCGGCTTGAGCCGCTGGAAGTCCGTCCAGGTCAGGACGCCCGGGTTGAGGTGCGGGAGGAGACCCGTCTCCTCCAGGATCCGGATGGAGATCGCCCGCACGTACGCGATCGTGTCGTCGTAGCCGTGCGCGTCGAGCCACTCGCGCGCCTCCGGCCAGCGGTCCTCGGGCTTGTCGCCGAGGGTGATGAGGGCTTCCTTGCAGCCGGCGGCGGCGCCCTTGCGGGCGATCTCCAGCACCTCGTCCGGCGACATGAACATCCCGTGCCCGGCCCGGCGCAGCTTGCCGGGCACGGTGACGAACGTGCAGTAGTGGCACTTGTCCCGGCACAGCCGGGTCAGCGGGACGAAGACGCTCTTCGAGTACGTGATGACACCCGGCCGCCCCGCCGCCTCCAGTCCCGCGTCCCGCACCCGGGCGGCCGACGCGGAGAGGTCCTGGAGGTGCTCACCGCGCGCCTGGAGCAGGACCGCCGCCTCGGAGACGTCCAGGGAGACGCCGTCCCGGGCGCGTCTGAGGGCACGCCGCAGGGAGTTCTCGGTGGGGCCGCCGGTTCCGGTGGTCACGGAAGTCGTCATCCTTTGAGCATACGTTCGGCGTGATCAGGCCCCTCGTCCGTCCGCTCCGTCCCCTCCGCCCGCTCCGTCCACGAACTGCTGGTAGGCGTCCAGTACCCGCAGCACCTCCGCCTCCCCCTCCGGCGGCAGCTGCACCACGACCTCCTCGATGCCCAGCTCCGCGAAGTGGGCCAGTTTGCCCGCGCCGGGCAGGACGGCGTACGGCACGACCTGGAGCGCGCCGGGGTCACGGCCCGCTTCGGCCCAGGCGGTACGCAGCGCGGGCAGCGACTCCGTCAGGCCCCGCCCGCCGATCGGCAGCCAGCCGTCGGCGTACTCGCAGATGCTCGAGAACAGCTTCGGCCCGGCCGCCCCGCCGACCAGTGTGCGCGGACCGACCACCGGACCGCGCGGCTTCCGCACCGGCTTGGGGTGCGCGAAGCTCGCCCGCACGCTGCCGAACTCCCCCTCGTACGCCGTCGGTTCCTCCGTCCACAGCGCCCGCATCAGCCCCATCCGGTCCCGCACCAGCTCACGCCGGGTCCGCCACTCCACCCCGTGGTCGGCGGCCTCCTCGACGTTCCAGCCGAAGCCGAGCCCCAGCGTGAACCGGCCGCCGGAGAGATGGTCCAGCGTCGCGACCTGCTTGGCCAGGTCGATCGGGTCGTGCTGCGCGGCGAGCGTGATGCCGGTGCCGAGCCCCAGCCGCTCGGTGACGGCGGCGGCCTGCCCGAGCGCGACGAAGGGGTCGAGCGTGCGGCCGTACTCCCGCGGCAGCTCCCCGCCCGCCGGATACGGGCTGGTCCGCTCGACGGGGATGTGCGTGTGCTCCGGCAGATACAGCCCGGCGAACCCGCGCTGCTCCAGCTCCCGGGCGAGCCGGACCGGGGTGATCGTCTCGTCGGTGAGGAAGATCGTGACGGCGATGCGCATGAGCGGCCTTTCGTACGCGGACGACGGACCCATCAATACCCGTGTGCGCCCCGCCTGTCCATACCGACCGGTCGGGATTCCGCCCCGGCCCGCCCTCGGCTCCCTGCGCCCCGCTCGGTGGAAGGCAAGCCGGCCGAACCGGCCGAATCCCATGGGCTGCCGGCGATTCCCTTCCCTCCCCTTGCGTGCGCGCCGGACTGCGGCACGAGACGGCCACCGGGCCGCTGCCCGGCGGCCTGGCCGGATTCACCGGCCCCGTCCTCCCCGGCCGCCGGTAGGCTCGCCGCACGATGACTTCCGGGACCCCGCACGCCGAACGCAAGTACCGGAGCGCCACCGCCTTCCAGCGCCGGATCAATCCCGTCCTGCGCCGGCTGCCGCTCCAGACGGTTCTCGAGACCACCGGCCGGGTCTCCGGCCTGCCCCGCCGGACCCCGGTGGGCGGACGGCGGGTCGGGAACTCCTTCTGGCTGGTGTCGGAGTTCGGCGAGCGGTCGCAGTACGTCCGCAACATCAAGGCGGAGCCCCGGGTGCGGGTGCGCGTCCGGGGCCGCTGGCACACCGGCACGGCCCGTCTCCTGCCCGATGACGACCCCGTGGCCCGGCTGCGCACCCTGCCCCGCTTCAACAGCGCCGCCGTGCGGACCTTCGGAGCGGGTCTGCTGACGGTGCGGGTGGATCTGGACGACTGAGGACGCACATGTGTGGGCTCGGTGGTGGTCCGCCGTCTCCCGTGTGATTGCCGTGTGATCGCCGTCTCGCACGACTGCCGCATCCGCCATGAACAAGGCAAACTGGCGTAGTTGCTCAGGATGCATAGGGGGACTGAATGGACGGTGTGCCGCGAGGACCGGAGCAGCGGCGTCCCGGCTCCTCGACGGAGCCCGAGGCGCTGCGCTTCAGCGTGCTCGGCCCGGTGCGCGCCTGGCGCGACGGCGAGCCGGTCACCACCGGCAGCCCTCAGCAACGCGCCCTGCTCGCGGCCCTGTTGCTGCGCGAGGGCCGTACGGCCACGGCGGCCGAACTCATCGGCGCCCTGTGGGGCGAGGAACCCCCGTCCCAGGCGCTGGCGGCGGTGCGCACCTACGCCTCCCGGCTGCGGAAGGTGCTGGACCCCGGGGTCCTGGTCAGCGAGTCCGGCGGCTACGCGGTGCGCGGGCTCGGCGAGGGGGCGCTGGATCTCGCGGCGGCGCAGGAACTGGCGGCGGAGGCGGAGAAGGCCCGGAACACCGGGGATCTGTGCCACGCACGGGACGTGTTGAACCGGGCGCTGTCCCTGTGGGACGGCGAGACACTGGCGGGGGTGCCGGGCCCGTACGCGGAGGCCCAGCGGGTACGCCTGGAGGAGTGGCGGCTTCAACTCCTGGAGTCCAGGCTGGACATGGACCTGGAGCAGGGCTGCCACGCGGAGGCGGTCTCGGAGCTGACGGCGCTGACGGCGGCGCATCCGCTACGGGAGCGGTTGCGCGAACTGCTGATGCTGGCGCTCTACCGCAGCGGACGCCAGGCGGAAGCCCTCGCGGTGTACGCGGACACCCGCCGCCTGCTCGCCGACGAACTCGGCGTGGACCCGCGCCCCGGCCTCCAGGACCTTCAACAGCGCATCCTCCGGGCCGACCCGAACCTCGCGGAGCCCTCCGCACCCATGGCGGAACCGGTGGCGGTCCCCGTCCGCCCGGCCCAGCTCCCGGCGACGGTGCCGGACTTCACGGGCCGCGCGTCCTTCGTACGGGAGCTGAGCGACGTACTCGCGTCGGCGTCCGCCGCGGAGGCCCAGGTGATGGCGGTGTCGGCGCTGGCCGGCATCGGGGGAGTGGGCAAGACGACGCTGGCGGTGCACGTGGCCCACGTGGCGCGTCCGTCCTTCCCGGACGGCCAGTTGTACGTCGACCTCCAGGGCGCGGGATCCCGCTCCGCGGAGCCGGAGACGGTCCTGGGCGCCTTCCTCCGCGCCCTCGGCACGGCGGACTCGGCGATCCCGGACTCCCTGGAGGAACGTGCCGCGCTGTACCGGTCGGTCCTGGACGGCCGCAGAGTCCTGGTGGTGCTGGACAACGCGCGTGACGCGGCACAGGTGAGGCCTCTGCTGCCGGGGACGGCCGGCTGCGCGGCGCTGGTGACGTCGCGGGTCCGGATGGTGGGCCTGGCCGGGGCCCACCTGGTCGATCTGGACGTGATGTCACCGGAGGAGGCGCTGGCGCTCTTCACGAAGATCGTGGGCGAGGAGCGGGTCGGGTCGGAGCGGGAAGCGGCCCTGGACGTGGTGGCGGCGTGCGGCTTCCTGCCGCTGGCGATCCGCATCGCGGCGTCCAGGCTGGCCGCAAGGCGCACCTGGACGGTCTCGGTCCTGGCGGCGAAGCTCGCCGACGAACGCCGCCGCCTGGACGAACTCCAGGCGGGCGACCTGGCGGTGAAGGCGACGTTCGAGCTGGGCTACGGCGCCCTGGACACGGCCCAGGCCCGCGCGTTCCGCCTGCTGGGTCTGGCGGACGGTCCCGACATCTCCCTGGCCGCCGCGGCAGCCGTGCTCGACCTCCCGGTGGACGACACGGAGGACCTGCTGGAGTCCCTGGTCGACACCTCCCTCCTGGAATCCGCCGCCCCCGGCCGCTACCGCTTCCACGACCTGGTCCGCCTCTACGCGCGTGCGTGCGCGGAACGCGACGAACAGCCGCCGAGCGAGCGGGAGGCGGCGATGTCGCGGTTGCTGGACTTCTATCTGGCGAGGGCGGTACAGGTGTATGCCATTGAGCGGCCGGGCGACCGGACCGTCGCACACCTGGAGAAGGGCCGGTTCACGGGCGAGGAGTTCGCCGACGCCTCGAAGGCGCTGGACTGGTTGCACGCGGAAGCCGGGCCACTCCTGGCCTGCGTGCAGCAGTCCCTCGAGGCCCCCATGCTGCGGCGTGCCGTCGACCTGCTCGTGGTCACCATCGACCTGGCGGAATCCGGGGCCGACTCACGTCAGTACCGGAAGACCGCGATCGCCACGTGTGACGCCGCCGCCTCTCTGGGGGAGGCGCGAGCCGAAATGCGAGCGCGCGTCACCCTGGCCCAAGTACTCAGCCAGGCAGGTCGGTTCGAAGCCGCCGAGGAAGAGGCCCGGCGCGCCGACGCGCTGCTGCGCAGCGCGGACGACCCATGGGCGAGGAGCACCGCCCCCAACCAGTTGGGCATCATCGCCCTGTGCACGGCCCGTTACGCGGACGCCGAGGGGTACTTCCTCAGGGCGATCGACGCCTTCCGCGCCGACGAGAACACGCCGGGCGAAGCGAGCGCGGTCTGCAACCTCTCCCGCACCCTGGCCTCGATGGACCGCAGCCCTGAAGCCGTCGAACTGGCGCAGCGAGGCATCGAGATCTACGACGAGCTGGGGCTGTCCGTACGCCTGGCGAACGCCAGGTACGCCTCCGGCATCGTGCTCACCCAGGCGGGACGGTCGGCCGAGGCGCTCGTCCAGCTCGATGAGGCGCTCCGCATCTTCGCGGAGAACCGGCAGTCCCTCTGGGAGGGCACGACCCACTACCGCATCGCAGAGGTCCACCTGAGGGCCGGCCGTCCGGCGCGGGCCGCCCAGCACGCCGAACAGGCCCTAGCGATCGGTTGCATCGGAGGAGACTGGATGCGGGCCAACGCCCTGACCGTGCTCGGCAGGGCGCTGGACGCGCTCGGCCAGGCGGACCGGGCCCGTGCGTGCTGGCGCGAAGCCCTGACCATCTACGACGAGGCGGGCTCCACCGAAGCGGTCCAGGTACGCCGCCTGCTCGCTCCACTCTCCGCGGCCTGACACCGGGAACCGCGTTCATCGAACGTTTATGTCTGACTGCGACTCTCATGGAACGGATGCGTCGCGTCGGGGGGCAAGCGGATCCGCAGGGCCTCACCTCTAGTCTGAGACCCGCTGGACCGCCCGTTCGGTGACCCTCGGGGGAGTTGCCGAGCGGGCGCTTCGGACCGCACAACCCTGTCTACCTCTTGGGGGTACATGTCATGAGCGAAGCCAAGAAGGACCCGGAGATCACCACTCTCGACCAGCACGCGCCTGCTCCGCCGAGCAAGGGATCCGAGATCACGACGCTCGACCAGCACGCCCCCGCGCCGCCGAGCATCGGCGAGGTCACCACGCTCGACCAGCACGCACCGGCCCCGCCCGCCCTGGACCTCGACGGCGGCAAGTAGCCACACTTCGCACACGGGGGATCGGCCGCGGCGGCGCGGAGGGGGAGCCGTCGCGGCCGACGTGTGTCCGCACAGGTTTCCGGTCAGCCTTCGACGCGAACCGTTCGAACCACTCGAACAACTGGCTGCGCTCGTCCTCACGTCACTTCCCGTACGGATCCGCTCTCCCGCAACAGGAGTCCCGCGGTGACCCGCACCAAGAAGGTTCTCGCCACCATCGCCCTGGTCCTCGGCATCACCGGCGCCGTCGCGAGCCCGGCGCCGGCCGACAACCACATGCCGGTGAGCCCGCAGGACGGTGTCGTGGTGCCGCTTGACAACCACATGCCCTGACGGATCACCCGACCACCGACGGGGCCGAGGGAAACCTCGGCCCCGTCGCCGTACGGCCGTGATCTGCCTGCCGTCCAGCTCGCACCTCGCACCGCAAGCGTGCCTGGCCCCCCGCTTCTCTTCCGGCCGCTCGCTCGCTTCTCCCCCGTGCTGGAGCGGGCCGGGTCAAGGGTGGGCCGCAGGCCCGTCGCCGAAGGCGACGCGGAGTGGAGCGCAGCGGAACGCAGCGCCCTTGACGCGGCTCGCGGAAGCACGACACCGACAAAGAAGCGAGTGGCCCGACGGCCACCTGTGATCCCCGGTCGGATCAGCGCGCCACCGGGGCGTACATGCCGGGGTCGCATTCGGCGATCCGGGTCACGTCTTCGCCGTCGCCGACGTTCACCCGGATCGGCACCGTTTCGGACCCGGGTACGGCGACGTCCTGGGACCGGGTGACGACCTCCGCGCCGGTCGCGTCCTCGAACCTCACGGTGACGGTGAAGACGCCGTCCGCGGCATTCTGGTTGGTGACCTCGACCGTGGCGTACGGGGTCTCCTCCGAGGCGCAGTCCACCAGCTCCACACTGGCGTCCAGCTCGGACGAGGAAGCGCTTCCGCCGCTGCCCGAGCTGTCGTGGTCGTCGTCATCGTCGTAGTCCCGGTGCGAGCCGCCGCCCGAGCTCGACGAGTCGTGGTTCTGGCCGGAGCTGCTGCAACCGCCGCCCCCTCCCCCGTCGCCGCTGCTGCCGCCGTGGCCGCGGCCGGTCGAGAAACCGGTGAGGGTGAGGACGACGAGTGCCGAGACCGCGGTGAGCCTGAGTGTGTTCCCCCGAGGATCCATGGCCGTCAGGCTATCGATCCCCGTGTCACGGGCATGTCACTGCCTGGCGACCGTCGCGTACCCGGCGTAGCGTCTGCGGTGAGAGCGGCGAACGGGCCGCTCCCCGCAGCGGCGGCCGCCGTCCGACGCCCCTTCCGTGCACCGGCACGACGGCCGTCCCGCCTCACGCCTACGCCGTCCGCGCGGTCCCCGTCCCCTTCTCCGCGTCCAGCGCGTAGACACAGCGGTCCTTGCTGCACGCGTACACCACGCCGTCCCGGACCACCGGGGAGCCGGTGATCTCGCCGCCGGTCGCCAGCTTCCACCTCAGGCGGCCGTCGTCGGCCTTCAGGGTGTAGAGCAGGTGGTCGCTGGAGCCGAAGTGGATACGGCCCTCCGCGACCGCGGGCGCGCCCACGATCTCGCCGCCGGACTGGAAGCGCCACTTGGGCGTGCCGGTGACCGCGTCCAGGGTGTACAGGCCCTTGCCGCTGCCCACGTGCACGTGGCCGGCGGCGACCAGGACCGGCTCGACGGAGGCGCGGGACTCGGTGGCGATGCGCCAGCGGTCGCGGCCGTCGGTGGCGTCGAGGGCGTAGACCGTGCCGAGGTAGTCGGCGAGGTAGAGGCCGCCGCCGGTGACCGCCGGGCCGGGCACGAACGCGGGCGGGGCGAGGAAGACCGCCGGGGCCTCGAAGTGCCAACGGACGTGGCCGGAGGCGACCTCCAGGGTGAGGACGCGAGTGCCGGCGCAGACGTAGACGTAGCCGTCGGGTGCGTGCGTCACACGGATCGGTACGCCGCCGCAGGAGGCCGCGTCGCCGATGGGGTACGACCAGCGCTCGTCGCCGGTGCGGGCGTCGAGGGCGCGCAGGCGGGCGTCCTGCCAGACGTAGACCGTGCCCTCGTGGACGGCGGGGCCGGCCTCGGGGGATTCGAAGTCGGTCTGGCAGCCGCTGATCTCCCACAGCTTCCGTCCGGTGGACGCCTCCCACGCCTGGACGCCGCCGCCGCGCGTACCGGTGACGACGGTGCCGCGGTCGGCCTTGAGGGAGTACACCCAGGCGTCCGTGGACAGCCGCCACAGGTCGCCGCCCTCACGGGCGTCGAGGGCGAACAGGGTGGGTCCGTCGGAGGCGTGGATACGGCCGTCGGCGACCGCCATCGACCAGGCGACGTCACGGGTCTTGAAGCGTCGCCGGCCGGTGGCGACGTCCAGGGCGTGCACCTCGAAGGAGGTGACGTAGACGAGGTCGCCGTCGACGGCCGGGGTGCCCCAGACGTCGTTGGACATGCGGAAGCGCCACGGGCGCCAGCCGCCGGGCTGCTCCGGCGGCCCGGCGGGCGCCATGGGTGCCGGTACGGCCGGGTCGGCGCCGTTGACGCCGGGGCGGGGCTTGGACCAGGTGGCGGCCAGGGCGGCCTCCGGCCGGGGTGCCTTGACGGCGGCCGCGCGCGTGTCGGCGACGCGCGGGCCGGGTCCGATGGGCACCGCCACGCCCGCCAGCCGTACGGGGCCGGTGTCGGGGGCGCCTGCGGGGGCGGCCACCGGTGCGCCCATCGGCGCGGGCACGGACGGGGGCGGCGGCGGGACGACCGGGTCGTGCGGGGGCGGCGGCGGAACGTGGGGGCGGGCCCCGCCCGCGCTGCGGCCGGTTCCGTGCACGGGCCTGACCACCGGCCGGCCGCCCCGCCGCGTCTCGATCAGGCTCACCGCCCGCTCGGGCAGCCACGCCGACGCCGTACCGCTGTCGTCGGAGCCGGAGCCGAACAGGTGCGGGGCCAGCTGGGCCTGGAGGTCGGCGGGGTTGGGCCGGCCCGTCGCCTCCATCTGCATGCAGGCTTCGATGAGCGGGCGCAGCTCGTCCGGGAGGCCTTCGAGGTCCGGGCCCTCGCGCAGCAGCATGAAGACGGTCTCGACGGGGTTGGCACCGTGGAACGGCGGGTGCCCCGTGGCGGCGAAGACCAGCATGGAGCCGAGCGAGAAGACGTCGCTCGCGCCGGTCACGCTGCGGGAGTCCTTGGCCTGCTCCGGGGACATGTAGGCGGGCGTACCGACGGCGACGTTCGTCATCGTCAGGCGGGTGTTCGAGACGCCGGAGGCGATACCGAAGTCGATCACCCGGGGGCCGTCCTCGACGACGAGGACGTTGGAGGGCTTCAGGTCGCGGTGGACCAGCCCGGCGCCGTGGATCGACTGGAGCGCCTCCGCGACGCCCGCCGCGAGCCAGCGCACCGCCTGGGCCGGCATCGGCCCGCACTCGTTCACTATCTCCTCGAGGGAGGGCGCGGGAACGTACGCGGTGGCCAGCCACGGCACGGCGGCGCGCGGATCGGCGTCCACGACGGCCGCCGTGTAGAAACCGGAGACCGCGCGGGCCGCCTCGACCTCACGTGTGAAGCGGACCCGGAACAGCTGGTCCTCGGCCAGTTCGGTCCGGACCGTCTTGATCGCCACGCGTCGCCCGGACGCCGAGCGCGCGAGATAGACCAGCCCCATGCCGCCGGCTCCCAGCCGTCCCAGCACCTCGAACGGCCCGATACGCCGCGGATCGTGCTGCGTCAGCTGATCCACCACTTGCCTGCCACCTCCCCGTACGAGTCGCGCCACCACCTGTGCCCGCGACCGAAGTGCAGCGTCTCACCACCGCACCGCTGCGGCGGCACGCACCCCGATTCTTCCTGTCCGCGCCCCCGGTTGCGAACCGGCCGACAAATAGGGTGTCCAGGTTTTCATACGACACAGAGGACGGAAACGGCTCAACGGTGCAGCAGTGCGAAGGACGCCCCCTGATTGTCGGTGACCACGGCCGCCGTGCCGTAGGACGTCTCGAAGGGCGGGACCTGGACCCGGCCGCCGAGCCGCACCACCTCCTCCATGGCCGCCCCGGGGTCCTCGACGGCGAAGTGGACGAGGAAGTGCGGCGGCATCTCGGCGGGGAAGACGTCGGAGACCGGCGCGCGGCCGAAGTCGGGGTCGGCGTCCGGGCCGAACAGGGCGTCGTGGAAGAGGCCGCCGTAGAAGGTGTTGGCCGCCTGGGTGTCCCGCGTGTACAGCTGCACCCAGGCGAAGGTGCCCGGCTCGTACCGGCGCCCGAAGCCGGGGGTCCGGGCGCCCTGCCAGAGGGAGAAGACGGCGCTCTCGGAGTCGGTGACCAGCGCGGTGACGCCCAGGTCTCCGAAGGGCCCCGGCGGGGAGACGACCTGCCCGCCGGCCGCGCGGATCCGCCGGCACAGCGCCCCGGCGTCCGGGGTGGCGAAGGACACCGTCCACACGGTGGGCAGCCGGCCGTCCGTCTTGTGCGCGAGGGAGGCGACGGGGTCACCGTCCTTCAACGCCCGCACGGTTCCCTGGGGCTGGTTCTCGAAGGTCCACCCGAAGAGCCCACCGTAGAACCGCTTGCCCGCCTCCACGTCGGGCAGCTGCGCGTCCACCCAGCAGGGGGTGCCCTCCGCGTACTCCGACACCCTGTGCCCCGATGCCCTGTTTTCGGCCATGCCGCCAAAGTAACCGCGTCACCCGCAGGCCGCAGACCAGGCACACCAGCCCCCACGGACCCGCACACCCCATTTGCAGTCGGCCGAATCGCGCTCGGATCACCCGTCGGTAAGCTGACGGCATGACAGGACAAGTGCGTACCGTCGACGGCCGTGTGGCCGGCCGACGTGGGCAGGCGACCCGGCAGAAACTGCTCGACTGCCTCAGCGAGATGCTCAGCTCCTCCCCCTACCGGGACGTCAAAGTCATCGATGTCGCACGGAAGGCGGGCACGTCGCCCGCGACCTTCTACCAGTACTTCCCGGACGTCGAGGGCGCCGTCCTGGAGATCGCCGAGCGGACGGCCGCCGAGAGCGCCGGGTTGAGCGAGCTGTTGGAGGGCCGCTCCTGGGCGGGGAAGGCCGGCTGGCAGACGGCGCAGGAACTCGTCGGCGGTTTCCTGGAGTTCTGGCGTGCCAACGAGGCGATCCTGCGGGTCGTGGACCTCGGCGCGGCCGAGGGGGACAAACGTTTCTACAAGATCCGTATGAAGATCCTGAACTCCGTGAACGACTCACTGGCGGATTCGGTGGCCGAGCTGCAGGCCAAGGGGCGGATCGACAAGGACGTGAACCCGGCGGCGATCGCCGGCTCCCTGGTCGCCATGCTCGCGGCCGCCGCCTCCCACCAGAAAGGTTTCTCCTCCTGGGGCGTGAAGCAGGCGGAACTCAAGCCGAACCTGGCCCTGCTGGTGCACCTGGGGGTCACCGGCAAGAAGCCGGCGAAGTAGGCGCCCGGCGGCCCACACCGGTGCACGGTCTCGCAAGTCCTGTCAGACGGGCGGCGGTTCACTCCGGTGGGCCGCCGCCCGTCGCTTTCCGCGCGGTGTGGGGGGAACCGGGAGAACGGGGAACACCGCGCCGCCCGGCCGGCGTTGTGCCTCAGCGAGCCGGTCGCAGGCCCGAGTGAACATCCGACGCACATGCCGCAGGAGGAACCCGGAATGGCCCTGACCCGCGAAGAGCGCGAACAGTTCCTGGCCGAGCCGCACATCGCGGCGCTCGCGGTCGACGCGGGGGACGGCCGCGCCCCGCTCACCGTGCCGATCTGGTACCAGTACGCGCCCGGCGGCGACGTATGGATCATGACCGGCCTGGACTCGCGCAAGAACCTGCTGATCGGCGCGGCGGGGCGGTTCTCGCTCATGGTCGACCGCCTCGAACCCACCATCCGTTACGTCTCGGTCGAGGGGCCGGTGCTCGACACCACCCCGGCCACGATCGAACAGCTGCGGGAGATCTCCGCGCGCTATCTGCCGGCCGGCAAGGTCGACGGGTACGTCGACCTCGCCTGGAAGAACCACGGCGAGCAGGTCATCGTGCGGATGCGGCCCGAACGGTGGGTGTCGTCGGACCTCGGGTCGGTGTGAGGCCGCCGGACGCCCGACAATCGGTGCATGGAACCCGATCTCCACGAGCTGCTGAGGTCGCTGCGGGTGTGGGACCCGCAGACCACCGACCTGCCGGCGTTCGACCCGGCCGCCGCGCCCGCCGAACCGCTGCCGCTGTTCACGCAGTGGTTCGCCGAGGCCGTGGCGGCCGGTCAGACCGAGCCGCACACCATGTCCCTGGCCACGGCGGACGCGCACGGGCTGCCGGACGTACGGATCGTGATGCTGCACGGCGCGGACGACGACGGCTGGTCCTTCGCCACCCACGCGCACAGCCGCAAGGGCGGCCACCTCGCCGCACGCCCGTATGCCGCACTGGCCTTCTACTGGCCGGTGCTGGGCCGCCAGGTGCGGGTGCGCGGGCCCGTCGGGGCCGCTCCGGCCGAGGAGGCGCAGGCGGATCTGCACGCCCGTTCCACCGGGGCGCTGGCGGCCGCGCTGGCCGGCAGGCAGAGCGAGGTCCTCGGGTCGGCGGAGGAGCTGGCGCGGGCCTCGGAGACGGCGTGGAAGCGGGCGCGGCACGCGCCGGACACCCCGGCCCCGTCCTGGACCCTGTACCGGCTGCGGCCGGACGAGGTGGAGTTCTTCCAGGGCGAGACCCGACGGCGGCACGTACGGCTCCGCTACCGGCGCGAGGCGCAGGACTGGGTCAAGGAGTCACTGTGGCCGTGAGGACGGGGTCCGGGCCGGTGGCGAGACGGGCGTCCCGGCGGCCCGCTCCTGCGACGCCACACACGGCTCCACACCGACGGAACACCCAGCACCGGCTCAGGGAATCACTGTGGCCGTGAGGACGGGGTCCGGGCCGGTGGTGAGACGGGCGTCCCGGCGGCCCGCTCCTGCGACGCCACACACGGCTCCACACCGACGGAACGCCCAGCACCGGCTCAGGGAGTCACTGCGGCCGTGAGGACGGGGTCCGGGTCGGTGGTGAGACGGGCGTGCAGATGGGCGTCGCGGAAGGCGTCGTGGCGGCCGGCCGCGAAGACCGCGCCGCGCATGGTCCCCTCGTGGCGGAACCCGCACCGTTCGGCGATCCGGCAGGACGCCTCGTGTCCGACGGCGTGGTTCAGCTCCAGCCGGTGCAGGCCGAGTTCGGTGAAAGCCCAGTGGGTGGTGAGCAGCAGTGCCCGGGTGGCGACGCCCCGGCCACGGGCCTCGGGGAGCACCCAGTAGCCGGCCGTGCCGCGCCGCAGCACCGGATGGATCTCGGCGAGGCCGACGTGCCCCAGGACCGTGCCGCTGCCGGCGTCGGCTATCCGGAAGGACGCCCCTGTGCCGTCCGCGTCGCGCTACGCGCCCCGGTACAGCGACTCCCGGGCGCCGTCCGGATCGGCGACCGGCCGGAACGGGGTGTTCCAGCGCCGGAACTCCGGGTCCGTGAGGCCCCGCAGCCACACCTCCACGTCGGCTCGGGACTCCGGGTCCCAGGGACGCAGCAGCAGGCCGTGGCCGTGCAGTTCGGGAAGCGGCCGGGAACGGGTGCGCTCGTGCGAGGAGGACATGGGGACATTCAAACCCATGATTTCCGCACACGTGATCAATCCGCAACCAATTCCGGTCTTGACCGATACCCATCAAGCAGGGGCGTGATTACGCTCGCGCTCATGGCCGACTCCTCCGACTCCTCCACGTCCGCACAGCCCACCGCGCCGAACCGGGCGGACCGCCCCGTCTACGTCATCGGCGGCGGCCCCGGCGGGCTCGCCGCCGCGTACGCTCTGCGCGCCCGGGGGGTGCGGGCCGTCGTCCTGGAGCGGTCCGACCGCGTGGGGGACTCCTGGCGGCGCCACTACGACCGGCTGCGGCTGCACACCACCCGACGCCTGTCCGCACTGCCCGGGCTGCCGATGCCGCGCCGGTTCGGGCGGTGGGTGGCCCGGGACGACGTGGTCCGGTACCTGGAGAAGTACGCCGAGCACCACCGGCTGGAGATCGTCACCGGGGTCGAGGTCTCCCGGGTCGAGCGCACCCCCGACGGCACCGGCTGGCTGCTGCACGCCACGGGGGGCCGTGAACTGACCGGCGCGGCGGTCGTCGTCGCCACGGGCTTCAACCACACGCCCCGCGTCCCCGACTGGCCCGGCCGGGACACGTACGACGGCGAGTTCCTGCACGCGTCCGAGTACCGCGACGCGAAGCCCTTCGCCGGCCGGGACGTGCTGGTCGTGGGCGTCGGCAACACGGGGGCCGAGATCGCCGTGGACCTGGTGGAGGGGGGCGCCTCCCGGGTGCGCCTCGCGGTACGCACCCCTCCGCACATCGTGCGCCGCTCGACCGCGGGCTGGCCCGCGCAGTACTCGGGTGTCCTGGTGCGCCGGCTGCCGGTCGGCCTCGTCGACCGGCTGTGCCGGGTCCAGGCGAGGGTGGCGCTGCCGGACCTGTCGGCCCGGGGCCTCCCGCGCCCCGGCACCGGTCTGTACAGCCGGGTGCTGGAGGGGGCCATTCCCGTGCAGGACGTCGGCCTCGTCGACGCCGTGCGCACGGGGGCGGTGGAGGTCGTGGCCGCGGTGGAGGGGTTCGAGGAGGGCGGGGTCGTCCTGGCGGACGGCGACCGTATCGGCCCGGACGTGGTCGTGGCGGCCACGGGCTACGCGCGCGGTCTGGAGGGTCTGGTCGGCGGGCTCGGCGTCCTCGACGACCGGGGCAGACCGGTCGTCCACGGCGCCCGCACTCCGGCCGACTCGCCCGGCCTCTACTTCACGGGCTTCACCAACCCGATCAGCGGCAACCTCCGCGAACTGGCGCTGGACGCGCAGCGCATCGCGAGGGCGGTGGTCCGCGCGGGGGGAGCTTCCCGACTCCCCGCGTAGCCGCGGGCAGTCAGGGTCGGGCGGGGGTGGTTGCGCGGCCCGGCGATTGCGGGGTGCCTCCCCCGGAGGGGTGCCCCCGGCCCACCCGTGCCGCCCCGGCGGCACGATCGCCCGCAGTGGGGCGGACGCTAGGCAACCGCCGTCCCAGGGGAAGCGCCCACCCGCCGCCGGATCACCAACGCCATCAGCGCCGCCGCGGCGCACAGCGCCCCTGACGCGTACCAGACCACGTCGTACGACCCGAACGTGTCCCGCACGACACCCCCGAGGAAGGCGACGACAGCCGCACCCACCTGGTGCGAGGCGAGCACCCACCCGAACACGATCGGGCTGTCCTCCCCGTAGTGCTCACGGCACAGCGCGAGCGTCGGCGGCACGGTGGCGACCCAGTCCAGCCCGTAGAAGACGATGAAGAACAGCATCGGCGGATGCACACTCGGCGCCAGCAGAATCGGCAGGAACAGCAGCGAGACCCCCCGCAGCGCGTAGTACACCGCGAGCAGCCGGCGCGCGTCGAAGCGATCCGTGAGCCACCCGGACGCCACCGTCCCGACGACGTCGAAGACACCGATGACCGCCAGCAGGGACGCCGCGGTCGTGACCGGCATCCCGTGATCGTGCGACGCGGGCAGGAAGTGGGTCTGGACCAGCCCGTTGGTCGAGGCGCCGCAGATCGCGAAGCTCCCGGCGAGCAGCCAGAACGGCCCCGTCCGCACCGCCGAGAACAGCACGGTCAGCGCACGCCGGGCAGCGCCCGGAACAGGTGCCGGCTTGGGCACGAACTCCTTCGCGCCGTAAGGCTTCTGGCCCACGTCGGCCGGATGGTCGTGCAGCAGCAGCCAGACGAACGGGACCACCGCGAGCGCGGCGAGCGCCACGGTGACGGCAGCCGGTCGCCATTCGTGGCGCGAGACGATCCAGGACAGCAGGGGCAGGAAGATCAGCTGCCCGGAGGCGGACGCGGCGGTGAGGATGCCGGTGACCAGCCCCCGGCGCTCGGTGAACCAGCGGTTGGTGACGGTCGCGGCGAAGGCCAGCGCCATGGAACCGGAGCCGAGCCCCACCAGCAGGCCCCAGCACAGCAGCAGCTGCCAGGCCGCCGTCATCCACACCGTCAGGCCCGAGCCGAGCGCGATCACGCCGAGGGCGACCGCGACCACCTTCCGGATGCCGTAGCGGTCCATCAGCGCCGCCGCGAACGGCGCGGTGAGGCCGTACAGCGCGAGGTTCACGGAGACCGCCGCGCCGATGGTCCCGCGCGACCAGCCGAACTCGTCGTGCAGCGGGTCGATGAACAGGCCCGGTACGGAGCGGAAGGCGGCGGCACCGATGATCGTCACGAACGTGACGGCGGCGACGAACCACGCGCGGTGCACACGGGTGCGGGTCGGCTTCGGGCCGCTCGCGGGCGGCTCCACGACGGCGGCTGTCTCGCTTGTCCA
The DNA here is from genome assembly GCF_044334705.1 of Streptomyces sp. NPDC020731. Lineage (NCBI taxonomy): Bacteria > Bacillati > Actinomycetota > Actinomycetes > Kitasatosporales > Streptomycetaceae > Streptomyces > Streptomyces sp. NPDC020731. The sequence goes on from NZ_JBIRTN010000009.1 coordinate 270,263, forward strand.
GGTCACGCCATAGAGCTTCCGTGATCGGGTCCACCACAACGAGTGGCCCGAAGGACAGCATTCACTAGGATCGGGCCATGGACCCGGTCGAGCCCCCTCATGCGTCCGCCGGCTTCCGGCCCCACCGCGTCGTCGTCCTCGCCCTCGACGGGCTGCTCCCCTTCGAGCTGGGCATCCCGCACCGCATCTTCGGCCGCCCGAGGGACGGGCGGGGGCGGCGCCTGTACGAGGTGATCACCTGCTCGGTCCGGCCGCCCGGTCCGGTAGAGACCGACGCCGACTTCGCCGTGCACGTCGCCCACGGTCCCGAGGCGCTCGCCACCGCCGACACGGTGATCGTCCCGGCGTCCTACGAGCTCGGCCCGGTGTTCGAGCGGGGCGAGCTGACCGACGAGCTGGCCGCCGCCCTCGCCCACATCCGGCCCGGCACCCGGCTCGCCTCCATCTGCACCGGCGTGTACGTCCTCGCCGCCGCCGGATATCTCGACGGCCGGCCCGCCACCACCCACTGGGCCGACTCCGAGCGCCTCCAGCGGCTGTTCCCCCGGATCGACGTCGACCCGGACGTGCTGTTCGTCGACGACGGCTCCATCCTGACCTCGGCGGGCGTCGCGGCCGGGATCGACCTGTGCCTGCACATGGTGCGGCGCGACCACGGCGCCGCCGTGGCCAACGAGGTGGCCCGCCGTACGGTCGTACCGCCGCACCGGGACGGTGGGCAGGCGCAGTACATCGAGCGGCCGGTGCCCGATCCGCAGCAGTCCTCCACGAGCGATGCCCGCGCGTGGGCGCTGGGCCGGCTGCACGAGCCGATCCAGCTGCGCGACATGGCCGCGCGGGAGGCGATGTCGGTACGCACCTTCACGCGCCGCTTCCGGGAGGAGGCCGGCGTCAGTCCGGGGCAGTGGCTGACCCGGCAGCGGGTGGAGCGGGCCCGGCATCTACTGGAATCCACCGATCTGTCCGTGGACCAGGTGGCCCGCGACGCCGGCTTCGGCACGGCCCAGTCGATGCGGCAGCACCTCCAGGCGGCGCTGGGGGTGACGCCGACCGCGTACCGGCGGACCTTCCGGGCCGGCGGGCGGCGGCCGGGGGTGGCCGCGGCCGCCGGAGGATGAGCGGAAAGTTGTCCACAGGCTGGGGACGACCAGGACTCTCCCGCCTGTGGCGGTGCGGCGCCGTCCGCCCGAGCACGGCGGCGCCGCACCGCTCTTCGACTTCGGCGCCCCCGCACCGAATCACGACCCGCACTCGTCGAGGGCTCCCGTCGTCGGGCCCTCGCCGTCCCCTCGCGGCGGATCGCTGACAAATAGAGTGATCAAACGGTCACGGCACGTCAATACCGTTTCGAGTGACAATGAGTTGCTTGCCGCATACGTCCTGTTCGTCGGCACCGCGCACGGAAGCACACCCGGCGCACCGCGTCACATCTCCACCCGTCCGACCGGCCCACCGTGCCCCCGTGCCCCTGCGAGAGCACGGGGAGTCACGCGGAGGAGGGCGCGGACGACTCCCGAAGGGGCGCGGGACCGTGCCGGTACGCGGCTCCGCCGCGTGAGCGCGATCCACCACGACGAGCCCGCACACGCCACACGACCCGCCGCCCCGCGCGCACTACACCGCTTCGTACGCCAACCCGCCGTACGCGGTCGTCCCGCCGTCACAGGGAGGCCCGGCCTCCAGAACGCCGGCGCAGCGGTCCAGCTCGCACCAGATCCGCTTGCCGGCCCCCTCCGCGCTCCAGCCCCAGCGGTCGGCCAGCCCGTCCACGAGGGCGAGCCCGCGTCCGCCCGTCGCCTCGCCATCCACACAGCGCGGCACCGGCGCCCGTTCACTGCGGTCGGTCACCTCCAGGCGGACGGTGGCCTCCCCGGCGTCCGTCCCCGGCAGGGAGAGCCGCAGCACGGCCGGGCAACCGGTGTGCACCACGGCGTTGGTGACGAGCTCCGAGACGAGCAGGATCAGGGTCTCGGCGAGCGGTTCGTCGGCCTCTATGCCCGAACCGGCCAGCCGAGAGCGGGTCCATCGCCGGGCCCGTCCCACCTCAGCGGGGTCGGGCCGGATCTCCAGCTGCACTTGAAGCACCTGCACCGCTCACACCATCCGAACCGGCGGACACTTGGACTCGCGCCTCACGAGGGCCACGATCGTAGCCATTTTCTGCATGGCCAGAACAACGGCCGGGAGAGGGGTCACGGAACGTGAATCCCCTGTGGGCCAGCATGGTTGACGTACAGTCACCCCAACAAGCGCTTCAGGCATATTCCAGCGCGAAGGAGTACACGTGCGGCATACTGTGCGACGCTCGCCGCGGGAAGTCGAACGAAGGCCGGCGTTCCGCCTGGCCACCCGGCGGGCAGCCACAGGCACCGGCCGGTACGGAGTCGCCTCGGGGGCGACTCCGGCGCGGTGCGTGCCCGGGACCACTCGCATCCCACACAAGCTACCGGAGCGGACGCCCGACTCCGGGCCGTGACGAGCGCACACAGGACACAAGCCGGTATCAACCCTCCGTGATCACGGCAACGCCACAATCCGTGACACCCACGCGGCGGCGCCCTACTGGGGGACGGTGAAGTAGCGGGCGAAGGACCGGACGATCTCCTCCTCGCCGATCCTGCCGTCGCCGTCGGAGTCCAGCGCGGCGGCGGCCGTGCGGGTGAGGTGCTCGGGGACGCCGAGCGCCTTCAGGACCCGCGCGGCGTCCTCGACGGTGGCCGCGCCGTCACCGTCGGTGTCGGCGACGGCGAGCGCCGCGTGCAGGAAGGGGCGGGCGATCTCGGCGAACCGGTCCGGGTTGTCCCGCAGCCGCTTGACCGCGCCGTTCACGAACTCCTCGCGCGTGATGCGCTGGTCGCCGTCACGGTCCGCGATCCCCGCCATGCCCTGCCAGAACGCCTCGGCACCGACGTACAGGGCCTGGCCCCGGTCGGAGCGGGCCGCGGTGTCGAACTCGGCGAGCAGCGCCTTGGCCGCTCCGCTGAAGTCCTCGCGGTCGATGTAGCCGTTGCCGTCCTGGTCGAAGCCCGCGAAGCGGGCCGCGATCCTGCGCTCGTACTCGCTGGTGACCATGTCTCTCAGGCCGCCTTAGGTCAGTGGGGTCGTCTCGCTGGGAGCGTACGTGGTGGAGGGCCCCCGGGGAGCCGGAAAGCGACGCCTGGCCCAAGACCGGGGGAATAACGGGACAAGCGTGTGACACGTGTGAGCGCTCGCGCGTGGCGTCACGCCGACAGCGGGCGGGAGTCCTCGTCGACCGCGGAGGGGACGTCCGGGTGGATCTCGAAGAGCCTGCGGACCCCGAGGGCGCCGAGCACCTTGTTGACGTGACTGCCGTCGGCGGCCCCCCGCGCGGGGAGGATCAGCCGCAGACTGCCCTGGCAGGAGCGGAGCAGCCGGCGGGAGGCTATGAGCACGCCGACCCCGCTGGAGTCGCAGAACCACACCTCGGAGAGGTCGAGGACGAGGCTGTGCCTGCCCTCGGCCACCACGTCGTGCACCCTCTGGCGCAGCACCGGGGACGTCATCAGGTCCAGCTCGCCCGACACCCGGAGCACGGCCCACTCGCCGTGCCCCTTGTCGGTCACTTTGAAGGTCACCACCACGCCCCTCGCTCACCGAAACGGAAGCAGTCCCTACGCTTCCTTGCAGCGCGGCTGCCCACCGGCCGTTCCCTGAAACGCGAGCCGAGAAACGGGTACCGAACAGAAAGAGCTTGTTTTAGTCGACTTCGATCCGATTCGATCGGTTCCGATCGGTGCGGAGGTGGGCAGGTGCGGCCCGCACGGCGTCCGACGTGGGCGGGCGACCCCTTACCACCTGCGGCTCCCCCAGGGGCGCACATTGCCATAAAGGGGCGTGCGCCCTCCTGCGTGCCGACTACATTCTTGGAGTCGCCGACCACACGCCGGACCCGGGCACCGACCGACCCGGGACCGGAAGGAACAGGGGGGTGAGGGGCCGCATGCCGAAAACGGACGTACCGCCCCGCTGGGACCGCAGGATGCAGCAGCGGCTCGCGCGCGGGGAGGCTGCCGCCCTCGGCGAGCTCTACGACCGGTTCGCCTCGCTCGTGCACGGCCTCGCCCACCGCGTCGTCGACGACGAACACGCCGCCGACGCCATCACCCGCGACGTCTTCACCCACGTGTGGGAACACCCGGACTCCTACGACCCCACGCAGGAACCCCTGCGCACCTGGCTCGCCACGCTGACCAGCCGGCTGGCCGTACGGCGGCTGCGCACCACGGGGACCGCGGCGCTCGCCCGCGGCGGCCCCGGCACCGCGGAGGACCTGGAGCGCACGGTGCGGCACGCCTCGGTGGCGGCCCGCGCCGACTACATCGTCCAGTCCATGCCGGCGCCGCTGCGGGCCGCCCTGGAGCTGGCGTACTTCCAGCGCCGGGACTACCGCCAGACCGCCGTCGACCTGGGCGTCACCGACGACGAGGCCCGCCGCCGGCTCCGCCTCGGCCTGCAGTTGCTGGCCACCGCGCACGACACCGGGGCCCCGGGCACCCCGCCCGGGATCGGGGGTGCCGCGTGAGCGGGCACCGTGTCGGCCGCGCCGAGCCGTACGACGACCGGAAGGACCGGAAGAGGGACGCCGGACCGCTCGTGCTGGAACACCACGTGCTGAAGTCGCTGCTGGGTGCCTGGGCGCTGGCCGCCTGCTCGCAGGCGGAGGCGGACGCCGTCGAGGAACACCTCGGCGCCTGCGGGCCCTGCGCGGACGAGGCGCTGCGGCTGCGCGAGGCGGTCGGTCTGCTCCAGCGGCCCGAGAGCCTGGACCTGGACCCCGGTCTGCGCACCCGCGTCCTGGGGTCCTGCCTGGAACGGCGCCCGCCCCGCGTCCCCGTGCCGGAGTGGGCCGCCGCGTACGACGCCGAGACCGCGCGGCTGGACGCGCTGCTCCAGGACTTCGGCGACTCCGAGTGGCACGCGCCGGTACGGCTGCGCTGGTACGAGTCCGACGAGGCGAGCAGCCGCCGCACCACCGTCGCCGGGGTCATCGCGCATCTGCTGACGGTCGACGGGCTGGTCGCGGTCGCCCTCGGCCTCGACGACCCGCTCGGCGACGCCGCGTCCGTCCGTCCCACCCCGTCGGACCGCACCGAGGCGTACTGGCGGGCCGCCCGCTTCCCGCCCACCCGCTCCGTACGGGCGCCCTGGCGGGAGCAGAGCCACGACCTCGTGCGGACGGTGTCCTTCACGGGCGGCGGCACCGGACGGCTGCCGGTGTCGTACGGCGACTACGAACTGCCCCTGCACGACGCGATGCTGGACCGGGCCTTCGAGTGCTGGGTGCACGCGGAGGACATCGCCGAGGCGGTGGACTACCCGTACGAACCGCCCTCCGGGCGGCATCTGCACCGCATCGTCGACCTGGCCGCGCGGATGCTGCCGGCCGTGCTTGAGCACCGCCGGCTGCACGGGCTGGCCTCCCCCGTGGAGCGGCGCCTGGTCGCCGCCGGGGAGCCGGGGCGCAGCCTGCGGCTGGAGATCGAGGGGTCCGGCGGAGGCGAGTGGCTGATCCCGCTGGACTCCCCCGCGGCGAAGGGATCCGCTGAGCACGAGGTGGCGCACGTCGCGCTGGACGGGGCGGAGTTCTGCCGGCTCGCGGCGGGGCATGTGCCGCCGCGCGAGGCCGCGGTGGGGCAGGTCGGAGACCGTGCCGCCATCAAGGACGTGCTGATGGCGGCGGCTTCGATGAGCCGGATGTAGGGGGGTCGCGGTATCGCGGGCGACTGCGGCTGCGTGGGGGCTGGTCGCGCAGTTCCCCGCGCCCCTGCAGGTACGTCCACCGCACGTACTCAAGGGGCGCGGGACCGTATCGGCATGCGGCGAGACCGCCCCCTGGGGGCGCGGGGAACTGCGCGACAAGCCACGACGAACCCGCACCCGCCGACAAGACGGAAACCCTCCGAGCTCCTAGGCGAAAACCACCGTCCGCCGCCCATTGGGCAGAATGCGGCGCTCCGCATGCCACTTCACCGCCCGCGCCAGCGCCTGGCACTCCACGTCCCGGCCGATCGCGACGAGCCCCTCGGGGGTGACGTCGTGTCCCACCCGCTCGACCTCCTGCTCGATGATCGGCCCCTCGTCGAGGTCGGCGGTGACGTAGTGCGCCGTGGCACCGATGAGCTTCACACCCCGCGCGTGCGCCTGGTGGTACGGCTTCGCGCCCTTGAAGCTCGGCAGGAAGGAGTGGTGGATGTTGATGATCCGCCCGGAGAGCCGCTTGCACAGGTCGTCCGAGAGGACCTGCATGTAGCGGGCGAGGACGACGAGTTCGACGTCGTCCTCGCGCACGATCTCCAGCAGCCTGGCCTCGGCCTCCGGCTTGCCGTCCCTCGGCACCGGGATGTGGTGGAAGGGAATGTTGTACGAAGCCACCAGTTCGGCGAAGTCGGTGTGATTGGACACCACACCGGCGATCTCCACCGGCAGCGCGCCGGTCTGCGCGCGGAACAGCAGGTCGTTCAGGCAGTGCCCGAACCTGCTGACCATGAGCAGGATGCGCATCTTCTCGTCGGCCCGGTTGATCTGCCAGTCCATGTGGAAGGAGTCACCGATCGCCGCGAAGCTCGCCCGCAGCTTCTCCACGGTCACCGGGGCGTCCGCCGAGAAGTGGACGCGCATGAAGAACAGTCCCGTGTCGTGGTCGCCGAACTGCTGGCTGTCCTCGATGTTGCAGCCGGTCATGAAGAGATAGCTGGACACGGCGTGCACGATGCCCTGCTTGTCGGGGCAGGACAGGGTGAGGACGTACTGGTCGGCCGGGGCCGCGGCTCGGGTGGACTGCTCGCTCATGCAGAAAAGGGTCCCACACGCGCGGTCACGGCCGGCCGGCCGTTCCGCTACGCGGACCGCGTCAGGATCCGCAGCACCTCGAGGGTGCTCGGCGGGGCGTCGGGTTCCTCGCCGTCGCTCGCCGCCATCCGCACATGCGCGTCCCGCGCGGCCCGCACCGCCTCCGGCCACCCCTCGTGCTCGAGATAGGCGGCCACCGGCGCGTCCGGCCCGACCTGGTGCATGATCCGCAGCACGCGCAGCACCGCGGTGTCGACGAGCGCCGCCTCCTGGGAGTCGCGGAAGATCGTGCCGACGTACTTCTCGGCGGACCAGCTGTCCAGCCAGGTGTCCTCGACCAGCCGGTAGACGGCGTCGGTGACGTCACCGTAGCCGTCGACCCCGGCCAGCCAGACGTCCCGCTGGAAGGCGGGATCGGAGAGCATGTGCAGCGCGGAGCGCACATTGCTGCGCCAGCGCCACCACGGCATGTCGTTGAGTGGCATGCCGCCCATGGTGGAGGAGCGACGGCCGCGACGGGAAGTGTTCTCCGAACCTTGCACGATCGTCGATCGTACGTTTCCGCGCCGCACGGGTCGTACGGGACCCCGTAATTCACCTCACCGTCACCGTCCGTTGACCAAGGGTAACTCCCGGGTTGGTCATGTGGCGGAATCGTGCGTGAGCATGACCGGCAGGCGACGCATCCGCAGCATTCTCCTCCCCCGCCTCCTCCACCGGCCCGTCAGAGCCGGCGCCCTGACCACGGGCGCGCTGGTGGCGTGCGCGTCGCTCGTCGCCGGGTGCGGGGTCGTCCCCGGTGCCACGGGGGGCTCCGGGGACGACGGCCCCATCACCGTGATGACGTGGGCGCCTCAGGACACCAGGGCCACCAACAAGCCCGGAATGCCCGCGTTCGCCGAAGCCTACGCCCGCTGGATCAACTCCCAGGGCGGTGTCAACGGCCGCCGGCTCAAGGTGCTGACCTGCAACGACCGGAACGACACCGTGGCCGCCGCACGGTGCGCCCGGCGCGCGGTACAGGAGAAGGCCGTCGCGGTCGTCGGCTCCTACAGCCTGTACGCCGACTCGTTCATGCCCGCCCTGGAGGGCGCCGGGATCCCGTACATCGGCGGCTACGGCATCACCAACAACGAGTTCACCAGCCCCCTGTCCTATCCCGTCAACGGCGGCCAGCCGGCGCTGCTGGCCGGGCTCGGCCGCACCCTGGCCGACACCTGCGGGCCGGTCACCCTGATCCGGCCCGACACCATCGCGGGCGACCAGCTGCCCCCGCTGCTCGACTCGGGCCTGGCGGCGGGCGGGCACGCGCGGTCCGGAGACCAGCGGGCGGCGGAGGACGCCACCTCGTACAACAGCCAGGCGGAGCGGGCCCTGGAGCGCGCCACCACGGACGCGACCGGGCAGGGCTGTGTGGTGCCCGCTCTCGGCGACCGCACGAACACCTTCATGGACTCCTTCCGGCGGGCCCGCGCCGACTATCCCGAGGTGCGCACCGCGACCGTGCTGGGCAGCGTCGACCAGACGACGATCGACGCGTCCGGCGGTGCGTCGGGGCCGTACGAGGGGTCGTACGTCACCGGCTGGTACCCGGCGGCGAGCGACGCCCGCTGGGACCCGATGAAGAAGGTGATCAAGGAGGAGGCGTTCGGCGACAACCGGATCGACGCCGCGGACGCCGGGGTGCAGACCACCTGGATCGCCTACGCCGTGTTCAAGCAGGTCGTGGAGTCGCTGGGGGACAACGAGGTGAGCGCCGACACGGTGAGCGAGGCGCTGGACAGCGGGCTGAAGGTCACCACGGGCGGGCTCACCCCCACCCTGAGGTGGAACTTCCAGGACGAGCTCGCCGCCGTCGGCTTCCCCCGCCTGGTCAACGCGAACGTGACCCTGCAGGTGGTCGAGGGCGGCCGGCTGGTCGCGGCCCGCGAGGACTTCACCGATGTGACGAAGACGCTGCGGGACGCGGATCTGGGCTGACCCGGTTCCGCCCGGCCGGGCGGAACCGGGTCAGCGGCGTCCGGTCACAGCTGGGTCGGCTGGCGCTCGGTCAGGCCGTACTGCTTGGCGATCGCGTTCCACAGCGCGGCGGCCTTCTTCTTCTCGGTGGTCGCGGTGCCGCTGGCCCGGTTGCCGGCCTGGGTCTGGCCGGTCGACCGGGCCTGGCCCTTCTTGCAGCCCTTCTTGCCGGCGGTCTGGTCGGCCCAGGCGGCGTAGTGGTCGTCAGCCGACGCCGACGCCTCCCACGCCTTGGTGAGCGCGGTGGTCAGCGCCTGGTGGTTCGGCAGCTTGTCCACGGACAGGCCGGAGAGGTCGGTCACCAGCTGGTTGCGCTGCCCGGCCGCTTCGCGCAGGTCCTCGGCCGCCTTGCCGAGGTCGCGGCAGGCCTTCACATCGGCGACCGCGTTGATCACGGTGGTCCGGCTGTTGCCGCTGTCGGCCAGCAGCTTGTCCAGCTCGGCGGCCTGCTGACGGGCCGGGTCGGCGGACGGCGAGGCGGAGGTCCCCTCGCTCGCGGGCGCGGTGGCGGACACGGGCTGGTCGTCGCCGCCGTCGTCACCGTCCCCACTGCCGAGCAGCGCGCCCGCGCCGACGCCGAGGATGGCGATACCGACGCCGACCGCCGCGATGAGCGGCACGCGTGAGCCGGTACGGCCACTGCCGCGTCCGCCCCGTCCGCCGGTCGGGGCGGTGGGACCGGTGGGACCGGCCGGGCCGCCGGGCGGGGTGTGGGCGGCCCGGGCGGGCCGGCCGTAGTCGACGCGCGGGAGCTGCTGGGTGGATCCGGCCGGGCCGCCGGCGTCGTCGCGGAAGAGGTTGTCGAACTCGGCGGGCGGCTGCCGGTTGCCGTCACCGGGCGGCGGGGTGCCGTAGGGCTGTCCGGGGTGCTGGTCGGTGACGGGGGCGATGTACTGGGTGGCCTCCGCGTCGGGACTGCCGGCGGACGGCAGGGACCCCGCGCCGGGTGCGCTCTGCGGGGGAACGCCCGGGTACCCGCCCGCCCCGGAGCCGTGGGCGGGCATCTCGGGCGGCAGTGCGCCCGGGCCCACCGGGGGGATGAGCTGCGTCGCCCCTTCGTCGCCGCCGCCGGCGGGCACCGGCGGCATGTACTGGGTCGCGCCTTCCGACCCGTCGGGCGCGGCGGCCGGCGGGTACTGGGGGGCGCCGTAGCCGTTCTGCGCGGGGGCGCCGTAGGGGCCGGCGTTCGCGGACGGCAGCGGGGCTCCGGCGGCGTACGGACCGGCGGCGCCGTACGGAACGTCTCCGTGCGGGTCGGGCGGGGTGTTCCCGCCGTATCCGGTGCCCGGCTGGGGCATGCGCGACGGCGTGGCGTCGTTCCCGTGTCCGCCGGCGGCGGAGCCGTACGCGTCACCGGCGCCGTGCGGGGCGTTCGGGCCCGGGTGGCCGCCGTATCCGGCGGACCGGGGCAGCGGCGCGGCGCCGTTCGCGTCGTACGGGGGGTGGCCGCCGTGGGTCTGTGCGCCCTCGGGCGGGAGCGGGCCGGGGCCGCCGCCACCATGGGCCGGGGCGGGCGGGTGCTGCGCGCCCCACGGGGACGGCTCCGGGGTGCCCCACCGGCCGTCGGACGGGGGCTGCCAGTCCTGGCCGGGCGGTGGGGCCGGGCTCTGCTGCTCGGGGCCCCACGGCGTGCCCCAGGTCTGGCCGCCGGGCGGGGCCGAGGCGGGGAACCCGCCGCCGGAGTTCCGGCCGTCCGCGCCGCCGTCGGGGGCGACCGGTCCGGTCGTCATGCCCGGCAGCAGGGGTTCACCACCGTCGGAGGGCAGCACGATGCCTTCGCGCGCGGGGCGCGCCGAGGGCTCCTCGCCCTGTCCACTCTGCGTCACCGGGACTCCTACTAATGGGGGACCTTGTGAATCGTCGGCTCACGCTACCGGGTCCCCGGAGCCCGGTGCCACGCAGCACGGGGCCTCGCCTCCTGCCCTGTGAGCGCGGTAACAAAACCGGGTCACCACAAGCTGATTACGTCGCCTCCTTCCGGCCCGCCCGCCGTGTCACGGTCGTCACGCCGCCGTCTGGAGCTCCATCCGCGCCCCGAACTCCCGTACCACCGACTCCTCCCGGTACGGCTCGAGGCGCTGCTGGAGATCCTCCAGGTACTCGGCGCCCCGGTTGGACCGGAGCCCGTTGAGCAGCTCCACCGCCTTCAGGCCCGTGCTGCAGGCCTGTTCGATCTCGCGCTGCTGCACCTGCGCGGTGGCCAGCAGCACATAGCCGATCGCCCGCCGCCGCGCCCGCGACGCCGGATGCCCGTCCAGCGCCTCCCGGGCACACCGCGCGGCGGCCTCCGCCTGGCCGAGGTCCCGGTGGCAGTGCGCCAGCTCGTCGGCCAGATAGGCCTCGTCGAAGTGCGCGATCCACGCCGGGTCGTCGCCCGAGGCCGGATCGACTGTCTCCAGGGCGCTCACCGCGCGCCCCGCCGCCGTCTGCGCGGCGTGCACGTCGCCCATCAGCGCGTGCCCGCGCGCCTCCGCCGCGTGGAACATCGCCTCCGCGCGGGGGGTCACGCGCCCCCGCGCGCCCTCCTGCGCCGCACGCGCCAACTGCGCGATCTCACGCGGGTTCCCGAGTTGCGCGGCCAGGTGGCTCATGGAGGCGGCGAGCACATACCCGCCGTATCCGCGGTCCCCGGCCGCCTGCGCCAGCCGCAGTGCCTGGATGTAGTAGCGCTGGGCGAGGCCCGGCTGCCCGGTGTCGACGGCCATGTACCCGGCGAGTTCGGTCAGCCGCGCGACCGCCGCGAACAGGTCGCGTCCCACGGCCTCGCGGTACGACCCCGCCAGCAGCCCCGAGACGACGCTGTTGAGGTAGTGGACCACGACCGGGCGCACGTGCCCGCTGCCGTACTGGTGGTCCAGGTCCACCAGCGCCTGCGTCATGGACCGTACGGCCGCCACGTCGGACTGTCCCACGCGGGGCCCGGCGGAGCGCGCCACCTGCCCGTCGGGTGCGGAGATCAGCCAGTCGCGGCTGGGCTCCACCAGCGCGGAGGCGGCGACGGAGGACCCGGACAGGAAGTCCCGCCGCCCCACGTCGCTGCGCCACAGCTCGCAGACCTGCTCGATGGCTCCCAGTACCGTCGGCGAGAACTGGAGGCCGACACCCGACGCGAGGTTCTTGCCGTTGGCCATGCCGATCTCGTCGATCGTGACCGTACGGCCCAGTTTGCGGCCCAGTGCCTCCGCGATGACCGCCGGTGCCCGGCCCCGCGGCTGCTGTCCGCGCAGCCAGCGGGCCACCGACGTCTTGTCGTAACGCAGATCGAGGCCGTGCTCGGCGCCGCACATGTTGACCCTGCGGGCCAGCCCGGCGTTGGAGCATCCGGCTTCCTGGATGAGCGCCTGCAGCCGTTCGTTCGGCTGCCGCGCGACGAGAGGCCTTGCGGCCATGGCGTACCCCCTGAGGCTGCGGTGCCCTGCCCACGCACCGAGTTGACGTGTCTTCCGCGGCCGTACGTCTCGCGTCCCGGCGAGAAACACGGCCGGGAAGATCAATGCCCCACCGAAGTGCTGACAATGCGGGACATGTGAGGATTGCCGGGGTAACGGCAGTTGCCGGCCCCCCTCCTGGTTACCCACCGGGGACGCGGATCCTCCCGCGCGCCCCCATGGATGCACCCATGCGCCCCGAACACGGAACCGATGCTCCTCCCCCGCGCATGCGCACAGGCGTAACCCCTGGTGACGGCCGTAGTTGTGTTCATCGTGGAAGAGACGATCGCGGGCGCCGACGCCGTACAGATCCCGAAGCAGCGCGGAGAATCGCTGCTGGACACCGCAGTTCGCTACGCCGAGGAGCGGCACTGGGACGTGTTCCCGGGCACCTGGCTGGAGGCCGTCGAGGGGGTGCAGTGCTGCTCGTGCGGTGACACCGCGTGTCCCGCACCCGGCGCGCACCCGGCCCGTCCGGACTGGGCGACCCGGGCGACCGGCAGCGCCACCGTCGTCCGCCGGCTGTGGCAGGGGCAGCCGTCCGCGTCGATCCTGCTGCCCACCGGGCGGACGTTCGACGCGATCTCCGTGCCGGAGACGGCGGGGTTCCTGGCTCTCGCGCGGATGGAGCGGATGGAGCTGACGCTGGGGCCGGTCACGGTGACACCGGACCGGCGGATGGAGTTCTTCGTGCTGCCGGGGGCCTCCTTGAAGGTTCCCGATCTGGTGCGGAAGTCGGGCTGGGCGCCGTCCTCGCTCGACCTGGTGGTCCTGGGGGAGGGGGCGTACGTGGCTGCGCCGCCCACGCGGTTCGGGTGCCGGGGGGCCGTGCAGTGGGCCTGCCGGCCTACGGCTGCGAATCGGTGGTTGCCGGATGTGGAGGAGTTGGTCTCGCCGTTGGCGTACGCGTGCGGCAGGGATCGCTAGGTCACCCGTGTGAGGTGTGTGGTTCCTGTCCGTGGGCGACTGCGGCCGTGTCGTGGCTGGTCGCGCCCGCGCGGCGGAGCCCCATGTCGACGCGGTCCCGCACCCCTTCGGGACGCTCCGCTCCCCTAGGCTTCCTGCTGACGGAGGGAGACGTGGTGGGTGTCAGTGCCGTACGCGTGCAAGGGCTCTGGAAGCGGTTCGGGGAGCAGGTCGCGGTCGGGGGGATCGATCTGGAGCTGCCCGCGGGGCGGTTCATCGGGCTGGTCGGGCCCAACGGGGCCGGGAAGACCACCACCTTGTCCATGGTGACCGGGCTGCTGCGGCCCGATCAGGGCACCGTCGAGGTCGTCGGGCGCGATGTGTGGCGGGATCCGGCGGAGGTCAAGGCCCGGATCGGGGTGCTGCCGGAGGGGCTGCGGCTGTTCGAGCGGCTGTCGGGGCGTGAACTGCTGGCCTACACGGGGCGGTTGCGGGGGCTGCCCGGTGACGAGGTCGACAAGCGGGCCACGCAGCTGCTCGACGTCCTCGATCTGGCCGGTGCCCAGCACAAGCTCGTCGTCGACTACTCGACCGGCATGCGCAAGAAGATCGGACTCGCCGCCGCCCTGCTGCACAATCCCGAAGTCCTGTTTCTCGACGAGCCGTTCGAGGGTGTCGACCCGGTCTCCGCGCAGACCATCCGGGGCGTCCTGGAGCGGTACACGGCGTCCGGCGCCACGGTCGTGTTCTCTTCCCACGTCATGGAGCTCGTCGAGTCGCTGTGCGACTGGGTGGCCGTGATGGCCGCCGGCCGGATCCGCGCCCACGGTCCGCTCGCCGAGGTGCGCGGGGACGCGCCCTCGCTGCAGCGGGCGTTCCTGGAGCTCGTCGGCGCGGACAGCCGCGACACCGGTTCGGATCTCGACTGGCTGGGCGGGGGTTCCCGGTGAGCGCCCCCGCCGCCCTCACCCCCGTCTTCGTCCGGCTGAAACTGTCCCTGCTGCGCAACGGGCTGCGGCAGTCCGGCGGGCGCAGGGCGGCGTACATCGCCTCCGCCGTCGTCGCCCTGCTGTTCGCCGCGCTGCAGCTCCTCGGACTGATCGCGCTGCGCGGCTCCGGTCATGTCGAGTCGCTGGTGGTGCTGCTCGTGGCGGTGCTGGGGCTGGGCTGGGCGGTGATGCCGCTGTTCTTCCCCGGGGGCGACGAGACCCTCGACCCGACCCGGCTGGTGATGCTGCCGCTGCGGCCGCAGCCGCTGGTGCGGGCCCTGCTCGCGTCCTCGCTGGTCGGTATCGGGCCGCTGTTCACGCTGTGCCTGCTCGCCGGTTCCGTGATCGCCGTGGCGCACGGCGGGGCGGCGTTCGCCGTGGGCGTCCTCGCCGTGCCGCTGGCGCTGCTGGTGTGCGTGGCGCTCGCGCGGGCGGTGGCCGCCGCCAACGTACGGCTGCTCACCAGCCGCAAGGGCCGGGATCTCGCGGTGCTCAGCGGGCTGGTGATCGCCATCGGGGCGCAGGTGGTCAACTTCGCGGCACAGCGGCTGGGTTCCTCCGGTCTGGAGCAGCTGGACCCGGTGGCGGACGTACTGCGGTGGTTCCCGCCGGCGTCGGCGGTCGCCGCAGTGCATGCGGCGGGCGAGGGGTCGTACGGGGTCGCACTGGCGCAACTGGTCGTGAGCGCGGCGGCGTTGACGGGACTGCTCACGCTGTGGTCGCGGTCCCTGACGCGGCTGATGACCTCGCCGGACGGTTCCACCCTCCAGGCGGCCGGGGACACGGCGGTCCGCGACCGTACGTCGACGGGCCTGTCCCGGCTGCTGCCGCCGGGCCGCACGGGTACGGCCATGGAGCGCAGCCTGCGCTACGTCTGGCGCGACCCGAAGACGAAGGCCGCGTGGGTGACCTCGCTGGCGATCGGGCTGATCGTGCCGGTGTTCAACGCCTGGCAGGGCACCGGCTCGGTCTACTTCGCCTGTTTCGCCGCCGGGATGCTCGGCGTCATGATGTACAACCAGTTCGGGCAGGACACCTCCGCGTTCTGGATGGTCGCGATGACCATCTCGTCGGCCCGGGACGCGTACGTCGAACTGCGCGCCCGCGCGCTGGCCCTGCTGCTGATCACCCTGCCCTACTCCGCACTCGTCACCGTGCTGACGACGGCGATGCTGGGCGACTGGGCGCGGCTGCCGGAGGCGCTGGGGCTGTCCTTCGCGCTGCTCGGCGCGATGCTCGCGACGGGCGCGTGGACCTCGGCGCGCTTCCCCTACTCCATCCCGCAGGAGGGCCACAAGAACGTCGCTCCGGGACAGGTCGGGCTGGCGTGGATCTCCATCCTCGGCGGCATGGTCGCGGCGGCGGTGCTGTGCGTCCCGGTCATCGCCCTCACCATCTGGCTGAACGCCGGCGCGGGCGGCGACGACTGGCTGTGGCTGCTGCTGCCGGCGGGTACGGCGTACGGCGCGGCCCTGACGTTCCTCGGCCTGCGGCTGGCGGCCCCGCAGACGGCCCGCCGGCTGCCGGAGATCCTGACGGCGGTGAGCAAGGGCTGAGGGGCGGGAGTGTCACCCGGGGCGGCTGGAACGCAGCCGGTCAGGTCTCCCGCCGGTCGGGGGCGTCCGGTCGGGGGCGTCCAAGGGGCGGGGGTCCGAGCGGGCCGCGCCGGTGAGCGGGGAGCGACATCGCCGGGTTCCCGTCACGGAGCGAGGTCAGTCGTCGTCCAGTGAGCCCAGGAAGGGTTCGATCGCCGCGAGCCAGGTCTCCGGCTGGTCGTAGTGGACCAGGTGGCCGGCGTCGGCCACCTCCGCGTACCGGCCGCGGGGCAGGACGCGGACCATTTCCTGGGCCTCCGCACGGCCGAGCTCGCCGTCGAGGCCGCGGACCACCAGGGCGGGGCAGCGCACCTGGGCCAGTTCCTCCCAGTGCGCGTCGAACACCCAGGTCTCGCGGGAGCGGAGCATCTGGTCCGGGTCGAAGACCGGACGCCAGCCGTCCGGGGACTCGGCCATCACCTCGGCGTAGAACGCGCCGCGGGCCGGGTTGGGCCGCTCCACCCAGGGGTCGTCCTCGCCGAACCACTTGCGTACGTCGGCGAGCGTGGCGAACGGGACCGGCCAGGCCTTGAACCACTCCGCCCACTCGCGCTGCGAGGCGGCCCCGAGGGCGGAGGCCCGCATGTCACAGATGACCAGCCCGCGCACCAGGTCGGGGCGTTTGGCGGCCAGCTGCCAGGCGGTCAGCGCGCCCATCGCGTGGCCGATGAGGACGGTGGGGCCGAGGCCGAGCTGCTCCAGGGCGGCCTCGGCGTCGTCGACGTAGGCGTCACGGGTGAAGGAGGCCCGCGGGGGCTTGTCGCTGCGGCCGTGGCCGCGCTGGTCGAGGGCGACCGCGCGGTACCGCCCGGAGAGCCGGCGGGCGGTGGACGCCCAGTGCGAGGCACGGCCCATCAGACCGTGCAGTAACAGCACACCGGGCGCGTTCCGCTCGGTGGTTTCCGCCGGATCGGCCCCGTTCTTGGGCGGGTCGCCGAACTCCCAGGCGGCGAGTCGTACGCCGTCCGCCCCGGTCACGTCGATGCGTCGCGCCATGGTCCTGGCACCCCCCAAGCTCGCTGCCTGCCCGCTGCCTGTTGTGCTGGTCCTGCCTGTTGCCACTGCCCGCAGGTTATCGAATGCTCATTCGAGAATGGCTTCCTGCCCGGCAACACCCCTCGTTCGAGTGACCCCCTGCGGGGATTGATCGCCGTGGCCCGGGGGAGATCTTCAACGGGAGGCGGACCGCTCGGGGAAACCGGTCCGAGGGGAATGACCCTGAGAGCTCGGGGCTCCGGGTCAGCACAGGGGAGGACAGGCCCCGGCGCCATGCGGCGCCGGGGCTCCTCACGTGGTCACGGCACATCGTCCCGCCCCTCCCCTGCCGGGGTGACATCGCTGTCGGACCCGGCCAGAGCCACTCAGGTCATATGCCTCACGCGACAGCCTCGCACGCGAATCCGGCGAGCGCTGCGATTCGACGCAGTGGATCTCGGATTCGGCGCGTTCACACCGCCGGGCGCGAACCGCTCGCCCGCCCGGCGTCCCGTCCCCCCGGCCGGTCAGGGCTTGGCGACGAACACGTGCGAGGCCACCTCCGACTCCAGCTCGGCCGCCTCGCCGCTGCTGCCCACCAGCACGCCGCCCGCCGACTCCGTCACGCTGACCACCGAACCGGGCTGCACACCCGCCCGGCGCAGCGTGTACATCAGCTGCGCGTCCGTCTGGATCGGCTCGCCGATCCGGCGCACCACGACCGTCTTGCCCCCGGCGCCCGGGTCGAGGTCGGCCAGGGACACCATGCCCTCGTCCAGGAACGGGTCGGCGCCGTCCTTCTCGCCCAGCTCCTCCAGGCCGGGGATCGGATTGCCGTACGGCGACTCGGTGGGGTGCCGCAGCAGCTCCAGCACGCGGCGCTCGACGGCCTCGCTCATCACGTGCTCCCAGCGACAGGCCTCGGCGTGGACCTGCTCCCACTCCAGGCCGATCACGTCGACCAGGAGACACTCGGCGAGGCGGTGCTTGCGCATCACGCGCGTGGCCAGCCGGCGGCCCTCCTCGGTGAACTCCAGGTGCCGGTCGGGGGCGACGGACACCAGGCCGTCGCGCTCCATCCGCGCCACCGTCTGACTGACCGTCGGACCGCTCTGGTCGAGCCGCTCGGCGATCCGGGCGCGCATGGGGACCACACCTTCCTCCTCCAGCTCGAGGATGGTGCGGAGATACATCTCCGTGGTGTCGATCAGTCCGGACATACATGCCCCTCGATGAGATCTGTGGATGGCTCTGCCGGAGGCTGGACGGCTCACCGGCGCGTGCGCTGGCCCAGGACCCAATTCTGACGCATTGGACCGACAACCGGGCCGCACAGTGAAAACGAGGGGCTGCGCGGAGGGGAAACCACGCCATCGGGCGTCGTATTGACACGGCACTGGTCCAGACCGCACGGTGATCCGCAACACTCCTGCCCGAAGGGATGCCGCATGAGCGACCGCACGCCGGCCGGCCGGTTCCTCGACGCCGCGATCGACCTGCTGCAGCGGATCCGCGACGAGGAGGCCGAGTCCGTCACGGCGGCGGGCACGCTGCTCGCCGACACGGTCGCGGACGGCGGCCGGCTCTTCGCCTTCGGCGCCGGGCACTCCTCGCTCGCCGCGCAGGACCTCGTCTACCGGGCCGGCGGACTCGCCCTGATGAACCTGCTCGCCGTCCCGGGGGTCGTCGGCGTCGACGTGATGCCGGCCACGCTGGGCTCCGCCCTGGAACGCGTCGACGGGCTCGCGGGCGTCGTGCTCGAGTCCTCGCCGCTGCGCGCGGGTGACGCGCTGATCGTCGTCTCCCTGTCCGGGCGCAACGCGCTGCCCGTGGAGATGGCCATGAAGGCCCGGGGCCGGGGCATCAAGGTGATCGGCGTGACGTCGGTGGCGTACGCGGCGCAGACCACGTCCCGGCACTCCTCCGGGACGTTCCTGAAGGACCACTGCGATCTCGTCCTGGACTCCGGGGTCGCGGTCGGCGACGCGGAGCTCACCCTCGACAACGTGCCCGCGCCCTTCGCCCCCGCCTCCACGGTCGTCACCTCGGCACTCCTCCAGGCCGTCGTCGCCACCGCCGCCGCCACCCTCGCCGACCGCGGCATCGAGCCCCCGCTCCTGCGCTCCGGCAACGTGGACGGCGGCCACGACTGGAACGCCCGCGTCTTCGACGAGTACGCCGACCGGATCTTCTACCGCCGCTGATCCCGTCCCCGGGCGGGCCGATCCAGCACCTCCGGCGTTCGAGGAACGGGGTCCGGGGCGGAGTCCCGGGCCGGGGCGGGAAGGGTCGGCGGGGGCGAAAAAGCCGGACCGGAGCCGGAGGGGGTCAGCGGTCGGGGGTGAGGAGGGCCGCCAGGTCCAGAGCCGTGGCGATGTGGACCGCCACGTCTTCCGCGTACATCGCGTCGGAGCGTTCGAACGCATGGCGGCCGGCCCCCCGCAGAAACGTCACGGCACCAAGCGTGCGCCCCCGGCTGCGCAGCACCGTGCACAGGGCGTGCACCGCGTCCGCCGGCCACTGCCGGGACAGCGCCCACGCCCGCGCCTCCTCGGCACCCATGGAGCCGGCACCGGCCCGCACCGTCCCGGCCCGCTCCACGCACTGCACCACCGGGTGCCCCTCGCCGTACCGCACCGGCAGCCCCGCCCGCCCGGCGAGCCTGCCCGGTCCCGGCGCGCCGGAGGGGGTCGCGGCGATCCGTACCAGCCGCACCCGGTCGACGTCCTGGGCGCCGTCGGCCACCCGGTCGATCAGCGCGTAATCGGCGAACCCGGCCAGCGCGAAGTCCAGATGGACCGTCGCCGCCTCCGCCGGGTCCTCGCACTCCGCCGCCGCACGCGCCGCGCGGTGCAGCTGCTGCGCGCGGAACCGCAGCAGCGACGCCTCCTGTTCACCCTGCCGGGACTCGGTCACGTCCTGGAACAGCCAGCCGACCCCGAGCGGAACCGGCTCCTCCGCGAGTGGTGACGACAGCCGCACGAACCCGCTCCGCCAGCACCGCCGCCGCTCGCCCTCCGGCGTGCGCACACTCACCCACAGCTCGGCCGGCGCGGGCGGCGCACCCTCCGCGAGCACATGGGCGAGCGCGCTCTCCAGCTCCTCCACGCCCTGCGTCAGCAGCTCCCCGAGCGGGCGCCCCAGCACCGCCGTACGCCCCGTGCCCAGCGCCCGCGCGGCGTGCGCGTTCACCACCGCGGGCCGCAGATCGGCGTCGACCAGCACGACGCCCCAGCTCGCCTCCTCCAGCAGCGCCTCGCTCAGCGCGATCGACCGCTCCAGATCGATCTGCGCGTGCACCTCGCTGAACGCGCAGTACACCCCCGCCGGCTTCCCGTCCGGCCCGCGCACCGCCGCGGACTGCGTCCGCACCAGCACCCGGCCGCCGTCCTTCGTCAGCAGCGCGAACTCGTTCACCTGCCGGCCCGGCGCGTCCATGGCCGACATCAGCCGCGCCTCGACCTCCTCGGCGTCCGCGCTGCGCGCGGCCCACCCGGCGAACCCGGCCCGGCCCACCGCCTCGGCCGCGGTCCAGCCGAGGATCCGCTCCGCCTCACGGTTCCAGTGCGTGACCGTCCCGTCCGCGTCGAAGGCACACAGGGCGGCGTCCATACCGTCGAGCAGCGCGGCGAGGAGATCGGAGCCGTCCGAACCCTCCCGCGCGGGCTCGGGCTCGTCCGGCCCCAGCTCGTCGGTGGTCCCACTACGCCGGGAAGCACTCACCTGGACCCCCTGCAGGCTGCGTCCGCACGTACGGCACGACGGTTCGCTCACTCGCAATCATTCAACTTGAACGTGACGCAGCGCACATCGAGTTCCCGCAAGATTGAGGGAATCGTTGTACGGCACCGCCCGATCCGCCCGTCTACGAGGGAAAAGGCGCCAGTCGCAGCGTCAGCCACAGCTCGCTCTCCCCCGGCAGAACATACCGCTCGACCTCGTCGAAGCCCCGCGCGTGAGCGAACCGGACGCCGTCCTCGTTGGCGGCCAGGACCACGGTCTCGACGGCCCCGGCGCCCGCCACGCGCGCGTGCCCGAGCCCCGACGCGTAGAGCGCCGCCCCGTATCCCCTGCGCCGGTGCTCGGGCAGCACCCGCGCGATGACCGTCACCACGGCGTCCTCCCCCTGCGGGGGCCGCACCGTCGAGCAGCCGACCAGCACGTCACCGGCGTACGCGTTCTCCAGCCGGTACCCGCGCGTGACGCGCTCCCGTGCCTCGTCGAGTGTCATCGCGGCGGGCGGCACGATCACGTTGTGGACGTGCCGCCACTGCTCCAGCATGGCGTCGCCGTCCACGACTTCGATACGAAGATCACTCATCCGGCAAGCCAATCGCGCCCCCGCTCGGAGGTCAACGAAAAAAGTGGTTGATATGACGGCGATCGCTTCTTAGTGTGGCGGTACTTCGGAAAGGAGGTGGTTCGGCAGATGTATGCAAACCGGACGGAAGAGGTGGCTGCGGGCTAGTGGCCCGCCGTCGCACTCGGTTCGGCGCCGGGCCAGCGTGTGCGAGATACACGCAGCCGGCCTAACCCAGCGCAGTCACCCGACCCGCGAGTCGCCGGTAACGTCCGGCCGGCTCCTCCCGAGGGAGGAACCCGACTCGCGGGTCGCCTGCGTTCTCGGGACCCCGGCTCAGTGGGCGATGTCCCCGTATCCCTCGATCTCGCGCGGGTCGCGCGTACCCGGGCCGATGTAACGGGCCGACGGGCGGACCAGACGGCCCGTGCGCTTCTGCTCCAGGATGTGCGCCGACCAGCCGGCCGTACGGGCGCAGGTGAACATCGAGGTGAACATGTGCGCCGGGACCTCGGCGAAGTCCAGCACGATGGCCGCCCAGAACTCGACGTTGGTGGCCAGCACCCGGTCGGGACGGCGGGCGTGGAGCTCGGCCAGGGCGGCCTTCTCCAGCGCCTCGGCGACCTCGAAGCGCGGGGCGCCGAGATCGCGGGCGGTACGGCGCAGGACGCGGGCGCGGGGGTCCTCCGCGCGGTAGACGCGGTGGCCGAAGCCCATGAGGCGCTCACCCTTGTCGAGGGCCTGCTTGACGTACGCCTCGGCGTCCCCGGTGCGCTCGATCTCCTCGATCATGCCCAGCACGCGCGAGGGGGCGCCGCCGTGCAGCGGGCCGGACATGGCGCCGACGGCTCCCGAGAGGGCCGCCGCGACGTCCGCGCCCGTCGAGGCGATGACCCGCGCGGTGAACGTGGAGGCGTTCATGCCGTGCTCGGCGGCCGACGTCCAGTACGCGTCGACGGCCGCGACGTGCTTGGGGTCGGGCTCACCGCGCCAGCGGATCATGAAGCGCTCGACGACGGACTCGGCCTTGTCGATCTCGCGCTGCGGCACCATGGGCAGGCCCTGTCCGCGCGCGGACTGGGCGACGTAGGACAGGGCCATGACGGCGGCGCGGGCGAGGTCGTCGCGGGCCTGCTCGGCATCGATGTCGAGGAGCGGTTTCAGGCCCCACACGGGCGCCAGCATGGCCAGCGCGGACTGCACGTCGACGCGGATGTCGCCGGAGTGCACGGGGATCGGGAACGGCTCGGCGGGCGGCAGTCCGGGGTTGAACGCCCCGTCGACGAGGAGCCCCCAGACGTTGCCGAAGGAGACGTGCCCGACCAGGTCCTCGATGTCGACGCCCCTGTACCGCAGGGCGCCGCCCTCCTTGTCCGGTTCGGCGATCTCCGTCTCGAACGCGACGACTCCTTCGAGCCCGGGTACGAAGTCGGACATCTGGCGGCTCCTTGTGAGGTGGGTGACAGATGGTGTTGTGGGGTGGGACGACCATGTGTCGGCAGTCGGCAGAAGCGGGGGCGCGTGTCCGGTGGATCCACGGTCCGTTCGAACGGATTCGCGGTCCGGGACGTCACCCCTGTGATGCCCGGCCGGCGGTCACCCAACCGGATCAGTGGCAGCACGATATCCCCGAGTGCCATCTTTGGGGAGAGTTCGCGGCACTCAGTGCCACCGCGTGACGAAGGACACCGCGCTCCCGGGGGCCTCGCGCATACGGCAGGATGACGGCGTGACCGACCGAGACGCCGCCCCCTTCGATCTCGCCTCGATGCGCAAGCAGTACCGGACCGAGGGGCTCTCCGAGACCGACCTGGCCGCCACACCCGTCGAACAGTTCGCGCGCTGGTTCAAACAGGCCGCGACGGACGGCGGGCTGTTCGAACCGAACGCCGTGATCGTCTCGACGGCGGACGCGGAGGGACGGCCCAGCTCGCGCACGGTGCTGCTGAAGCACTTCGACGACGACGGGTTCGTCTTCTACACGAACTACGACTCCCGCAAGGGCCGTGACCTGGCCGAGAACCCGCACGTCTCACTGCTGTTCCCCTGGCATCCGATGGCCCGGCAGGTCATCGTCACCGGCACCGCGCGCCGCACCGGCCGCGACGAGACGGCCGCCTACTTCCGCACCCGCCCGCACGGCTCCCAGCTGGGCGCGTGGGCCAGCGGCCAGTCCTCGGTGATCGCCGGCCGCGCGGAGCTCGACGCGTCCTACGCCGACCTGGCGGCCCGCTACCCGGAGGGCGAGCAGGTACCGGTGCCGCCGCACTGGGGCGGCTTCCGGGTCACCCCGCGGACGGTGGAGTTCTGGCAGGGCAGGGAGAACCGCCTGCACGACCGCCTGCGGTACGTCGCCGGGGCGGACGGAGGCTGGCGGGTGGAGCGGCTGAGCCCGTGAACGGACAGGGAACCGGTGGGCCGGACGGGGCCGCGGCGCTGTCGCCGCACGCGGCCGCGGTCGAGGCCCGCGCCCTCGCCACGCGCGGAGACGTCACGCCGGACGACGTCATCGACGTCCTCCGCGCGGTGCGCGAGGCCCGCAAGCGGGCGTGACCGCGCGGGTTCCTACAGCTTGCCCCACACGTACGCGGTGCGGTGCCCGTTCAGCGCCTCGGCCGCCCGGGCGCGGAACTCCGGGGTGAGATCGGGCCAATTGCAGAATTCCAGGCCCAGGCTGCCGAAGGCGAGGGGTGCCTCGTCCCAGGTCCAGTCCGGGACGGAGACGGCCGCAGCACAGACGGGGCAGCCGACGACGGCGGCGCCCCCGTCGTACCAGGTCTGCATGGCGCGGGTGAAACGCTCCCAGGTCGCATCGTCCAACGCGGTGGCCGATGCGCAACGCGGGCAGAGGGCCGCACCGGGCATGTCCGCGCCGCTGGTGAAGCCGGTGCGGCCGGTGTGGACGGCGAGACCGTCGGAAGGGGGCCGGTCCCAGTCGTCGGTCACCGCCCGGTGCCAGTGCGGTCCCGGCGGGTGCCCCAGTGGCTGTCCCGGCACGCACGGCGTGCGCTCGGCGAGCACGACGCCCTCGGCCGCGAGCCACGCGACCACGCGGTCCGCGAGCCGTTCCGCCTCCGCCCCGGTCGCGTCGAGGTCGACGATCACCTGCAGAAAGTCACCCACGGGTCAGTCCAGCGCCTCGTCCAGCAGCATCGCCCACTGCCCCACCACCCGCTCCCGGCGGGCCCCGTCGTCGCTGAGGAGGTTGGCGAGGCCCAGGCCGCGGGCCATGTCGAGGAGGCCCTGGACGGTTTCGCGGACGCCGGGGCGTGACTCGTCGGCGCCGAGGAGTTCGACGGCGGTGCGGTGGGACTCGCGGCCGACGCGCAGCTCCAGCTCGGTCACGCGCGGGCGCAGCTGTTCCTCGTTGGAGGCGGCGACCCACAGGTGGAGCGCCGCGCGGAAGACGGGTCCGGTGTAGAGGTCGACCAGCGCCGCGATCACCGCGCGGCGGTCGCCGGCCGCGGCGCCCTCCGGGAAGAGGGCGCGCAGGGCGGTGGAGCGCTCCTCGGCGACGTACTCGACGGCGGCCGTGAAGAGGTCCTCACGGGTCGGGAAGTGGTGCTGGGCGGCCCCCCGGGAGACGCCGGCGCGTTCGGCGACGACGGAGACCGTGGAACCCGCCCAGCCGTGTTCCGCGAGGCAGGCCACGGCGGCCTCCAGGAGCCGCTGCCGGGTGGCCCGGCTGCGGTCCTGCTTGGGGACTCGTTCCGCACGGTCGGCCGTGCTCACACCACCCATTCCGGATCCCGTCGTTCGAGGAAGGCCGTCATTCCCTCGCGCGCGTGGGCGGAGGCGAAGAGGCGCGCCGAGAGCGCGGTCAGGGCGGCCGCGTCCCGGTCGAAGGTCTCCAGCACCCTAGCCGTGAGCAGCCGTTTCGTCTCGGTCAGGGCTTCGGGGGCGGATCTGCGCAGCCCGTCGAGGATCGGCGCGAGGACCTCGTCCACGTCGTCACCGGCGGCGGTGAGCAGGCCGATGCGGGTGGCTTCGGCGGTGTCGAGGCGTTCGCCGGTGAGGTAGTAGCGGGCCAGGGCGCGCGGGTCGGTGCGGGGCAGCAGCGGCAGCGAGATCACTGCGGGGGCGACCCCGATACGGACCTCGGTGAAGGCGAACGTCGCCGCGCGGGAGGCGACGGCGATGTCGCAGGCCGCGAGCAGGCCGAGGCCGCCCGCGCGGACGTGCCCGGTGACCCGCGCGAGGACCGGTTTCGGCAGCTCGACGATCCCCCGCAGCAGGCCCACCAGCGCCTCGGGGGCGGGCGGGTCGCGCAGGTCCGCGCCCGCGCTGAAGGTGTTGCCGGTGTGGGTGAGGACCACCGCGCGGACGTCACCGTCCTGGCCGGCGTCGCTCAGCGCGCCGGTCAGGTCGCCGACGAGGGCGGCGGACAGGGCGTTGCGGCGCTCCGGGGCGTCGAGGGAGAGCGTCTCGACGCCCCGCGCACGCGCGTGGC
Source organism: Streptomyces sp. NPDC020731 (assembly GCF_044334705.1). NCBI lineage: Bacteria > Bacillati > Actinomycetota > Actinomycetes > Kitasatosporales > Streptomycetaceae > Streptomyces > Streptomyces sp. NPDC020731. The sequence continues at coordinate 295,738 of NZ_JBIRTN010000009.1, forward strand.
CGATCAGGGTCACGAGGGCTCCTTGTGCGCCGCGCGGAGTTCACGGCGCAGGATCTTTCCGGAGGCGGCGCGCGGGACGCCGTCGATGAAGGTGACGTGCCGGACCCTCTTGTACGGGGCGACACGCTCGGCGACGTACATCATGACCTCGCCCCCGGACAGCTCCGGCGCGGACGGCTGACGGACGACGTAGGCGTGCGGGACCTCGTTGCCGTCCTCGTCGTAGACGCCGATGACGGCGACGTCGGCGACACCGGGGTGGGTGAGGAGCAGCGCCTCGAGTTCGGCGGGGGCGACCTGGAACCCCTTGTACTTGATGAGTTCCTTCACGCGGTCGACGACGAAGAGCCAGCCTCCCCCACCGTCGACGTGGCCGACGTCGCCGGTGTGCAGCCAGCCGTCCTCGTCGATCATCGCGGCGGTGGCGTCGGGGCGTCCGAGGTAGCCCTTCATGACCTGCGGGCCACGGATGAGGATCTCGCCGGACTCGCCGGGGCCGAGGTCCTTGCCGGGGTCGTCGAGGGAGACGATGCGCATCTCGGTGCCGGCGATCAGCTTGCCGACGGTGCCGGGAGGCGCGTCGCCCATGGCGTCCAGGGGGACGACGTGGGTGCCCGGCGACAGTTCCGTCATGCCGTACGCCTGGCCGACGGGCGGCAGCCCGAGCCGCTGCGAACAGGCGGCGGCGAGGCTCGCGTCCAGGGGCGCGGCGGCGCTGACGACGTGCTTCAGGGACGACAGGTCGTACCGGTCGACCAGGGGGTGCTTGGCGAGGGCCAGGACGATCGGCGGGGCCACGTACAGGCCGGTGATGCGGTGGTTCTGGATGGCCGCGAGGAATGTCTCCAGGTCGAAGCGCGGGAGCACGACGACGGTGGCGCCCTGGCGCAGGGGGGCGTTCATCAGGGCCGTCAGCCCGTAGATGTGGAAGAACGGGAGCACGGCGAGGATGCGGTCACCGGGGCCCACCGTGATCAGCGGCTGGAGCTGCGCGAGGTTGGTGGCGATCTGGCGGTGGGTGAGCATCACGCCCTTGGGGAGGCCGGTGGTGCCGGAGGAGTACGGCAGGGCGGCGACGTCCTCGGCCGGGTCGATGTCGACCACCGGCTCGGGCGCGGTGGAGGCCAGCATGTCGATCAGGGAGCGGTGTCCGGGCGCGCTGTCGCAGACGAAGATCTCCTCGATCCCGCCGGCCAGCTCGGCGGCCCTCCGCGCGGTGTCCAGCAACGGCGAGACGGTGACGATCCAGCGGGCCGCGCAGTCCTTCAGCTGCTTGCCGAACTCCTCGGCGGTCGCCAGCGGGTGCACGGTGGTGACGGAGGCACCCGCGCGGGTGGCCGCGTAGAACGCGGTGGGGAAGGCGATCGTGTTGGGGCTGTGCAGGGCGAGCACGTCCCCCTTGCGCACACCCGCCTCGGCGAGGGCGGCGGCGACCCGCCGGTGGAAGCGGTCCACCTGCTCGTACGTGAGGGTGGTGCCGTCGGTGCCGTCGATCAGTGCCGGGGTGCTCCCGAACTCGGCGGCCCGGGCGAGCACCGCTTCGTGGATGGGGAGTTCTACGGGCGGAACGTCTGCGTACTCGCTTCGGAACATGGTTCCTCCAGAACGGCAGGCGGGGCCTAGTACGACTTGGGAAGGCCCAGGGTCTGGTGGGAGACGTAGTTGAGAATCATCTCCCGGCTCACCGGGGCAATACGAGACACGCGCGCGGCCGTTATCAGCGAGGCGAGCCCGTACTCGCGCGTGAGGCCGTTGCCTCCGAGGGTGTGCACGGCCTGGTCGACGGCCTTCACGCAGGCCTCGGCGGCCGCGTACTTGGCCATGTTGGCGGCCTCGCCCGCGCCGATGTCGTCACCGGCGTCGTAGAGGTGGGCGGCCTTCTGCATCATCAGGCGCGCGAGTTCGAGTTCGATGTGCGCCTGGGCGAGGGGGTGGGCGATCGCCTGGTGGGAGCCGATGGGAGCCTTCCAGACGGTGCGCTCACGCGCGTACTCGACGGCGCGGGCCAGCGCGTAGCGGCCCATGCCGATCCCGAAGGCGGCCGTCATGATCCGCTCGGGGTTGAGACCGGCGAAGAGCTGGAGCAGCCCGGCGTCCTCGTCGCCGATGAGCGCGTCGGCGGGCAGCCGTACGTCGTCGAGGACCAGCTCGAACTGCTTCTCGGCGGCGTCGAGTTCCATGTCGATCTTGTGGCGCTCGAATCCGGGTGTGTCGCGCGGGACGATGAACAGGCAGGGCTTGAGGCTTCCGGTGCGGGCGTCCTCGGTACGGCCGACGATGAGGGTGGCGTCGGCGATGTCGACCCCGGAGACGAACACCTTGCGGCCGGTGAGCAGCCAGTCGGCACCGTCCCTGCGTGCCGTCGTGGTGATGCGGTGGCTGTTGGAGCCGGCGTCGGGTTCGGTGATGCCGAAGGCCATGGTGCGGGAGCCGTCGGCGAGGGCCGGGAGCCACTCCTGTTTCTGGTTCTCGGTGCCGAAACGGGCGATCACCGTGCCGCAGATGGCCGGGGAGACCACCATGAGGAGCAACGGGCAGCCCGCCGCGCCGAGTTCTTCCAGGACGATGGAGAGTTCGGAGATGCCGCCGCCCCCACCGCCGTATGCCTCCGGCAGGTTGACGCCCAGGTAGCCGAGCTTGGCGGCTTCCGACCACAGTTCCTGTGGCGGGTTGCCTTCGGCGACGGTGCGGGTGAGGTAGGCGCGGCCGTACTTGCTGCCCAGGGCGGCTACGGCCGTGCGGAGGGCCTTGTGCTCTTCTGATTCGATCACGGGCATGAGCGCTCCTAAGGGGGAGGGGCTTCGCGTCGTGTGGAGGGCGCGGGTCTGTCGTGGTCGCTCGCGCGGTTCCCCGCGCCCCTAAGCCGGCTGCACCACTGCCAGCAACATGCCGACCTCCACCTGCTGTCCCGGGGTGGCGTGGAGGGCGCTCACGGTCCCTGTCGCCGGGGCCGTGATCCTGTGCTGCATCTTCATGGCCTCCAGCCACAGGAGGGGCTGTCCGGCTTCCACGGCGGCTCCCTCGGTCAGACCCTCCGCGATGCGGACGACCGTGCCCGGCATGGGGGCCAGGAGGGAGCCGGGGGCGTGCTGGGTGGCGGGGTCGGGGAAGCGGGGCAGGGCGGTGAGGGCGGTGGCGCCGACGTACACGCGGTCGCCGTAGCGGCTCACCTCGTAACGGCGCCGCACACCGTCCACGTCCAGGATCACGAGCCCCGCGTCGGCCCGGACGACCCGCACCCCGTCGGCTGTCAGGCCCTCGCGCGTGTACCGGTAGCGGACCTCGTGTTCCTCGCCCCCCATGGCGTACCGCTTGGTCTGCGGCTGCGAGGCCACGTTGCGCCAGCCGCCGAAGCGGGAGCGGCCGTGGGCGTCGGCGAGGGCGGCGGCGAGCGGGGCACAGGGGTCGGCGACGGGGGTGGTCAGCTCGGGCAGGTGGCGGTCGTAGAAGCCGGTGTCCATACGGGCTTCTACGAACTCCTCGTGCCGCAGGGAGCGGACGAGGAGGTCCCGGTTGGTGACGGGGCCGTGGATCACCGCGCGGTCCAGTGCCGAGGCGAGCTTGCGGATCGCCTCCGCGCGGGTGGGCGCGTGGGCGACGACCTTGGCGAGCATCGGGTCGTAGTGGACGCCGATGTCGTCGCCGTCCGTGTAGCCGGTGTCCAGGCGCACGCCGTCGGGGACGGCGAGGCGGTGCAGCCGGCCGGTCTGCGGGGTCCAGTCGTGGGCGGGGTCCTCGGCGTAGAGGCGGGCCTCCACGGCGTGACCGTGCGCGCGTGGGGGGTCGTGGTCCAGGGCGTGCCCCTCGGCGACGCGGATCTGCTCGGCGACGAGATCGACACCGGCCACGGCCTCCGTCACCGGGTGTTCCACCTGGAGACGGGTGTTCATCTCCAGGAAGTGCGCCCGGCCGTCGGCGACGAGGAACTCCACCGTGCCGGCCCCGACGTAGGAGACGGCACGCGCGGCGCGTACGGCGAGGGCGTGGAGCTCCTCGGTGAGCCGCGCGGGCAGCCCGGGTGCCGGGGCCTCCTCGATCACCTTCTGGTGACGGCGCTGGAGCGAGCAGTCGCGGGTGCCGAGCGCCCACACCGTGCCGTGGGTGTCGGCGAGCACCTGCACCTCGACGTGCCGTCCGCCCTCCACATAGGGCTCGACGAACACCTCGCCGTCGCCGAAGGCGCTCGCGGCCTCCGCGCGGGCGGCGGACAGTTCGCCGTCCAGGTCCACGAGCCGCCGTACGACGCGCATGCCGCGCCCGCCGCCGCCCGCCGCCGCCTTCACCAGCACCGGCAGATCGGTCTCGGTGACCTCGCGCAGGGGCTCGATGCCCATCAGCTCCTTGGCGCGCGTCTTGGACGCCATCGCCTCGATCGCCTCCGGAGACGGTCCGATCCACACCAGACCCGCGTCCCGTACGGCCCGCGCGAAGCCGGCGTTCTCGGAGAGGAAGCCGTAGCCGGGGTGCACGGCGTCCGCGCCGGCCGCGAGGGCGGCCTTCACGATCAGGTCACCGCGCAGATAGGTGTCCGCGGGCGCCGCTCCCGGGAGGCGTACCGCCGCGTCCGCCACGCGCGCGTGGAGCGCGTCCTCGTCGGCGTCCGAGTGCACGGCGACCGTGCGGATGCCCAGCTCACGGCAGGTGCGGACGATACGGCAGGCGATCTCGCCGCGGTTCGCCACCAGTACGGAAGTAATCATGGCCCTCACATCCGGAAGACGCCGAAGCCACCGCGCGCGCCCTCGTAGGGCGTGGTGTGGATGGCCGAAAGGCACAGGCCGAGAACGGTGCGGGTGTCGCGCGGGTCGATGACACCGTCGTCGTACAGCCGCCCGGACAGGAACATGGGCAGCGACTCGGACTCGATCTGCTGCTCCACCATGGCGCGCAGCGCCGCGTCCGCCTCGTCGTCGTACGGCCGTCCCTTCGCCGCCGCCGACTGCCGCGCGACGATCGACAGCACGCCGGCGAGCTGCTGCGGGCCCATGACGGCGGACTTGGCGCTGGGCCAGGCGAAGAGGAAGCGCGGGTCGTAGGCGCGGCCGCACATGCCGTAGTGCCCGGCACCGTAGGAGGCGCCCATGAGGACGGAGAGGTGGGGGACCTTCGAGTTGCTGACCGCGTTGATCATCATGGCGCCGTGCTTGATGATGCCGCCCTGCTCGTACTCCTTGCCGACCATGTAGCCGGTGGTGTTGTGCAGGAAGAGCAGGGGGATGTCGCGCTGGTTGGCGAGCTGGATGAACTGGGCGGCCTTCTGGGACTCCTCGCTGAAGAGGACCCCCCGGGCGTTGGCGAGGATGCCGACGGGATGACCGTGGAGGGCGGCCCAGCCGGTGGTGAGGCTGGTGCCGTAGAGCGGTTTGAACTCGTCGAAGTCGGAGGAGTCGACGATCCGCGCGATGACCTCGCGCGGATCGAAGGGGATCTTCAGATCGCCCGGGACGATGCCGAGGAGTTCGTCCTCGTCGTACTTGGGGGGCGCCGCCGGTCCCGGGTCGGCGTGCGCCTTGCGGTGGTTGAGGCGGGCGACGACCCGGCGGGCCTGGCGGAGGGCGTCCGGTTCGTCGACGGCGAAGTGGTCGGCGAGGCCCGACACGCGCGCGTGCATCTCGGCGCCGCCCAGGGACTCGTCGTCGCTCTCCTCCCCGGTGGCCATCTTCACCAGCGGCGGCCCGCCGAGGAACACCTTCGCCCGCTCCTTGACCATGATCACGTGGTCGGACATGCCGGGGACGTACGCGCCCCCGGCGGTGGAGTTGCCGAAGACGACGGCGACGGTGGGGATGCCGGCTGCGGACAGCCGGGTGAGGTCCCGGAAGATGGCTCCGCCCGGGATGAAGATCTCCTTCTGGGACGGCAGGTCGGCGCCGCCGGACTCGACGAGACTGATCACCGGGAGCCGGTTGGCGAGCGCGATGTCGTTGGCGCGCAGGGCCTTCTTCAGGCTCCAGGGGTTGCTGGCGCCGCCGCGCACGGTCGGATCGTTGGCGGTGATCAGGCACTCCACGCCCTCGACGACCCCGATGCCGGTGACGAGGGAGGCGCCGACGGTGTAGTCGCTGCCCCAGGCGGCCAGCGGGGAGAGCTCCAGGAAGGGCGTGTCGGGGTCGAGGAGCAGTTCGACGCGCTCGCGGGCGAGCAGCTTGCCGCGCGTACGGTGCCGTTCGACGTACTTGTCGCCGCCGCCCGCGAGGGCCTTGGCATGTTCGGCTTCGAGCTCGGCGAGCTTGGCGAGCATGGCGTCGCGGTGCGCCCGGTACTCCGGGTCGGTCGTGTTCAGGGCCGATTCGAGGACCGTCACAGGAGGGCCTCCGGGATGTCGAGGTGCCGGGAGCGCAGCCATTCGCCGAGCGCCTTGGCCTGCGGATCGAAACGGGCCTGCGCGGCGACGCCCTCGCCGAGGATGCCTTCGACGAGGAAGTTCAGGGCGCGCAGGCGGGGCAGGACGTGCCGGGTGACGGGCAGGTCGCGGGCCTCGGGGATCAGCTCCCGGAACCGCTCGACGGACAGCTCGTGCGCGAGCCACCGCCAGGCCTCGTCGGAGCGGACCCAGACGCCGACGTTGGCGTTCCCGCCCTTGTCGCCGCTGCGGGCACCGGCGAGGAGGCCGAGGGGGGCGCGACGAGCGGGTCCGGCCGCCAAGGGCTCGGGCAGCTCCGGTTCGGGGATGTCGTCGAGTACGGCGGTGTCGTGCGGCGCGTCCACGGTGATACGGCGTCCGTCATGGAGGACGGCCACATGGCCGACGTCGCCATGGGGGACGTACACATCCTCGAAGACCCCGTACGGGGAGCCCTTCCCCGGTGGTGCCATGACATGGAACCCGGGGTAGCTCGCCAGCGCCAGCTCGATGGCGGCCCCGCTCAGCACCCGCCCGACCGCCTCCTGCCGGGGATCGCGTACGACGAGCCGCAGCAGCGCGCCGGCGGTCTCCTCGGTGCCCGCGTCGGACCGGTCGGTGCGTGCCAGCTCCCAGCGCACCTCGGCGGGCGGCGACTTGGCGAGCGCGTCGCCCATCTGCTCCTTCACGAGGTCGGCCTTGGCCTCGATGTCGAGCCCGGTGAGCACGAACACGACCTCGTTGCGGAACCCGCCCAGCCGGTTGAGCCCGACCTTGAGCGTGGGCGGAGGGGCTTCTCCTCGGGCGCCTTCGACGCGCACCCGGTCGGGCCCGTCCTGGGTGAGCCGTACGGTGTCCAGCCGCGCGGTGACATCGGGCCCGGCGTACCGGGCGCCGCCCGTCTCGTAGAGCAGCTGCGCGGTGACGGTCCCCACGTCGACGAAGCCGCCGGTGCCGGGGTGCTTGGTGATGACGCTGCTGCCGTCGGCGTGGATCTCGGCGAGGGGGAATCCGGGACGCCGGAGGTCACGGGGTTCGCGCTCGCCGAAGAAGGCGTAGTTCCCGCCGGTGGCCTGCGTCCCGCACTCCAGGAGGTGCCCGGCGACGACGGCCCCCGCGAGCCGGTCGTGGTCCGTCGCCGCCCAGCCGAAGTGGGCGGCGGCGGGACCGGTGACGAGGGCCGCGTCGGTGACCCGCCCGGTGACGACCACGTCGGCACCCGCGCGGAGGCATTCCGCGATCCCGGATCCGCCGAGGTAGGCGTGGGCGGCGAGGCTGCCTGGGTACCGCGCGGTGAGGTCGTCGCCCTCGACGTGGGCGACCCGTACGGGGACGCCGAGCCGGCCGGCGAGGGCGCGCACGGCGTCGGCGAGCCCCGCCGGGTTCAGCCCGCCCGCGTTGGTGACGATCCTGACGCCCCGCTCGTGGGCGAGCCCGAGGGTCTCCTCCAGCTGCCGCAGGAAGGTCCGGGCGTATCCGGCCGTCGGATCCTTCAGCCGGTCGCGGGCGAGGATGAGCATGGTCAGCTCGGCGAGGTAGTCGCCGGTGAGGACGTCGACCTCGCCGCCGGTGAGCATCTCGCGCAGGGCGTCGAAGCGGTCGCCGTAGAAGCCGGAGAAGTTCCCGATGCGCAGGGTCGCTTCCGTTGCCGTCGACTTCGCGGTCACCGCGCGGTGTCCCCCTTCGGCTCCCGTCCGCCGCCGGGCGGTCCGGCGAAGGCCTGGGCGATGTCCAGCCAGCGGTCGGCGTCGGGGCCGTCGGCGGTGAGGGCGAGGTCCGCGCGGTGGGCGCGCTGGGTGACGAGAAGGCAGAAGTCGAGCGCGGGCCCGGTGACCCGCTGGGACGCGTCCTCGGGACCGTACGCCCATACCTCACCCCCCGACCCGACGAGCTCGACGCGGAAGGGCTCGGCGGGCGGGGTGAGCCCATGCGCCCCGTACGCGAAGTCCCGGGTCCGCACCCCGAGCCAGGCCACATGCCTCAGCCGGTCACTGGGTGGCCGCGTCACACCGATCGCGTCGGCGATGTCGAGTCCATGAGCCCAGGTCTCCATGAGGCGGGCGGTGGCCATGGAGGCGGCCGACATGGGCGGCCCGTACCACGGGAACCGCGCCCCGGCCGGCGCCTCCCGCAGCGCCTTCTCCAGCGCCGCGCGCCCCTCCCGCCACCGCGCGAGCAGCTCGGCGGGCTCGGCCCGGGCGTACTCCTCGGCACCGTCGTCGACGAAGGTCTGCGGGGCGGCCAGGGCCCCTTCCACCAGCGTCCGGAACCCGTCCGCGTCGGTGACCGCGAGCAGCGACGAGTGGTCGGTCCAGGCGAGGTGGGCGATCTGGTGGGCCAGGGTCCAGCCGGCGGCGGGCGTCTGCAGCGCCCATTGCCCGGGGCTCAGCCCGGCCACGAGCCGGTCGACCTCCTCGCTCTCCTCACGCAGGTCGTCGATCACGGGCGTCGGATCGGACACGAGGCGCTCCCCTCGGGACACCGGCACGGCGGTGTGCGGCGCGGTTGCGTGGAGCATGGCAGCGGAGCCGGAAACAAGCAAGCACGCTTGCATGGATTTTTGCGAGCACTGTTCCCGGGACTCCGATCGCCTGAGCGGCCGCCCCGTTCTTCGCCGGACTCTCAGGAGAGTGGATCCGGTGTCACTTGCCAAATGGTGACGAGCTCCGAGCGCGGCGTAATCATGTACACGAAAAAGCCACCGGCGACGAACGCGTGCTTGGCACCCTCGTCGGCGCCCTGGTACCCGGGTCCGTGAAGGTGAAGCACCTCAGCCGCCCTGACCAGTTCATCGGCCGCCCTCGCCACCTCTGCGAGGAAGCCGTCCGGAGCTCCGCCTGCAACCGTCTCGTGGTCGGGCACGTACTCCCAACGCCAGGTCACTCCGCGCGCACCGCCTCGGCAGCCTGGCGATAGAGGGAGCTCGCTGTCCTGAGATGCCTCTGGGCCTCATCCGCTGTGGTGGCGATCCGGGCGAGGTACTCCGCGCGGTGGTACTCCCTGGCCGTAACCGGGTGTCGCTCGATCTCGATCAGAGCGGCCCAATGGCTGAGGTAAGCGTGTACCGGCTTGAGCGAACCGTGCTCCACCGCCTCCGAGAGCGCCTGATCCTTCGCCTGGTCGTATGCCGCCAACAGGCCGGGAGCGACCACCGTGCAGGCAGCCCGCAGGGCGCCGGGTGTTCGCTCCGGGCGGGGAATCAGCGGGCGATCGCCGACGGTCTCGGTGTGCTGCACGCTCATTGGCGCTGTTCCCTTCGTGCCTCTGGGGACGGGCCGGTCACGCGACGGGGCCGGTTGCTTCGAGAGACGAGTGCGACTCTAGTCCTGACACACCTCGCCACGCCCGGCGACCGTCAGGAGACGGCCTCCGCCCCCTTCACCTTCCCCCGCCCCACCTGCGTCCGCACCGCGCCCATGCTCGCCGCGATGACCAGGGCGATGGCGGCGGCCTCGGCGGCGGAGAGGGCCTGGTCGAGGATCAGGAAGCCCGCGGTGGCCGCGAGGGCCGGTTCCAAACTCATCATGATCGCGAAGGTGGAGGCGGGCAGGCGGCGCAGGGCGAGGAGTTCCAGGGTGTACGGGAGCACGGAGGACAGCACCGCGACCGCCGCGCCCAGGGCGAGGACCGTCGGGTCGAGGAGCTTCGTGCCGGACTCCACGACCCCGAGGGGAAGGAACAGTACGGCCGCCACGGCCATGGCGAGGGCGAGCCCGTCCGCCTGGGGAAAGCGGCGGCCCGTACGTGCGCTGAAGACGATGTACGCCGCCCACATGGCGCCGGCGCCCAGTGCGAAGACCACACCCAGCGGGTCGAGGCTGCTGAAGCCTCCACCGCCGAGCAGGAACACACCGGCGAGGGCCAGCCCGGCCCACACGAGGTTGACCGCACGCCGGGAGGCCAGGACGGAGAGGATGAGCGGGCCGAGGACCTCCAGCGTGACCGCCGGGCCGAGCGGGATGCGGGCGACGGACTGGTAGAAGAGGCCGTTCATCGCCGCCATGGCGACACCGAAGACGATCACCGTGCCCCAGTCGGCGCGCGAGTGTCCGCGCAGCCGGGGCCGGCACAGCACCATCAGCACGATCGCGGCCACCAGCAACCGCAGGGTCACGACCCCGAGCGCACCGGCCCGCGGCATCAGCGTCACCGCCAGCGCCCCGCCGAACTGCACGGAGACCCCACCGGCGAGGACCAGCCCGACCGGCCCCAGGGAGCCCCGCCCGCGCGGAACGCCGGCCGGTGTGGGCGCACGGCCGTGCTGCTGCCCCGTCCCGGTTGCGGTGGACGGGGTGGCGGCGCTGGAGGTGGTCACGGTGCCTTCCAGGGACGTGGGGACGAGAACTTGCCTGTAGGGATTGTGCATCCTGATGGACTGCTCAGTCCACTACATTAAACCGAGTCAGCACCGTGAAGCAGCTACATACCTGACCATGCGATCCGCGCCCCGCCGCGGTCAACTCCGTCCGTCACGTGGACCCGTCGCTCTTGGACCGCATCACGTTCGGACAGCGCGGGAAAGATACGGTTTCCACTGCTGACACCCGCCACCGCTCCCATCATCCGAGGCCCCGTGCGACGACTCATTGCCCGACTCTGGCGCCTCCTGCGCCCGGTTCAGAGCCGCATCATGTGGTTGCTGCACGCCAAGTTCGTGGTGGGCGTGACCGGTGTGGTGCGCGACGACGAGGGGCGGGTGCTGCTGCTCCGGCACCGGATGTGGCCGCCGGGCCGCCAGTGGGGCCTGCCGAGCGGCTTCGCGCGCAAGGGCGAGGACTTCCGGGCGACCGTGGTGCGCGAGGTCAAGGAGGAGACCGACCTCGACGTGGAGGTGGGCCGCCTGGTCATGCTGAACAGCGGTTTCCGCACGCGCATGGAGGTGGCCTACGAGGCCCGCCTGCTCGGCGGCGAACTGCGCCTCGACCCCTTCGAGATCCTGGAGGCCCGCTGGTGCCGCCCGGACGACCTCCCGGAGGGCGTCCAGCCGGCGTGTCACCCGCTGGTGCGGGGCGAGACGGTTCCCTGAGGGCGCCGGGAGGCAGGCTGTAACGGCTCAATTGAGCGCACCCAGGACAGAAGGGCGGCGACTGCTCACGTGTTTTCCAGAGCGGTCGCCAGCACCTCCGCCAGGTGCCGCCCCCGAACGCCCGCCAGCTGCTCCAGCTGTGTACGGCAGGAGAAGCCGTCGGCCAGGACGACCGCCTCCTCCGGGGCTTCCCGTACCGACGGCAGGAGCTGGTCCTCCGCGCAGGCCCTGGAGACCTCGTAGTGGCCCTCCTCGAAGCCGAAGTTGCCCGCCAGACCGCAGCAGCCGCCCGCCAGTTCGCCGGTGAGGCCCGCCGCCGCGCGCAGCCGGCGGTCCGGCGCCTCCCCCAGGACCGCGTGCTGGTGGCAGTGCGTCTGACCGGTGACCGGGCGGTCCAGGGACGGTGGGGTCCAGTCCGGGGCGTGCTGCTCCAGCACCTCCGCGAAGGTCAGGACCCGTGCCGCGAGCAGCGCCGCGCGGGGGTCGTCGTGGAGGAGTTCCGGGGCGTCCGTGCGCAGGGCCGCCGCACAGCTCGGTTCCAGGACGACCAGCGGGGCGTCCGTGTCCAGGACCGGTTCCAGGAGGTCGAGGGTGTGACGCAGGACCGCACGGGCGCGGTCCAGCTGGCCCGTGGAGATGTACGTCAGGCCGCAGCAGACCCGGCCCCTGCGGGCCGTCAGCAGGGACAGGGCCGAGCGGGTGCGGGCGTCGCCCACCCTGCCGGTCGTCCGTAGGGTCGGAGGCAGCGCCACCCGCAGACCCGCCGCCTCCAGTACCCGTACGGCCGCCCGGCCCACCGACGGCGACAGGTGCTCGGTGAAGGTGTCCGGCCACAGGACCACCAGCTTCCCCCCACCGGAGGGCGCTCGCCGCCCCCGCCACCACCGCGTGAACGTCTCCCCCGCCACCCGGGGGATCTCCCGCTCGCCCGCGATGCCGCCCAGCCGTTTCGCCGCCCGTGCGAACGGTCCTACGGAGGCGAGAGCGTTGACCACCCCCGCCGACCTCGTCCGCCCCACCCAGCCCAGCCACACCGGCAGCCACCCCATCGCGTAGTGCGCGGCCGGACGGCGGCGGCCCTCGTAGTGGTGGTGCAGGAACTCCGCCTTGTACGTGGCCATGTCGACCTCGACCGGGCAGTCCGAGCGGCAGCCCTTGCAGGACAGGCACAGGTCCAGCGCGTCCCGTACCTCCGTGGAGCGCCAGCCGTCGGTCACCAGCTCGCCCGCGAGCATCTCGTGCAGCAGGCGTGCGCGCCCGCGCGTGGAGTGCTGTTCCTCGCCCGTCGCGCGGAAGGAAGGGCACATCACCGCAGGGCCGGACACCGTCGTCGTACGGCACTTGGCGACGCCCACGCAGCGCCGCACCGCCGCCGAGAAGTCGCCGCCGTCGGCGGGGTAGCCGAAGGCGACGTCCACCGGTTCGCGCGGGAGGACGGAGAAGCGGAGGTTCGCGTCCAGGGGTGCCGGGCGGACCAGCATGCCGGGGTTGAGCAGGTCGTCCGGGTCCCAGACGGCCTTCACGCGTTCGAAGAGGGCGACCGTCTCCGCGCCGTACATGCGCGGCAGCAGCTCGGCGCGTGCCTGTCCGTCGCCGTGCTCCCCGGAGAGCGAGCCGCCGTGCGCCACGACCAGGCCGGCCAGCTCCTCCGAGAAGCGCCGGAAGCGGGCGATGCCCGGCGCCGTCAGCAGGTCGAAGTCGATGCGTACGTGGATGCAGCCGTCCCCGAAGTGCCCGTACGGGGTGCCGCGCAGCCCGTGGTCCACCATGAGCGCCCGGAAGTCGCGCAGGTACGCGCCGAGCCGGGCGGGCGGCACCGCGCAGTCCTCCCAGCCGGGCCAGGCCTCCCTGCCGTCCGGCATCCGGGTCGCCGTACCGCTCGCGTCCTCCCGGATCCGCCACAGTGCGCGCTGCCGGGCCGGGTCGGTGACCACCAGCGTGTCCAGGACGTCCGCCGCGCGGGCGATCGTCTCCGCACGCGCGCGTGCCTCCGCCTCCGTGTCCCCGCCGGTCTCCACGAACAGCCAGGCGCCCCCGCGCGGGAGGTCCGCGCCGGGCGGCACGAGATCGGCCGCCATGCCCTCCACCGTCAGCGGTCCGTGCTCCAGGAGCCCCGCCGCCGCCTCCGCGGCCCCGCTCTCGTCCACGTACGCCAGCACGGCGAGCGCACGCGCGCGGGGTGCCCGTACGAGATCCACGACCGCCTCCGTGAGCACGCCCAGCGTGCCCTCCGAGCCGCAGAAGGAGCGGGCGACATCGGCGCCCCTCTCGGGCAGCAGGGCGTCCACGGCGTATCCGGAGATACGGCGGGGGAGGTCGGGGAAACCCGTGCGCAGACGGGCCAGTTCGCCGTCGACCAGCTCGCGCAGTCCCGCCGGGGCGCCCGCCCACGCCCGTCCCGGTCGCAGGCGCTCCCCGCGCGGGGTGACGACCGACAGTTCCCGCACGCTGTCGGCCGTCGTACCCCAGGCCACCGAGTGGGAGCCGCAGGAGTTGTTGCCGATCATGCCGCCGAGGGTGCAGCGGCTGTGGGTGGCGGGGTCGGGGCCGAAGCGCAGGCCGTGGGGGGCTGCGGCCTCCTGGAGGCGGTCGAGGACGAGGCCGGGCTGGACGACGGCCGTGCGCGCCTCCGGGTCGAGGGACAGCAGACGGTTCATGTGCCGTGTGAAATCGAGCACCACACCGGTGCCGGTCGCCTGCCCCGCGATCGACGTGCCGCCGCCGCGCGGCACCACGGGGACGCCGTACGTCCGGCACACCGACAGCGCCGCCGCCACGTCGTCGGCGTCCCGTGGGGCGATCACGCCGAGCGGCACCCGGCGGTAGTTGGAGGCGTCCATCGTGGTCAGCGCCCGTGCGGTCGCGGTGAAGTCGACCTCGCCGCGCACGGCGGCCCGCAGCCCGGCCGACAGTTCCCGGTGATCCGTCATGCCCTCAGGATGCCTCCGCGAGGGCCGGGCACGGGCGACGGCGCACGCGTCCCGTGGCCTCCCGGACCTTCCCGGAACCCGCACGGGATGGGTTCATTACCGAAAATGGAAGCGGAATCTTCCCAAGTCAATCACGAACTCTCATATAGTGACCGCGAGTTGCGCGCAGTTGTCGGACCTCGTTCGAAAAGCGACCCCCGAATCAGGTCCGGTATCGCCATGGAACCCGCCCGGGGGCCGCGCAGGCATGACGGCGCACGCCCGCGGACCCGACCGAGGACCCGACCGAGGACCCTGATTGATGACCTCCCCCCTGCTCCCCGGTGACCGCCCCACCCCCCGCAGTCTGCTGCCCGTTCCCCTGATCACCGCGGCAGTCGCCGCGATCGCGGTCCTCGCCGCCGTCTTCCTCGGGCCGGACGACGCGATCACCGCTCTCGCCGTGGCCGGCACGGTGGCCGCCGTGCTGCTGTGCGCGGCGGCCACGGTGGCCACGTACGCCGTCCTGTCGGCGCGAGCCGCCCGGACACGGCTGGACGCCGTCACCCAGGACGTCGGCCGGCTGCTCCAGGAACGCGCCCGGCTGACGGAGGAGTCCCGCCGCCAGCACGAGCGGCTGACCGGCGAACTCACCCGCGAGCGGGCCCGGTTGTCCGCCGAACTGGACCAGGAGCGCAACCACCTCGCCAAGACCCTGGCCGCCGAACGCGACCGCCTCACCGAGCAGCACGCCGCGGACACCGCCCGCTTGACGCGGGACCACGCCGACGAGCGGGTCCGGCTCATCGGTGACCACGCCGACGAGCGGGCCCGGCTCACGGACGACCACACCGCCGCGCTGAAGCGGATCGCCGAGGAGCACGCCGAGAAACTGCGCCTCATCACCGAGGAACACGGCGCCCACACCGCCCGGTCGGCCCGCGACCACGCGGAGGAGCGCGACCGGCTGGCCGAGGAGCGGGACCGGCTCAGGGCGGAGCGGGACCGGCTCACCGCGGAGAACTCGCGGCTGACCGCCCGACTGCGCGAGGCCGACGGCGCCCGGACCGCCGCACTGTCCGCGACCGCCAACGCGGCCGGACGCATGCAGGCCCTCTCCACCGGCATGCTCGCCGACCTGCGCGCGATGGAGGAGAAGCACCACGACGAGGAGGTCCTCGCCGACCTGCTCCACCTCGACCACCGCACCGCGCAGGCGGGCAGGATCGCCGACTCCGTCGCCGTCCTCACCGGTGCCCGCTCCGGCCGCCGCTGGGCCCGGCCCATCGCCATGGAGTCGATCCTGCGCGGCGCCATGGGCCGGATCAGCGGCTACCAGCGGGTCAGGATCCACTCCGCCAGCGACATCGCGGTCGCCGGGCACGCCGCCGAGGGCGTGATGCACGCGCTCGCCGAACTCCTCGACAACGCCGCGAACTTCTCGCCGCCGACCGCCGAGGTCCACGTGTACGTCGAGGAGGTCCCGGCCGGGGTCATCGTGTCCGTCGAGGACAGCGGGCTCGTCATGGGCGAGGCGCAGCTGCGTCGCGCCGAGCGCGCGGTCTCCGGCGAGTCCACCGGACTCGGGGGCCTCACCGGCACCCGGCTCGGCCTCGCCGTGGTCGGCAGGCTGTCCCGGCGGTACGGGCTCCGGGTCTCCTACCGGCCCTCGGCCCGCGGCGGCACGGGCGTCCTGATACTCGTCCCGCAGGACATCCTCGTACCGCCGGACGGGCCCACGGCCCCGTCGGCGGGCACCCCGACGGCCGGCATCGCCGCCGCACCGACGGCCCGCACGGCGACACCGGCCACCGCTCCGTCCGCCACCGCCGCCCCGGCGACGGGCACCGCGTCGACGGCCCGCAGCGCCGCCCCGGCCGGCACACCGTCCGTCCCCGCCACCCCGGCCGGCCTCACCGAAACGCCGGAGCACGTCCTGCCCCAGCGCCGGAGCGACCGCCCGAAGACCGGCCCGGCCTCCACCACCGACCGGCCGGAACCGGAGACGAGCCACGTCACCGCGCACGGCGGCGGCGCCCCGGGCGACAGCAGGGGCGACGGCGGCACCGGCACCGCCGCGGCGGACCGGACGACAACCCCCGGGAGCACCCGCCCCACCCCCTCCTACGCGGCCTCCCGCGCCGGCGCCGACCTCGACCCCGACCCGGTGCCGACCCACGAGTCCCCGGACCGGGACTCCGACGCACCCCCGCTCGTGCTGCCCCGCCGGCGCCGGGGCCGGACCCTCGCCGAGGCGGAGCGCACGCGTCCGGGCACCCGTGACACCACGCCCCGGCCCGCCCCGACCGCCGAGGAGACCAAGGCCCGCACCGCACGCTTCAGCAGCTTCCGCCAGGCCGTCCGCCCTCCCACCCCGGACGACACGGCCGACCCGGACACCGGCACCACCGCCGATGCGACCCCCGAAACACAGCCCACCCCCGCGACCCCGGAAGGCGACACCACCTCATGACCGGCACGACGACCGCCGACGAGAAGCTCACCTGGCTGATAGAGGGCCTGCTGGAGCGCACGCCGGGCGCGCGGCACGCGCTCGTGCTCTCCCGTGACGGCCTGAAACTGTGCCGCACCCCGGAGCTGTCCACCGACCAGGCCGACCAGCTCGCCGCGATCGCCGCCGGCATCCAGTCGCTGTCGCACGGCGCCTCCGTCGAGTTCGGCGACGGCAGCGGCGGCGTGCGCTCGGCGATGACCGAGTTCTACGGTGGCGTGCTGTTCATCGTGGAGGCCGGCGAGGGCGCGCACCTGGCCGTCGTCACCACCGAGGACGCGGACGCCGGGCTCATCGGTCACAACATGAGCGAGCTCGTGGAGCAGCTCGGCGAACACCTGACCGCGCAGCCGCGCACCTCATGAGCAGGCCCGGCAGGGACGACTCCCCGGACCGGCTCTACACCCTCACCGGAGGGCGCAGCCGGTCCGGTCCCGACAACCCCTTCGACCTGGTGACCCTGGTCGTCGCCGAGTGCGATCCGGTGCCCGGCATGCAGTCCGAGCACGCGGCGATCCTGCGGTTGACCGACCGCCCCACGGCGGTCGTGGAGATCGCGGCCGAGCTGAAGCTGCCCGTGAGCATCACCCGGATCCTGCTCTCCGACCTACAGGCGGCGGGCCGGGTCAGCGCCCGTCACCCCCGCAAGGCCGCCGTACCCGACCCCGACATCCTGGAGCAGGTGCTCGTTGGACTCCGCAACCTCTGAGACGCGCACGCCGTTGGGCGCGTCGGCCGACAACGGCCTGAAGATCGTGGTCGTGGGCGGCTTCGGCGCCGGCAAGACGACGATGGTCCGCTCGGTCAGCGAAATCCGTCCCCTCAACACCGAGGAGACGATGACCCAGGCCGGGGAGGCCGTCGACGACACCAGCGGGGTGAGCGGCAAGACCGCGACCACCGTCGCCTTCGACTTCGGCCGCATCACCCTCGACTCGCACAATGTGCTGTACGTGTTCGGCGCCCCCGGCCAGGAACGCTTCTGGTTCCTGTGGGACCGGCTGTTCTCCGGCACGCTCGGCGCGGTCGTGCTGGTCGACACCCGGCGCATCGACGACTCCTGGTACGCCATCGACCGGCTGGAGAAGCACGGCACGCCGTTCATCGTGGCGTGCAACGACTTCGGCGGCGCCACGTTCACTCCCCAGCAGATCCGCGAGGCCCTCGACCTCGATCCGCACGTGCCGCTGGTCAACTGCGACGCGCGGTCCCGGGAGTCCAGCAAGATCGTGCTGATCACGCTGGTGGAGCACATCCAGTCCCTGTACGCCGACCCGGCCCGAGCCCCTCGTCAGGAGCTGGTGTGAGTCCCGCCTCCGCCCCCAACACCGTCCGCTTCAGCGGGGCCCTGCTCCAGGACGACCCGGCCCGCGTGTACCGGGAGATGCGACGCGAGCACGGCAGCGTCGTCCCGGTGCTGCTGGACGGGGACGCCCCGGCGTGGCTGGTGCTCGGCTACCGCGAGCTGCACCAGATCACCGGCGACCCGGTGCTGTTCAGCCGCGACTCCGACCTGTGGAACCAGTGGGAGAACATCCCCGACGACTGGCCGCTGCTGCCGATGATCGGCCGTAAGCAGCCGTCGATCCTGTACACCGTCGGCGAGCGGCACCGCGAGCGGGCCGGGATGCTGGTGAACGCGCTGGAGGCGGTCGACCCGTTCGAACTGCGCGGTTACGCCGAGAAGTTCGCGGACGAGCTGATCGACGGCATCTGCCCCAAGGGCACCGCCGACATCATCGGCGAGTTCGCGATGCTGCTGCCGGTGCGGGTGCTGGCCCGGCTCTTCGGCTTCTCCGACGAGGAGGGGCCGGCCCTGGTCACCGCTCTCAACGACATGATCGACGGGCGGGAGCGGGCCCTCGCGGGCCAGACCCACCTGTTCACGTCGATGACGGAGCTGGTGGCCACCCGCAAGAGCGCGCCCGCCGAGGACGTCGCGTCCCGGATGCTCGCCGACACCTCGGGCTTCACCGAGGAGGAGATCGTCCAGGACATGATGGTGATGCTGGCGGCCGGACACCAGCCGACCGCCGACTGGATCGGCAACTCCCTGCATCTGATGCTCACCGACGCCCGGTTCGCCGCCTCCCTCTTCGGGGGCCGCAACAGCATCGCCGAGGCGATGAACGAGGTGCTGTGGGAGGACACGCCCTCCCAGGTCATCGCCGCCCGCTGGGCGTCCCGCGACACCCAGCTCGGCGGTCGCCGCGTCCGCGCCGGCGACATGCTGCTCCTCGGCCTGCAGGGCGCCAACTCCGACCCGCAGGTGCGGACCGACGGCTCGGCGCTGACCGGCGGCAACAGCGCGCACTTCTCCTTCGGTCACGGGGAGCACCGCTGCCCGTTCCCGGCACAGGAGATCGCCGAGGTGATCGCCCGGACCGGCATCGAGGTCGTACTGGACCGGCTGCCCGACATCGACCTCGCGGTGCCGGCCGCGAACCTGACCCGCCGCCCGTCGCCGTGGTTGCGCGGGCTGTCCGAACTCCCGGTCACGTTCACACCCACTCCCGCCCTTGGAGGCTCGCTCGCATGACGGCTGGTACGGACACGACGACGACGGACATCGAACAGACCCGCATCCCCCTCGATCCCTTCGTCTCCGACCTGGACGGGGAGAGCGCCGCGCTGCGGGCCGCCGGGCCGCTGGCCGCCGTGACGCTGCCGGGTGACGTACCGGTGTGGGCGGTCACCCACCACGCCGAGGCGAAGAGGCTGCTCACCGACCCGCGTCTGGTGAAGGACATCAACGTCTGGACCGCCTGGCAGCGCGGCGAGATCGCCCCCGACTGGCCGCTGATCGGGCTGGCCAACCCGCCCCGCTCCATGCTCACCGTGGACGGCGCCGACCACCGCCGGCTGCGCACCCTGGTCGCGCAGGCGCTCACCCCCCGCCGGGTGGAGCGGATGCGGGAGCGGATCACGGAGCTGACCGACGGCCTGCTGGACCAGGTGGCCGACCGGTCCGGCGACACGCTCGACCTGAAGGCGGCGTTCGCCTACCCGCTGCCGATGTACGTCATCGCCGACCTGATGGGTCTTGCGGAGGAGCGGCTGCCGCGGCTGAAGGAGCTGTTCGAGAAGTTCTTCTCGACGCAGACCCCGCCGGAGGAGGTCATCGCGACGCTGACCGAGCTGGCCGGGATCATGGCGGAGACGGTCGCGTACAAGCGGGAGAACCCGGGCGACGATCTGACGTCCGCGCTGATCCAGGCGTCGGAGGACGGCGACCGTCTCACCGACCAGGAGATCGTCGCCACGCTCCAGCTGATGGTCGCGGCCGGCCACGAGACGACGATCTCCCTCATCGTCAACGCGGTGGTCAACCTCTCCCTCCACCCCGAGCAGCGGGAAATGGTGCTGTCCGGCAAGGTCGACTGGTCGGCGGTGGTCGAGGAGACGCTGCGGTACGCCACTCCGACGTCCCACGTGCTGATCCGGTTCGCGACGGAGGACATACCGGTGGGCGACAAGGTCCTGCCGGCCGGTGACGCGCTGATCGTGTCGTACGCCGCGATCGGCCGCGACGAGCAGGCGCACGGTCCGTCGGCCGGCGTCTTCGACATCACCCGCGACATCACCAACCGGCACATCTCCTTCGGCCACGGCCCGCACGTGTGCCCCGGCGCCGCGCTGTCCCGCCTGGAGGCCGGCGTGGCCCTCCCGGCCCTGTACGCCCGTTTCCCGGAGCTGGACCTGGCGGTCCCGGCGGACGAGCTGCGCAACAAGCCGGTGGTCACCCAGAACGACCTGTTCGAGCTTCCGGTGAAGCTCGGCGGGTGAGCGACGCGGGTGGTGGACGGACCTCCCCCCGGTCCGTCCGCCACCCGTCCCCTTGCCGTCCGCCACCCGTCTCAGCGGACGGACGATGTTTCGCCCGGGTTTCCCTCAGCCGCTAGGCTCCGGTCGTGGCTGAGATCCGGATTCCTGCTGACATCAAGCCCGCCGACGGTCGTTTCGGTGCGGGCCCCTCCAAGGTACGGACAGAGGCGCTGGACGCCCTGGCCGCGACCGGCACGTCCCTGCTCGGCACCTCCCACCGCCAGGCCCCGGTGAAGAACCTGGTCGGCAAGGTGCGCGAGGGCATCCGTGAGCTGTTCCAGCTCCCCGACGGCTACGAGGTCGTCCTCGGCAACGGCGGCTCCACCGCGTTCTGGGACGTCGCGACCCACGGCCTGATCGAGAACAAGTCGCAGCACCTCACCTTCGGCGAGTTCAGCTCCAAGTTCGCCAAGGCCGCCAAGCTCGCCCCGTGGCTCGCCGAGCCCACCGTCGTCTCCGCCGACCCGGGCACGCACCCGGAGGCCGCCGCCGAGGCGGGTGTGGACGTGTACGCGTTCACCCACAACGAGACCTCCACCGGTGTCGCCATGCCGATCCGGCGGGTGGCCGGCGCCGACGAGGGCTCCCTGGTCCTGGTGGACGCCACCTCCGGCGCGGGCGGCCTCCCGGTCGACATCGCCGAGACGGACGTCTACTACTTCGCCCCGCAGAAGTCCTTCGCCTCCGACGGCGGCCTGTGGATCGGCGTGTTCTCCCCCGCCGCGATCGAGCGCGCCGAACGTGTCCACGCGAGCGGCCGCCACGTCCCGGAGTTCTTCTCCCTCCCCACGGCGATCGACAACTCCCGCAAGAACCAGACGTACAACACCCCGGCACTGGCCACCCTCTTCCTGCTGAACGACCAGCTGGAGTGGATCAACGGCCAGGGCGGCCTCGCCTGGTCCACGGCCCGCACGAAGGACTCCTCGACCCGCCTGTACGGCTGGGCGGACGAGTCCAAGTACGCCACCCCGTTCGTCACCGACCCGGCCAAGCGCTCCCAGGTCATCGGCACGATCGACTTCACGGACGAGATCGACGCCGCCGCCGTCGCCAAGGCCCTGCGCGCCAACGGCATCGTCGACACCGAGCCCTACCGCAAGCTCGGCCGCAACCAGCTCCGCGTCGCGATGTTCCCGGCGATCGACCCGGCGGACGTCGAGGCCCTGACGAAGTGCGTCGACTACGTGATCGAGCAGCTCTGATTCCTCGCGTACGGCGGTGAAGGGCGCCCGGTGAGAAGTCACCGGGCGCCCTTCCGTCTGCAAGGCCCGGGGTCGGCGGCTCCGCCCCGGCCTCACTCCCCGGCGAACAGTTCCTCGGCGCTCGCCACGGTCAAGGAGCGGTCGAGCCAGGTCTCCAGAACGTCCAGGTCCACGCAGGCCATGACCCGCTCGCAGACGGCATCGGAGACCTCGACACCCCGCGCGCGAAGCACCCGCAGCACAGCCTTCGCCTCACCCCTCGCCTCGCCCCTCGCCTCACCGTCGGCGTGCACTTTGTGCCACGCCTCCTCCATCACGGTGCCGTTGCCAGGGAATACCGGGGTGTACGCCTCCATCAGCTTCCTCCAGTAATCACGGGCCGGGCCCTCGCCCAGACCCACCTCGATGATTTCCGCCCAGTCCTTGTGCGGCCCCACGACCGGCCCGACCCCATCCATTATGGCCAGCAGACCAGGATCCTTGGCGTGTGCCAGCACGGAGAACGCGGTGACGGGAATGTCCTGCGCCGCCTCCTCCGGATCTGCGATCAACGGAAGGTTCTTCGGCCCCAGCACCAGCGGGAAGATCTGCATGCTGGTGTGGAAACAGCTGCCGACGCGAATGGGTTCCGCAGCCCAGGACGCCGTCGCCCTGTCCTGGCACACCACCAGCAGGACCGGCGGCAGACGGTACTTGGCGTACAGGTACGCCAAGTAGTACGTCCAGCTGTTGTGCTTCTCCTGAACCGGCTTGCCCTGCGATTCGACCGCGAGCAGAAAGCCACCCCCTTCACCCACCGTACGAACCCGGAAGAGGCTGTCCACCCGCCGTTCCAACGGTCTGATCTCGGTGAGATCGGTGTCCAGGGACTCGATCGAGTGGTACTCGGGGAACGCGATACCCACGCGCGGCAGAAGGCGCGCGAACAGATCCGGTTCCTTGCGGAAGATCTGATGCAGCGTGTCATGCGGTGAACCGACCATGTGCCGGAACGTAGTGGGGCGGCCGTCGTGTCTGCCGCAGTACGAGGGTAGGTTCAGCCGGTCGAGTGAATATGTCTCCGGACTATGACACGCCAGACCTCGATGCTTCCGCACTCGTACGTCTGGCGCCTCCCGAACCCGCACGACGCCCGCTGGCGCCGCTGGTCCGAACGCTGCCACGCCGCAGGGCGTTACCTGCCGTTCCCTCGCGAGGAGGAGTGCTGGAAGCTCCCGGAGCGCAGGCCACCGACCGCCACCTGGCACACCGCCGACGACGTGGTACGCCCCTGCGTCCTCGGACCTTGACACTCCACAGAGGTGAACGGTGTCCACGCCCGTTACGCCCGGCGACCGGGGTGAATCCAGCGGCAAAGCGCCGAGGGGAGCGGATCTCCCGGCGGAACGGCCCGCCGACGGCGGGTCGCCGGGAGATCCGCTCCCCTCACCGCCTACCCGTCGCTCACGTCGCCGTGCAGCTCACGCTCGGCGCACCCCCGCCGCCGGGCGCACCCCCGAAGCCGAAGTCCGTCGAGGCACCCGCCGCGACCGCGCCGTTGTGGGTGGCGTTCGTCGCGGTGACGGTCGCGCCGGACTGGGTGTACGAGGCGTTCCACATGTTCGTCACCTTCTGGGTGCCGGGCCAGGTCCACTTCACCGCCCAGGACTTCAGCGTGGTCGTACCGGTGTTGGTGACCTTCACCTCGGCGTTGAAGCCGCCGCCCCAGTCGTTGCTGACGGTGTAGGCGGCGCTGCACGCGGGGTTGTCACCGCCGGGCTCGTCCGGGTCGTCCGGATCACCGGGGTCACCGGCCGGGAAGCCCGGGGCCTTGATGTCGGCCAGGTACCCGTCCTTCACCGTGTTCACGGTCGTCCAGTCGTTGTTCAGGATCCCGCCCGTGTCACCGGAGTTGGGGTTCCAGGACCAGAAGGTCCAGTGGAAGCCGTCCGAGCCGTGCTCGGACGTGGACCGCAGGTACGTCGCCAGTGTGGAGAGCCACTTCTGGTCCACCTCGGACTCCAGCGTCGTACCGAACTCGCCGAGCCAGACCGGGGCGATGTCCTGCTTGAAGATGTAGCCCCAGTACTTGTCCCAGATCTCCGGCATGTTGGCGGGGAACGACGGGTCGCTGAACCAGTCCTGCTGGGCCACGCTGGTGGCGTAGTCGTGCGCGGAGTAGACGAGCCGGTTCGGCACGTCGAGGCGTACGGGGTGGTCGGCGACGCCCATCAAGTTGCCGCCCCACCAGCCGTTGACGCCGTTGTACGACTGGACGCCCTCGACGAAGACCAGCAGTTCGGGGTTGACGGACAGCACCGCGTTGCCGGCCCGTTCGGCGGCCAGCCGCCAGTCCTTCGTGGTGTCGCCGCAGCCCCAGCAGGCGGGGTCGTGGGGCTCGTTGTGCAGGTCGATGCCGATGACGGTCGGGTCGCCGTCGTAACGGGCGGCGAGTGCCTTGAGGTTGGCGATCCACGTCGACTCGGGGACGGCGGGGGTGTACCAGAGCGCGGACTGTCCGGCCGCGTCCGGGCGGTGCCGGTCGAGGATGACCTTCAGGCCCGACCGGCCCGCGTACGCCACGATCCGGTCCAGCACCTGGAGCGAGTCCAGGCCCTGGAGGTCGGTGTTCTTGCCGTCGAAGTTGATGCTTCCGGGCAGGGCACCCGGTTTGAGGATGTCGTCGCTGAACGGCATCCGGATGGTGTTGTAGCCCAGCGACTTCATCTGGTCGATCATGCTCTTGTAGTCGCGGGCCCACAGGCCGTGCGGCGCGTGGACGTCGGTCTCGAAGCCGAACCAGTTGATGCCGGCGATGCGCACGGGCCGGTCGGCCGCGTCCAGGATCTGCCGGCCGCTGGTGTGCCAGTAGCCGTCGCCCGGCTCCGGCTCCGCCGCACCGGCCGACCGCGCACCCGCCAGCGGCAACAGGAGCGCCGCCATCGCCACGCACAGCGCTCTTCGCAAGCTGCGGAACATGTCGCTGCTTCCTCTCGGGTACGGGCCCGGAACGGATGGGAGCGCTCCCATCACCCCGCGTCCCCATGGAAGACTTGAACCCATGGACACGTCAAGAAGGCGGGCGGCATTCGCTTCACGAACACCGCCCGCCTCACCGGCGCTTCAGCACCTCACCGGCTGAGCCGCTGGAACCTGCGCACCGCGAGCGGCAGGAAGACCGCCGTCAGTACGAGCGGCCACACGCCCGCCATCAGCAGCGCGTGCTGCTCGACCCAGGAGTCGCCACCGCCGACCGGGGTGCCGAACAGGTCGCGGGCCGCGGCGGCCGTGGAGGAGATCGGGTTCCAGGCCGCCATCCAGCCCAGCCAGTCCGGCATCAGCTGCGGGGCGACGAAGATGCTGGAGATCATCGTCAGCGGGAACGCGACCGCGAACAGCCCGCCCGCCGCCTCCGGGTTGGGCACCAGCAATCCCAGCCACACCCCGATCCAGATCAGCGAGAACCGCAGCCACAGCAGCAGCCCGAACGCCGCCAGGAAGCCCCAGCCGCCGTCCGGACGCCAGCCCATGGCCAGCGCGGTCAGCATCATGATGCCCAACTCGGCGCAGGCGACGACCAGATCGGTCACCCCGCGCCCGGCCACCACCGCCGAGGAGGCCATCGGCATGGAGCGGAACCGGTCGATGACCCCCTTGGTGGAGTCGTAGACCACGACGGTCGCGGTGTTGATGAAGCCGAACGCCATCGTCATCACGAACATGCCCGGCATCAGGAAGTCCTTGTAGTCCCCGCCGCCGGGCACGGTCATCGCACTGCCGAAGACATAGCCGTAGAGGAGGACCGACAGGATCGGGAAGCCCAGCTGCCAGGCGATGTTGACGGGCTGGCGCCGGTAATGGGTCAGGCCGCGGCGGACGATGTTCCAGCAGTCCGCCAGGGCCCAGTACGCACGGCCGTGCGTGGCCGGTCCGGTGGTCAGGTCGAGCGCGCTCATGCCGCCGTCTCCTCCTTCTCCGCGCGGTGTCCGGTCAGGCGCAGGAACACGTCGTCGAGGCTGGGCCTGCGCAGCCCGAGGTCCTCGACCCGTACGCCCTCGTCCTGGAGGGTGCGTGCGACGTCGGTCAGCGCGGCCACCCGGTCGGTCACGGGGGCGTGCACCCGCAACTCGGCCTCGTCCGAATCGGGTTCGCCGTCGGCGACCCGTGCGACCACCTTCACCACGCGCGCAATCTCGGACCGCTCGGCGACCACGACCTCGATGCGGTCGCCGCCGACCAGGTTCTTCAGTCCGTCCGGGGTGTCGTCGGCGATGGCCCGGCCCTGGTCGATGACGGTGATCCGGGAGGCGAGCCTGTCGGCCTCCTCCAGGTACTGCGTGGTCAGCAGCACGGTCGTGCCGTCCGCCACCAACGCCCGCACCGACTCCCAGACTTCGCCCCGGCTACGGGGGTCCAGTCCCGTCGTCGGCTCGTCCAGGAAGAGCACGGCCGGCGCGAGGATCATCGAGGCGGCGAGGTCGAGGCGGCGCCGCATGCCGCCGCTGTAGCCGCCCACGCCCTTGTCGGCGGCGTCGGTCAGGTCGAACCGCTCCAGCAGTTCGACCGCCCGCGCCTTGGCGCGCCCGCCGCCGAGGTGGAACAGCCTGCCGAACATCTCCAGGTTCTGCCGTCCGGTGAGCACCTCGTCCACCGCCGCGTACTGCCCGGTGAGCCCGATCCGGGCCCGCACCTCGCGCGCCCTGCGGGTGACGTCGAGTCCGGCCACCGTGGCACGGCCGCCGTCGAGGCGGATCAGCGTCGACAGGATGCGTACGGCGGTGGTCTTGCCGGCGCCGTTCGGCCCGAGCAGTCCGTGCACCGTGCCCTTCCGGACGGCGAGGTCGAAGCCGTCGAGCGCGCGTTTCTCCCCGTAGCGCTTCTCCAGGCCCTCGGCACGGACCGCGTAACCGTCGTCGTCGTTCTCGTTCATGGGTCCCCCTTCCAGTAACTGGGTACACCGTACCCGATTGCGCGTACGCCGTACCCAGTTTTTTCGCTCGGTCCTAAACTGCCCTCATGAGCAGCGGCAGGAGCGGTACCGAGACCAGCGGCAGCGGCGACATCGCCCGCACCCTCGACCTCCTGTGGGACACGGGCCCACGGCCCAGCCGGGGGCCGAAACCGGGCCTGACACTGGAGCGCATCGTGGAGGCCGCCATCGAGGTCGCCGACCGGGACGGGATCGGCGCGCTGTCGATGCGCCGCATCGCCACGGAGCTCGGCACCGGCACGATGTCCCTGTACCGCTACGTCCCCGGCAAGGCCGAGCTGCTCGACCTGATGCTGGACCGGGTGCAACGGCCCTCGGAGAACCCCGCGGACCTCGGCGACGGCGGCTGGCGCTCGGCGCTGGAGGCCCTGGGCCGCGCCGCCCTCGCCCTGTACCGCCGGCACCCCTGGCTGCTGGAGGTCAACCAGTCGCGCCCGATCCTGGGCCCGAGCGCGCTGGACGGAATGGAGAGGGTCCTCTCCCGGATCAAGCCGATGGGGCTGTCCGACCCGGAGCTGCTGTCGGCGATCATCATGGTCGACGGGTATGTCGTCGGGGCCGCCCGTACGCAGGTGTACCAGCTGGAGGCGGAGCGCGGCTCCGGGCTGACGGACGCGCAGTTCTGGGAGGCGCAGCGGCCGGCTCTGGAGAAGGCCATGAACAGCGGGCGCTACCCCGTCCTGGCCGCCCTCTCCGAGGACACCTTCGGCTCCGACTTCGACCACTTCGAGTTCGGGTTGCAGCGCATCCTGGACGGCCTGGAGGTGTGCGTCGCCCGGCGGGCGGCGGAGTGACCGCTCCCCGCCCGGCCGACGCCCGGTTCAGCCCCGGCGACGCCGCCGGGTCAGTCCGAACAGGACCGCGACGAGGACGGCCACCGCGACGGCGCCCCCGATCCGGACGCTGCCCCCGGTCCCGTCACCGGCGGTGTTCTCCCCGTCCTCCGCGCGGGCGCCCTTCCCGCCCCCGTCCCCGCGGTCGCCGCCGGGAGCCTCCCGGGACTCGACCGGACTCCGACCGCCCTCGCTGCCGTACATCAGCCGGGAGCCGTCGGCGGAGTAGGTGACGGACTCCCCCTGCCCCTGGAGCGGCACGCTCAGCCGGCCCTCGCGCTTCGGCTTCCCGCCGTTCCAGTCGTAGTGGATGCCGCCGAAGTAGCCGCGTACGGCGAGCCGCTCGCCGTCGGGGGAGAGCGCGGCGTCGGTGGCCCACAGGTCGACGGGGGCGACCGGCCGGAACACGTTGCTCCCGGACGCCGACAGCTCGGCGGGCCCTTCGTACAGGTGCCCGCCCTCCTCCTTCTTGTCGACGATGTAGACGCGCCCGGTCTTCGGGTGCACGATCACCGACTCGGCGTCGCGGGGCCCGTCGGAGTACTTCACGACGTACTGGGTGGCCCGCACGGTCGCGTCCTCGAGCTCCTTCGGCTCGGGCAGCTCGTAGATCCAGACGTACGGCCACGAGCCGCCGAGGTTGTCGCCGATGTCACCGACGAAGATCTTGTTGCCGGGTCCGACGGAGACGGCCTCGACGTCCCGGGGCGTGCCGATGCCGGTGAGGGTGAGGCGGGCGACGGTCTCGCCGGTCGCGCTGTCGACGGCGTAGAGGTAGGGGCCGTCGTCGCTGTCGTTGTGGGTCCAGTAGACGCCGGGGTGGAGGCGGGAGGCGGCGAGTCCGCTGGACTCGGTGATGCGCGGATCCTCGATCGTGAACCCCTCGTTCCCGTCGTCGGCTGCGGAGGCGGGCACGGCGAGCGCGCCCACGAGGAGGGTCGCGGCGATCAGGGCGAAGGGTCGGCGCATGTGCCAAGAGTGCCATTACTCGGCGCACTTCACGGGTGGTGTCCGGACTCACATCGCGACGGCCGGACCGATCGTCCATGATGACCGGGTGCTCAGGTTCATGCCCGTAGGTGACTCGATGACGATCGGGAGCGCGGGTGAACACACCTGGCGCTACCGGCTGTGGCAGCACCTGTGCACGGCGTACGGCGGCCCCTTCACGCTGGTCGGCCCGCGCGAGACGCTCCACGACCCGTCGACGGACGCGCCCACGTCGTACGCGTACGCCGACCCGGACTTCCCCCGCGCCCACCTGGCCGGCTGGGGCGAGGGCTGGCAGCACATGACCCCGCTGATCGGCGAGACCGTGCGCTCCTGCCGCGCGGACGTGCTGCTGGTGTCGCTGGGCCTGATCGACCTGGGTTTCTACACCAACGCCGAGCAGACCGCGGAGAACGTCCGCGCGTTCGTCGCCGGGGCGAGGGCCGCCGAGCCGCGCGTCCGCGTGGCGGTGCTGCCGGTGATCCGGAACATCCGGGTGGAGACGGACCCGGCCTTCGCCGAACAGGTCGCCCGTTTCAACGAACTGCTGGCGAAGACCGTCGCCGACCTGGACGGACCGGACTCGCCGCTGCTGTTCGTCCCGCCGCCGGCGTCGTACGACTTCCGCACGGACACGTACGACGGCACGCATCCCAACGAGAGCGGTGAGCACAAGATCGCGGGGGCCTTCGCGGAGGCGATGTGGCGGGGGTGGGGGCTGGGCGGGCCGTACGAGGTGGGGTAGCGGCCGGGGGGTTCTGGCATATGTGCCCTGCCCCATGTCCTGCTCACCGTGCGTATCGTTGTACCGCGCGGCCGCGCTCGTCCGTCGGGCGGCCGGGGAGGAGCGCCACGATGACCGTCCTTGACGACAGGATCGCGATGGCCGAGAGCGACAACACGCGCCAACTCGACGAGATGTTCGAGCGACTCGAGAAGATGCCCGTCCCCGAGGGATACAAGGTCGAAATCGTCGGGGGGGCTGTCTACATGGCACCGCAGCGGGACATTCACTGGGAAACCATTCGCATGATCCTCTGGGCCCTGGAAGACCGATTCGGACGACAGGCCAAACTGTTCTCGGACGTCCGCATCGACTTCCCCGGCCACCGGAACGGGTTCTGCCCGGACGTGGCGAAGATCAGGGACGGAGCGCAGAAGGACGACAAGGGCAAGTGGCGATACGAGGACGTGGAGTTCGTCGCCGAAGTCATCTCGAAGGACACGGCGCAGAACGACTACGAACCCAAGAAGACCGCTTACGCCCTCGCAGAGGTGCCGGTTTATCTGATCGCCGATCCCTATGTCCGCAAGTGCCGCCTGTTCACCCACCCCAAGAACGGCACCTATGTGAGCGACACGTCCATCGACTACGGCGGGGAGGTCGACATGACGACCACCCGTGTGGGCCTCGTTCTCAAGACCGACGACTTCCCCCACGACTGAGCCCTCTTGCATAGAGCGCACTCCAGGCCGTTGGCTTGGTGACCATGAAGTACACGCAGCTCGGACGCACGGGACTCAAGGTCAGCCGGCTCGTCCTCGGGACGATGAACTTCGGTCCGCAGACCGACGAGGCCGACAGCCACGCCATCATGGATGCCGCGCTGGACGCGGGACTGAATTTCTTCGACACGGCCAACGTCTACGGCTGGGGCGAGAACAAGGGCCGTACCGAGAGCATCATCGGCAGCTGGTTCGCGAAGGGCGGCGAGCGCCGCGACAAGGTGGTCCTCGCGACCAAGGTGTACGGGAACATGGCCGCCGACGGTGAGGCGTGGCCCAACCACGACAAGCTGTCGGCCGTGAACATCCGGCGGGCCGTCGACGCCTCGCTGAAGCGGCTGGGGACCGACTACATCGACGTCTACCAGTTCCACCACGTCGACCGGAACACCCCGTTCGAGGAGATCTGGCAGGCGATCGACGTCCTGGTCCAGCAGGGCAAGATCCTCTACGTCGGTTCCTCGAACTTCCCCGGCTACAAGATCGCCCAGGCCAACGAGACCGCCGCCCGGCGCGGCGGCACCATCGGCCTGGTCAGCGAGCAGTGCCTCTACAACCTCGCCGAGCGGCGCGCCGAGATGGAGGTCGTCCCGGCCGCGCAGGAGTACGGCCTCGGGGTCATCCCGTGGTCGCCGCTGCACGGCGGTCTGCTGGGCGGTGTGCTCAAGAAGGAGGTACAGGGCGGTCGCCGTGCCTCCGGGCGGGCCGCCGACACGCTGGCCGATCCGGCGTCCCGCGCGCAGATCCAGGCGTACGAGGACCTGCTCGACAAGCACGGCGTCGAGCCCGGCGAGGCCGCGCTGGCCTGGCTGCTCTCCCGGCCCGGCGTGACCGGCCCGATCGTCGGCCCGCGCACGGCCGAGCAGCTCGCCTCCGCGCTGCGGGCGGTCGAGCTGGAGCTGAGCGAGGAACTGCTGACCTCGCTGGACGAGATCTTCCCTGGTCCGGGGCCGTCACCGGAGGCCTTCGCCTGGTAGCGGCGCGTACGACAGCCGGCGGCGGCGCTAATTGCCCAGCGCCGCCGCCAGTGCCACCACGACGAACATCAGCACGAGCGCACCGGCCATGATCCGGTTCCGGGTCTTCGGGTCCACGCCGTCGAGCCTAACCGGCCGCGCCCAGTGCCCGGCGGGCGACCGCCTCGTAACGGGGCTGCTCGCCCGGTGTCCCCGACACCGGCAGGTTGCTGCGCACCAGTACCAGCTCGTCCACGGTCCAGCTGCGGCTGTGGAAGGCGTGCAGGGCCGCCACGTACGGTCGTACGTCGACGGCGTCCCGGCTGCGGGCCACCGTCAGGTGGGCCTTGTACCGCCGGTGCTCCTCCATCGCCACGCCCGCCCTCCGCGCCGCCGCCTCCGCCCGCTCGGCCAGCAGCCGCATGGTGCGCAGGTCTCCCTCCGCCCCGGTCCACAGCGCCCTGCCGTGCCCGAACCGGCCGCCGCCGCACAGGGCCAGCTCGAAGGGGTCCGTCCGGGCCGCGGCCCGCCCCAGCCGCGCCGTCAGCCCGGGCACGAGCTCGTCGTCGACCTCGCCGTAGAAGGCGAGCGTGAAGTGCCACCCGGCCCGCTCGGTCCACCGCATCCCGTCCGCCCCGGGCAGCCTCCGCAACCGGGCCACCTCGGCGGCGAGCTCCTGGACCACGTCCTCGGGGGGCAGTACGGCGGCGAAGAGTCTCATGGCTCCAGTCTCCCCGCCCCCTGGGAACACGAGTACGTCCACGCGTGTCCTGGTCGCCGTGCGTATCGTTGTACCGCGCGGCTGCACGCATCGAGCGGCAGCCGGGGAGGAGCGCCACGATGACCGTCCTCGAAGACAGGATCGAGGTGACTCCACCCACCGCTGAAGCGGCGGGCTTCCTGTGTCGGTGGCTAAGCACCGGCGCAGAGGACCAGCCCGGCCCTGTGCAGGACGTTCAGCGCGCCCACGCGGTCGGCGTTCTCCACGAACCCGCACGTGACGCACTCGAACTTTGCTTGGGTGACGCGGTTCTCCTTGGCGACGTGCCCACAGGCGGGGCAGGTGCGGGAGGTGTTGCGGGCGTCCACCGGGATCACGCGGCGAGCGGCACTCTCAGCCTTCTGCGCCAGGATTCCGAAGAACAACCCCCAACCCGCGTCGAGGATGCTGCGGTTGAGTCCGGCCTTCGCGGCGGCCCCGTTCGGCAGGAAACCGCCGGGAGTCCCGGGATCGG